>CAXRBE010000021.1:0-2473 GCA_964228805.1 Burkholderiaceae bacterium
GCTGTAAAAGGCGTGCGCAATGCCAGAAGGCGTTGAAAATCCTGCTACAATGCAAGGCTTGCAGGCGCGTAGCTCAGCTGGTTAGAGCACCACCTTGACATGGTGGGGGTCGTTGGTTCGAGTCCAATCGCGCCTACCAAATACAAGCCCGACACGGAGTGTTCCGTGTCGGGCTTTTTGCTTTGTGCGGCCTTCATGAGCCCCGCGGGCAACAGAGTCCTCATTTGCCCGAGGCGTGCGGCTGTGATTTACTGTGCTCGTATCCATCGCATTTCAGCGGTGCTTCGAGGATGGTATGAACAAAAATGTCGCCGAAATCCTGGCCCGCATCCAGCAACTTGAGGAAGATCTGGAGGCTGAGCTCCAGCGGCGGCGTCATGCCTTGCAGGCTGATTTTGAAAATCGCCGCGTGCACTTTGAACAAGCGGTACTGGCGCAGCAGCGGCGCTTCAAGACCGGCTTTTGGCGCTATGTGGCTGAGGCCGAGTTGCGGCACCTTGCGTGCATACCGTTCATTTACGGGCTGATTGTGCCGATGCTGTTGCTCGACCTGGCTCTCACGGTCTACCAGTGGCTGTGTTTTCCGTTGTTTCGCATTCAGAAGGTGCGGCGCAGCGAATGCTGGGTCTATGACCGCGCGCACCTGGCGTACCTCAATGCGCTTGAAAAACTCAACTGCGCTTATTGTTCATACGGCAACGGTCTGGCGGCTTATTTCACCGAGATCGCCAGCCGCACCGAACAGTACTGGTGCCCGATCAAGCACGCACGGCGGCTTTTGCATGCGCACGACCGCTACGCGCATTTTGTGGACTACGGTGACGCAGAAAATTTCAGGCTCGAATTGCAGAACCTGCGTGAAAAGCTTCAGGCCACCCAGGACAAACAGGACATCGGGCTGGGCAAGGGGAGCACGGACTCCCCGGTCGAGCCGGGGAATGACAGCGGCAGCAAGTGAGCCTGTTCAGGCCATGCCCTGGTGTCTGAGCAGCGCGTCCAGGTTGGGTTCGCGGCCTCGGAAGGCCTTGAACGATTCCAGTGCGGGGCGACTGCCACCGGCTTCCAAAATGGCCTGGCGGTAGCGGCGACCGGTTTCGATGCTGGGCTGGCCGTGCGCATCGGCCGTTTCCTCAAAAGCCGCGTAGGCATCGGCCGACAGCACTTCGGCCCACTTGTAGCTGTAATAGCCTGCGGCATAGCCACCCGAGAAGATGTGGCTGAAGGTGTGGGCCATGCGGTTGAAGCTCGGCGGTTGCAGCACGGCGACTTCGGCACGCACTTCGTGCAGCAGGGGCATGAAGTCCAGCGTCGGGTCGTGCTCGGCATGCAGGCGCATGTCAAAGAGCGCAAACTCGATCTGGCGCAGCGTCTGCAGGCCGCTCTGGAAATTCTTGGCGGCCAGCATCTTGTCGAACAACGCACGGGGCAGCGGTTCGCCGCTGTCCACGTGCTGGGTCATGTGCTGCAGCACCGACCATTCCCAACAGAAGTTTTCCATGAACTGGCTGGGCAGCTCCACCGCGTCCCATTCGACACCGCTGATGCCCGACACGTCGCGCTCATTCACCTGAGTGAGCATGTGGTGCAGGCCATGGCCGAACTCGTGGAAGAGGGTGATCACGTCGTCGTGGGTGAGCAGCGGCGGCTTGCCGTTCACACCTTCGGCGAAGTTGCACACCAGGTGCGCGACCGGGGTTTGCAGCTGGCCCGTGTCCGGGCGCAGCCAGCGACCGACCACATCGTCCATCCAGGCGCCACCGCGCTTGCCAGCGCGGGCCGGCGGGTCCAGATAAAACTGGCCCACCAGTTGGCCGTTGCGTTCGATGCGGTAGAACTCCACGGCAGGGTGCCAGACGGGCGCTTCGTCCTTGCGGATGTTGACCTCGAACAAGGTTTCGATGATTTTGAACAGACCGGCCAGCACTTTGGGCGCGGTGAAGTACTGTTTGACCTCCTGCTCGCTGAAGCTGTAGCGCGCTTCCTTGAGCTTTTCGCTCAGGTAGGGGATGTCCCAGGCGTTGAGTGGGCCGCTCAGACCCAGTTCCTTGCGTGCGAATTCGCGCAGATCGGCCAGGTCTTTTTCGGCGAAGGGCTTGGCTTTGGCGGCCAGGTCGCGCAGGAAGGCGATGACCTTTTCGGGCGACTCGGCCATCTTGGGCACCACCGAGACTTGGGCGAAGTTGTCGTAGCCCAGCAGCTTCGCTTCTTCATGGCGCAGGGCCAGGATTTCGCTCATCAAGGCGGTGTTGTCGTATTTTTGGGCCTCACCCTCGGCCTGGTCGGAGGCGCGTGTGGTGTAGGCCTTGTAGAGCCGCTCGCGCAAGGCGCTGCTGTCGGCGAACTGCATCACCGGCAGGTAGCTGGGCATTTTGAGCGTGAGCTTGGCTTGCCCGGCTTTTCCGTCCTTGTCGGCGGCAGCGCAGGCGGCATCGACCACATCCTGCGGCACACCGGCCAGCTCGGCGGGGGCCAC
>CAXRBE010000022.1:0-43395 GCA_964228805.1 Burkholderiaceae bacterium
TATGGCGCGCCTTACGAGTGGGCACATTACGCCGAAGTGCCGTTTCAACGTTTGCCCAAACCGCTGGCCCAAAGCACGGTGGCGCTGATTACCACCGCCGCACCCTACCAGGTCGACACGGGCGAGCAGGGGCCCGGTGCACCCTCCAACGCCTCGGCCAAGTTCTCCCAGCTGTCCTCTGGCGACACCGCGCTCGACCCTGATCTGCGGATCGCGCATGTCGCAATTGACCGGCAACACACGTATGCGAATGACCTGGCGGCCTACTTCCCCCTGGCCGCATTGCGGCGCGCGGCAGCGCGCGCACGCGTGGCCGCGGTGGCACCTCGCTTTCACGGCCTTCCGACCAACCGCAGCCAGCGAACCACGCTGGAGGTGGATGCCCCTGAGCTGTTGGCCCGCTGCCTGGCCGACAACGTGGACGCCGCCATTCTGGTGCCCAACTGCCCGGTGTGTCACCAGTCGGTCAGCCTGGCCGCGCGCTGGCTTGAGCAACATGGGATCGCCACCGTCATCATGGGTTGCGCCAAGGACATCGTGGAATATGTGGGCGTGCCGCGCCTGCTGTTCACCGACTTTCCTCTCGGCAATGCGGCGGGCCGCCCCGGCGATCTGGCTTCGCAGGACCTCAGCCTGGAGTTGGCCTTGCAGCTGCTGGAGTCGGCCACTGCCGCGCGCAGCACCATGCAGTCGCCCTTGCGCTGGCAGGACAACCCGGACTGGAAGCTGGACTACTGCAATATCGAGCGGCTCACGCCTGAAGAGATTGCCCGACGGCGCGCTGAATTTGATCGAGGCAAGGACGAGGCCAGGAAACTCAGGGACAGCGCTGAGCAGGGCGATGGCGCGTCATCTGGCGCCTGCTAGGGAGGGGGCTTCGGCTCAAATAATTCCGGCCTGGTGTAGCGCGGCAATCTGCTCTTCAGTCAGGCCCAGTTGCCCCAGCACCTCATCGGTGTGCTCGCCCAGGGCAGGCGGAGCTCGGCGCAGCACGGGCGGGGTTTCGTTCAGCCGCAGGGGACTGGCCACGCCGCGAATGGTCTGCACGCCGGTGCTGGCTGCAGCAGCAGGCGAGCAGGCCTGCTCCAACACCAGGGCGCGCGCCTGAACCTGGGCATCGCTAAAGGCCTGGCCAATGTCATTGATCGGGCCGCACGGCACCGCCTTGTTCTCCAGCAGGGCGATCCACTCGGCGGTGCTGCGGGTGCGGGTGACCTGATGCAGCCGGGGCACCAGCTCGGCGCGGTGCATCACCCGTTGCGTGTTGGTGGCATAGCGCTCATCGCGCGCCAGCTCCGGGCAACCTGCCGCATCGCAAAAGCGCGCGAACTGGCCATCATTGCCGATGGCCAGCAGCATGGCGCCATCCTGTGTCGGCATGTCCTGGTAGGGCACCAGGCTGGGGTGGCTGTTGCCCTGGCGCTGCGGCACGGCACCAGTATTCAGAAACCCGCTGGCCTGGTTGGCCAGAATGGCCATGCCGACATCTAGCAGGGCCATGTCGATATGCTGGCCGGTGCCGGTGCGGTGCCGTACCTCGATGGCGGCCAAAATAGCGGTGGCGGCATAGACCCCGGTGAAGATGTCGGTCAGCGCCACGCCCACCCGCTGCGGGCCGCCACCAGGCTCATCGTCGCTGCGCCCGGTGATGCTCATCATGCCGCTCATGGCCTGCACCATCAGGTCGTAGCCGGCCCGCTCGGCATAAGGACCGTCCTGACCAAAGCCGGTGACCGAGCAGTAGATCAACCTCGGGTTGATTTCCTTCAGGCTCGCATAGTCAAGTCCGTAGTGGGCCAGGCCACCGACCTTGAAGTTCTCCACCAGCACATCGCTCTGCGCGGCCATTTGCCGGATGATGGCCTGGCCCTCGGGCTTGGCAATATCCAGCGTCATGGAGCGCTTGTTGCGGTTGGTGCAGGTGAAATAGCTGGCGTGCGCGGTGTTCTGGCCATTGGCGTCCTGCAGAAAAGGCGGGCCCCAGTGTCGGGTGTCATCGCCACTGATCGGGCGTTCAACCTTCACCACATCGGCACCGAGATCGGCCAGGATCTGGGTGCACCAGGGACCGGCAAGCACACGCGAGAGATCGAGCACCTTGAGGTGCGGCAGGGCGGCAGGCTGGCTCATCAGGTCGATCTCAATTGGCGTAATTAGTTGGCGAAAGCGGCAATGCCGGTCTGGGCGCGGCCCAGGATCAGGGCGTGGATGTCGTGCGTGCCCTCGTAGGTGTTGACCACTTCCAGATTGACCAAATGTCGCACTACGCCAAACTCGTCCGAGATGCCGTTGCCACCCATCATGTCGCGCGCCAGGCGGGCAATATCGAGCGCCTTGCCGCAGGAGTTGCGCTTGAGGATGGAGGTGATCTCCACCGCCGCGGTACCTTCGTCTTTCATTCGACCCAGTCGCAAACAGCCTTGCAGGCCCAGTGAGATTTCGGTCTGCATGTCGGCCAGCTTTTTCTGGATCAGCTGGTTGGCCGCCAGAGGGCGTCCAAACTGCTGGCGATCGAGCACATACTGACGGGCGCGGAACCAGCAATCCTCGCCGGCACCGAGCGCGCCCCAGGCAATGCCGTAGCGGGCCGAGTTGAGGCAGGTGAACGGCCCTTTGAGACCTTGCACTTCGGGGAATGCGTTTTCTTCCGGACAAAAGACATCGTCCATCACAATTTCGCCGGTGATCGAGGCGCGCAGTCCCACCTTGCCGTGCACTGCGGGGGCAGACAAGCCCTTCATGCCCTTTTCCAGCACAAAGCCGCGGATCGGCCCCACCTGGCCCCCTTCGCTCACCTCCTTGGCCCAGACCACAAACACATCGGCGATCGGGCTGTTGGAGATCCACATCTTGCTGCCCTTGAGCCGATAGCCGCCGGCAGTTTTCACGGCGCGGGTCACCATGGAGTTGGGGTCCGAGCCATGGTCAGGCTCGGTCAGGCCAAAGCAGCCGATCCATTCGCCAGTCGCCAGCTTGGGCAGGTATTTCTGTTTTTGCGCTTCCGAGCCAAACTCGAAGATGGGCACCATCACCAGGGAGGACTGCACACTCATCATGGAGCGGTAGCCAGAATCCACCCGCTCCACTTCACGAGCGATCAGGCCATAGGCCACATAGTTCAGCCCAGGGCCGCCGTATTGCTCGGGAATGGTCGGACCGAGCAAACCCAGTTCACCCATCTCGCGAAAGATGCCGGGGTCGGTCTTCTCGTGGCGAAACGCCTCCAGCACCCGGCTGGCCAACTTGTCCTGGCAATAGACGGCGGCGGCATCTCGCACCATGCGCTCATCCACACTCAGCTGCTGGTCGAGCAAAAAAGGGTCATTCCACTGAAAGGCGGCTTTGGCCATGGGCAATCTCCAAATTCAATCTTCAAAACAATCTCCCAATGGTACCCTTGCCCAGGTGTGGGCCAGGGAGCCAATCTGAGGCCAGAGCTGCTGACCCTTCTGGGCTTCATAAGCCCGACGACCAGGTGGCAGGGCGGCACAGTAAGATGCGAGCTCGACACGATGACCCGCCCTTGCCCAGATCGGGCAGGTTTTGGAGGCCGCATGACAGAGACTTTGCCAAGGTTGAAGCCGGGAAGTGCGCTCACTTTCAGTCATATGGGCTTTGCCGTGCGTGATTTGGAGCGTATGGCGCGCTTTTACCAGGAGGTGCTGTGTTTCACCCGGACCGATCAGGGTGATCTTGGCACGGTGGGCCTGGTGTTTCTCAGCCGGGACCCAGCCGAACACCATCAGCTGGTGCTGGCTGGAGGGCGGCCTGAGGGCTCAGGGTTCAACAACATCAACCAGATTTCCTTTCGCGTGCCCGATCTGGCCACCCTGCGCCTAGTGCTGGCGCGGGCCCAGGCCGAGGGCGGTGCCAGCGATATCCAGACGGTGACCCACGGCAATGCCATCTCGATCTATCTGCGTGACCCGGAGGGTAACCGTATTGAGGTGTTCATGGACACACCCTGGTATTGCGAGCAACCTTTGCGTGAACCGGTCGATTTGCAACAGAGCGATGAAGATCTGCTGGCCCAAGCGCGGGCCATTGCGTGTCAACGGCCCAAATTCCAGGCGCGCGAGCAATGGCTAGGCGAAATGGCCCAACGCATGGGCTTTGTAACAGGAGATGCCTCATGACCACTTATGGCAAACAAAAATTTTCTTTTTTTACCGCCGGCCTTTTGCTTTTAGGCGCGGTCAGTTTCGGCGCGCAGGCGCAGAGCACGCCAGCCCCAGCTGATTACCCGCGCAAACCAATCCGGCTGTTGCTAGGCTTCCCCCCGGGTGGCGGCTCCGACATCGTGGCACGCCTGGTGGCGCAACCCTTGGGCGAGCGGCTGGGGCAGAACGTGGTGGTGGACAACAAGCCCGGCGCTGGCGGCAATATCGCAGCCGAGATGCTGACCAAGTCGACCCCCGATGGTTACACCCTGATCCTCTTGCCCAGTGGACATTCCAGTGGTGCAGCGATGAAGAAAAGCCTACCCTTTCACCCGGTGAAAGACTTTGCCTGGATCTCCACCGTCACCACCTACCCCTTGGCGCTGTCGGTGGCACCGGGCTCACCGATCAAATCTTTTGCCGATCTGATGCAGCGCGCCAAGGCTGAGCCGGGCAAATATTCTTTTTCCTCCTCTGGCGTGGGCACCGCACCGCACCTGATTGGCGAGTGGATTGTGAGCGAGGCTGGCATCAACATGGTGCATGTGCCTTTTCGCGGCGGCACCGGGCCCATGACCGAGTTGCTGGCGGGTCGGGTGGATGTGATGGTTGACACCATGACCCTGACCGCGGCCTTGTTGCGCGATCAACGGGTACGTGCGCTGGCAGTGACGGCGCCAGCCGGCGGCAGCAACCTGTCAGGGGTGCCCGCAGTGGCCGATATGCTGCCAGCGGTGGTGTTCGAGTCCTGGCTTGGGATCGCTGCACCAGCAGGCACTCCGGCGGCCATCCTAGACAAGTTGAATGCTGCGCTGCGCCTGGTGCTGGAGCAGCCTGACGTCAAGCAAAAACTGGTGGGCCTGGGCGGCAGCCCAAAGGCCAGCACCCCGGCTGAATTTCAGGCGCGGGTGGAGCGCGACATTGACAGCCTGCGCAAGGTGATTGCCCGACGTGGCATTGAGATGGAGTGATCAACAAAGAATGCAGCTTGACCTGCGAGGTGTTTTTTAACCACTCACCATGCCACCACACTAGCCCTATGTCTTCCGATCTAGCACCGCCGTAGCTTCAATCTCGACCATCGCCTCGTCTTCAACCAGGGCGCTCACCACTACCAGGGCCATGGCTGGAAAGTGCGTGCCCATGATCTCGCGATAGGCTTGTCCAACCTCGCGCAGGCGCGCAAGGTACTCGCGCTTGTCGGTGACATACCAGGTCAGGCGAACGATGTCACTGGCTTGGCCCCCAGCCTTTTCCACCACATCGAGAATATTGCGCAGGGCTTGCCTCATCTGGCCTATGAAGTCGTGGGTCTCAAATCTCT
The DNA here is from genome assembly GCA_964228805.1 of Burkholderiaceae bacterium. Lineage (GTDB taxonomy): Bacteria > Pseudomonadota > Gammaproteobacteria > Burkholderiales > Burkholderiaceae_C > Hylemonella. The sequence continues at coordinate 5,485 of CAXRBE010000022.1, forward strand.
GCTGTGCGTTCCAGCCAATTTGGCCGCCCACATACAGCGTGCCGTTATGGGTATGTATCCCGTTGGCATAGCCTTTGGCGGGCAGCCACCCATCAGGTTGAATGACTTGATGCATGGACGACCCTCCTAGACGTTTGAATAAATGGGGAGTGTATGGGGCATAGTTGGGTTTTCCTCTTTCACCGTGTTATGAAAGGCCTGCGACAAATTGGCGCGCCAACGTGTGCATTGCAGCCGCATCAGAAGACCTTCGAGCAGGCGGCATGGTCAGCCTCAAGGGAGGAGCGGCGCTGCGTAGCTTGTGGAAATTGCCGTATGACAAGTGGTTCATTGCCTTGGCATTCAGACTGCGTCACGTAAGCGGAAGCGTTGGATCTTGCCTGTTGCAGTTTTGGGCAGTTCTTTTGTAAAGATGATTTTGCGCGGGTATTTGTAGGGCGCGATTGTGGCCTTCACATAATCTTGCAAGGTAAGCACCATGGCATCACTGGGCACCTCGGACTCGCTCAAGACCACGTGGGCACAAACAATCGCGCCGCGCTCGGCATCGGGCTTGCCCACCACGGCACATTCCTTCACAGCAGGGTGGCGCAGCAAGACGGCTTCCACTTCGGGGCCAGCGATGTTGTAGCCAGCCGAGATGATCATGTCGTCGTTGCGCGCGGCAAACCGGAAGTATCCAGCTTCGTCCTGGATGAAAGTGTCGCCAGTGATGTTCCAGCCGTCCTGGACATATTTCTTTTGGCGCTCGTCGTTGAGGTAGCGGCAACCGGTTGGCCCGCGCACCGCCAAGCGCCCCATGGTGCCACGAGGAACTTCCCGGCCCTCGTCATCCACCACTTTGGCCTCGTAACCGGTCACGGGTTTTCCGGTCACACCAGGGTGGCTGTCGCCAAACCGGTTGGTGATGAAGATATGCAACAACTCAGTGGAACCAATCCCATCGAGCATGGGCTTGCCGGTTTTTGCCAGCCACTCTTCGTAAACTGGCGCGGGCAAGGTCTCGCCTGCTGACACCGCTGCGCGCAGGCTGGACAAATCAGCCCCGTCATCCATGGCCCGCAGCATCACACGGTAAGCTGTGGGCGCGGTGAAGCAGACGGTGGCTTTGTACTTTTGAATGATCTCGATCAGGTTGGGGGGCGAGGCGTTTTCCAGCAGCACCGCACAGGCTCCGAAGCGTAAGGGAAAAACTGCCAGTCCGCCCAGGCCAAAGGTGAAGGCCAAGGGGGGCGAGCCTACAAACACATCTTCTGGCGTGACCCTCAGGACCTCTTTGGCGTAGCCATCGGCCACGATCAGCAGGTCGCGGTGAAAGTGCATCGTGGCTTTGGGTTTTCCTGTGGTGCCGGAAGTGAAGCCCATCAAGGCCACGTCGTCACGACCAGTGGGCACGGCATCGAAGTGCACTGACTTTTCCAGGGCCAGGCGGTCGAGTTCCGCATCGTGGTTGGCGGTACCGTCAAAACCAATGACTTTTTTTAAGAAGCGAGAGTCCTTGGCGCAAGCCACGAGTTCATCCATCAGCCGCGTATCGCACAAGGCCAGGCCAACCTCAGCAATGTCCACAATGGCACCAAGCTCAATGGCCCGCAGCATGGGCATGGTGTTGACAGCCACGCCACCAGCCTTGGTCACCGCCAGCCATACCGCCACCATGGCGGGGTTATTGGCCGAGCGCAGCAGTACGCGCTGGCCCGGGTTGAGCCCAAAGTCTTCCACCAGCACATGAGCAATACGGTTGCTCCAATCGGCCAGCTCCTTGTAGGTGCGGCGGCGCCCGTTGCCCACCAGGGCGGTACGGTCGCCAAACCCCTTGGCTACCAGAGCATCGCAAAGTTGATAGCCTGCGTTGATATGGTCCGGGTAAGCAAAGTGATCAAGCAGAAAATCGGGCCACTGGTCCGATGGTGGCAAATGGTCGCGTGCAAAAGTGTCTAGGTGAGCGGTGGGTCCAAGCATGGCGGTCTCCTGCTTGCAATTCAAGTGTGGGTCAAGGCATGTCGGGCAATCACGATGCGCTGTACATCGCTGGCCCCTTCATAAATGCGCAAGGCGCGGATGTCGCGGTAGAGCTGCTCGACCTTTGCGCCGCTTTTGACACCATCGCCGCCATGCAACTGCACAGCCATGTCGATGACTTTTTGCGCTTCCTCGGTGGCGAATAGCTTGGCCATGGCGGCTTCGCGCGAGACGCGCTCGGCTCCCTGATCCTTCACCCAGGCAGCACGGTAAACCAGCAGGGCCGCCGCATCGACCGAAAGGGCCATGTCTGCGATGTGGCCTTGAACCATTTGCAACTCGGCCAGGGGCTGTCCTGCAATGCACCGTGTGTTGACGCGCCCAACGGCCTCGTCCAGTGCCCGGCGCGCAAAGCCCAGGGCCGCAGCCGCCACAGTGGATCGAAACACATCGAGCACCGACATGGCGATACGAAACCCTGCACCCGGAACGCCAATGCGCGCGCTGACTGGCACACGGCAGTCGCGAAATGCCAATCGTGCCAAGGGATGGGGCGCTATGGTTTGCAGACGCTCGGCAACACTCAGGCCCAGCGTGTCGGCCGGCACCCAAAAAGCCGACAAGCCTTTGGCCCCAGGCCCCTCGCCAGTTCGAGCGAATACGGTGTAACCGTTGGCAATGCCGCCATTGGAGATCCAGGTCTTTTCGCCATTGAGCACATAGTGGTCGCCATCGAGCCGCGCCGACATGGTGCTGTTGGCCACATCCGAGCCCGATTGCGGCTCCGTGAGGGCAAAGGCAGTGATGGTTTGCCCCGCACGACTTTGGCGCAGTACCTCGCGCTGGGCAGGGCTACCAAAGAGCGACAGCGCACCTGTGCCCAGGCCCTGCATCGCAAAGGCAAAGTCGGCCAGGCCATGGTGACGCGCGAGGGTATCGCGTATCAGGCACAGGCTTCGCACATCAAGCGGGCGTTCGGGGTGATCGGGGTCCACGGCGCTGTGGCGCAGCCAACCGGCCTGACCCAGCGCACGCACCCATGCTTGGGTGAGAGTGTCGGCGTTCTGCTCATCATGCTGCTTGGCCATGCGCTCTTGTGTCTCAAGCGCCCAGGCGTCGAGGTCGCAGGCGAGTTGGCGGTGGTGTGCCTCAAAAAACGGCCAATCCAAAAAACGGGTGTCGGTCATTGCAATCCTTTGACAAGGTTTTGGCTTAGGCCGGCTCAGTTGCCCTCAAACACTGGCGTTTGCTTGGCCACAAAGGCCCGATAGGCGCGATGAAAGTCCTGGGTCTGCATGCAAATTGCCTGCGCCTGGGCCTCGGCCTCAATCGCCTGCTCCAGGGCCATGTTCCATTCTTGGTTGAGCTGGGTCTTGGTCATCATGTGGGCAAAATTGGGGCCCTCGGCAATGCGCCTGGCCAGGTCCTGGGCTTGAGCAAGCAAGGCATCAGGTTCGTGCAAGGCGTTGTAGAAGCCCCAGGCAAACCCCTCATCGGCTTTCATGGCGCGGCCGCTATAGAGCAAGTCTGCTGCACGGCCCTGGCCAATGAGACGGGGCAGCACAGCGCATGCGCCCATATCGCATCCGGCCAGGCCCACACGGGTGAACAGGAAAGCCACCTTGGCGCGAGGCGTGCCCAAGCGCAAGTCCGAGGCCATGGCTGCGATCGCGCCCGCGCCCGCGCATACGCCATCGACTGCGGCAATGATGGGTTTGCCGCAATGCAGCATGGCCTTGACCAGGTCACCCGTCATGCGGGTAAAGCGCAACAGCCCCGTCATGTCCAGGCGGGTGAGCGGGCCGATGATGTCATGCACATCACCGCCCGAACAAAAATTGCCCTCGTTGCTGGCCCACACCACAACCTCAACCTCACTGGAATATGCCAGTGCGCGAAACCAGTCACGTAACTCGGCATAGCTGTCAAAGGTCAGGGGGTTTTTGCGCTCGGGGCGCTTGAGCCTAATCGTGGCTATACGGTCTTGCAAAGCCAGTTCAAAGTGTTTGGGCTCGAGCAGCAGGCGGTTGCTGCCCAGGGGGTTGAAGTTCGGTGGAGAGTCAGGAGCTGTCATGCTGGGCCTCGTGGATGGGTGAGTCTTTGAGCAGGCCGTGCTTGAGCAAACCCAGCAAGGCGTGCAATTTCAGCTGTTGGTCTTCTGTGAGTGGTGACATCAGATCTTTCACCCATTGCTCGTGAGCATGCGCCATGGTCACAAAGGCAGCGCGCCCTGGCCCAGTCATGCAAACACGCCAGGAGCGGCGATCGTCGGGCAAGGGAACGCGTTGCACCAGATGCTCTTTCTCGAGCTGATCGACGATGGTGGTGATGTTGCCGCCGGTGACCATCATGCGGCGTGACAACTCGCCCATGGTGAGGCCTTCGCTTTCGCGATCCAACTGAGCCATGAGGTCAAAGCGCGGCAGGGTGATGCCAAAGCCTTCACGCAAGCGTTGGCGCACCGTGTCTTCCAGCCGAATGGTGGTGGTGAGCAAGCGCAACCATAAACGCAGAGAGGTGTGGTCCTCAGCCAGCAGGCGGTGTTCCAGATCGGGGGCGACGAGATCGTTCATGGCTGCGCCTTATGGCTCTAGGCTCGCTTGGCGTAGTCCTTCTTGTCTTGCGGCCTCGACCTGCGAGAGCTGCTGGGCTTTTTCGCGAGAGTAGTTGGCTTCCATTTGGGCCTTGGCTGAACGATAAGCTTTGGGCCAGGGTATCGGTGCGTAGCCAATCTTTGCGGCTTCGCTCAAGGTCCAGGCTGGGTTGGCCAGGTGGGGGCGCGCCACTGCGCACAAGTCGGCACGACCCGCAGCAATCACGCTATTGACATGATCGGCCTCACTGATGGCCCCCACGGCAATGGTGGCGATGCCAGCTTCCTGTCGCACGCGATCTGCAAATGGGGTCTGGAACATTCGGCCAAAAACGATTTTCTCTTTCTTGCTCACCTGGCCCGACGAGCAATCAATCATGTCTGCTCCGGCGGCTTTGAAGGCGCGCGCGATGAGAACCGCCTCGCCCGGGGTGATGCCGCCTTCGACCCAATCGTGGGCTGAAATGCGAACCGAGATAGGCAGGTGCTCTGGCCAGGCCGCCCGCACCGCCAAAAATACCTCCACTGGATAGCGCAAGCGATTGGCCAGCGTGCCACCGTATTTATCCTGGCGCTGGTTGGTAAGTGGGCTGATGAAGGATGACAGCAAATAGCCGTGGGCACAATGCAGTTCCAGCCAGTCAAAGCCAGCCTGCATAGCCCGTTGGGTAGAGGCCACAAAATCGGCCTTGACGCGGTCCATATCATCGCGAGTCATGGCGCGCGACCAGGCGCTTTCCCCGTCAAGATATTGCTGGGGTGAAGCCGAGATCAGAGGCCACGCGGCCTCGGGGCCGTTGTCAGCCAAAGGCTTGTCAATGCCATCCCAGGCGCGGCGTGTTGCCCCTTTGGCCCCTGCGTGACCGATCTGCACGGCCATCTTGGCCTCGGTGTGCTCATGCACCCAGTCCGTGATGCGTCGCCAGGCCTGGGTTTGCTCGTCATTCCACAACCCCGGGCAGCCAGGTGTGATGCGGGCATCGGGGCTCACACAGGTCATTTCGGCAAACACCATCCCCGCCCCGCCCATGGCGCGTGCGCCCAGGTGGACCAGGTGATAGTCGCCAGCGAGGCCGCGCTCGGCCGAATATTGAGCCATGGGCGACACCACCACGCGATTTTTGAGCGTGACCGATCGCACCTTGTAGGGGGTGAACATGGGCGGCGTGGGTGCTTGGATCATGGGGGTTTGGGATAGCTCACTCGCACGCTGGCCAAACCATTGCTCATAACCCTCCAGCCACTGCTTGTCGCGCACGCGTAGATTTTCGTGGCCAATGCGCTGGCTCCTTGTGAGCATGGAGTACATGAACTGCTCGGGCTCGAGCTGATCGCAATATCGCTCGCCGCACACCTCGAACCATTCCATCGCATTCCAGGCTGCGTTTTGAATGCGCAAAGTTTCCACGCTACGTGCAGACTGGTATTGCGAGAGCACTTGGCCAAGTTGTGCGGGCTGGTCGCCCACAGCCTTGAACTGTTTGACCAGTTCAATGGCATCTTCAAAAGCCAGCTTGGTGCCCGAGCCAATTGCAAAGTGCGCCGTATGCACTGCATCGCCCATGAGCACGACGTGACTGCCATTCTTGTTATGGATCCACCAATCCTGGCACACCACACGCTGGAAGTTGAGCCAGGCCGAGCCGCGCATATGGCGCGCATTCGACATGAGCTTGTGGCCTTGCAGGCTGTCTGTGAAGAGCTTTTCGCAAAAGGCAATGGACTGGTCCTGATCAGCTTTGTCCAGGCCGTGGGCCAGCCACACTTGCTCCGGGCATTCGACGATGAAGGTGGTCGTCTTGTCGTCAAACTTGTAGATATGCGCCTGGAACCAGCCGTGCTCGGTTTTTTGGAAATCGAAGGTGAAGGCATCGTAAAGACAGTGCGTGCCTAGCCAAATGTAGCGGTTGGGGCGCACCACGATATCGGGCTTGAAATGCGCCTGGTACTTGTTGCGAATGGTGGAGTTGATGCCGTCACTGGCGATGATGAGGTGGGCATCGGGATAGTCATCGTCCGACGCAGCCTCATGCTCAAACACCAACTTCACCCCAAGGGACTCGCAGCGCGCCTGCAAGATGTTGAGCAGTTTTTTACGTCCGATGCCTACAAAGCCGTGCCCGCCCGAGCGGATAGTGCGACCTTTGAAGCGCAACTCGATGTCGTCCCAGTGGTTGAAGGCCTGCTGGATTTCGTTGGCGGTTTGCTTGTCCCACAGCCGCATGTTGTCCATGGTCGCGTCTGAGAAGACCACGCCCCAACCAAAGGTGTCGTAGGGCTTGTTGCGCTCGACCACGGTGATTTCGTGTGCCGGATTGAGCTGTTTCATCAGCAATCCGAAGTAAAGGCCCGCGGGGCCACCCCCAATACAAACGATATTCATGAGCGCACTTTGCTTGAGGTTTGAATATTTTAAGTTTGAATTAATTTAGTGGATCTATTCCTATTTGACATTCGGGTAAACCCTAGGCAGGTAACATTAAAAAAGGCAGTGGCGCCAGGCATGTCACAAGAAGGTGCGCCGCCCCAATGCGCTCAGCACCACATGGCACTAGGCAAGGCCAGATGGACGCGCTGCATGGCGGGCAGCAAAGTCCACATACCAGGCCAGGCAGCCCGGATTGGCCATGGCGTCCTTGTTCACCACTTTTTCGATCGGCTGGCCCAAGAGCAGCTTCTTGATTGGCAGCTCCTGCTTCTTGCCACTCAGGGTGCGTGGAATTTCGGCCACCTGCAGCACCTCATTGGGCACAAAGCGCGGAGACAACGTGGTCTTGATCGCGTTGTTGATGCGTGATTTGAGCGCATCGTCCAGCGTCACGCCTTCGCGCAGCACCACAAACAAGGGCATGTAGCTCTCACGCCCCAGGTATTCCAGATCGACCACCATCGAATCCAGCACCTCGGGCAAGGACTCCACCGCGCTGTAGAGCTCGCTGGTGCCCATGCGCAGGCCATGGCGGTTGATGGTGGCATCGCTGCGGCCGTAAATGATGCAGCTGCCGCGTGCAGTGATTTTCAGCCAGTCACCGTGGCGCCACACGGGCCCCATGGCTGCCGGACCATCGCCGCCGCCAGGCCGTCTTCCGTGGCCGGCAGGGTACATGTCAAAGTAGCTCGACAGATAGCGGGCATTGTCCTTGTCGTTCCAGAAGTAAAGCGGCATGCTGGGAATAGGCTGGGTACAGACCAGCTCGCCCACCGCGTCGATCACCGGGACGCCCTCCTCGTTCCATGATTCAATGGCGCAGCCCAGCAAGCGGCATTGCATCTCGCCCACAACCAGCGGCAACTCGCGGTAGCTGCCGACAAAGGCGCCCGCGAAGTCGGTGCCGCCAGAAAAATTGCACCACCAAATGCCGCCGCCGTGATACTTCTTCTCTTCGGCCGTAGCTGGGCGCAGGCGCCGCACCTGTGTGTTGACCCAACGCTGCACCTCTTCGCTCAGAGGCGAGCCGGTAGAGCCCAGCGCGCGCACCTGGCGCAGCTCGCCGCAACGGGTGACGTCGATGCCGGACTTCATGCAGTTGGTGAAAAAAGCTGCACTTGCGCCAAAGAAGGTGGCGCCCACATGGGCGCAAAAGCGCCACAGCGTGGTCCAGTCGGGCGACTGCTTGTTGCCTGCAGCATCGACTGTGGCGCCGCCCGGGCTGCCGTCAAAGATGCACAAGGTGGTGCCAGTGAGCAGGCCGCTCATCTGGATGTTCCACATGATCCAGCCGGTTGAGCTGTACCAGTGATAGCGCTCGCCCCGGGCATTGGGGCCATAGCTGCAACCAATGTCGCTGTTGAGTGACAGGGCCATGGCATAGATCAGGATGCCGCCATGGCCGTGCACGATCGGCTTGGGCAATCCGGTGGTGCCGCTTGAATAGACCACCCACAGGGGATGGTCAAAGGCAAGCATCTCAGGCTCAAATCGGCTGATGTCATTGTCATTGCGGGCACTAGCCGTCTCAAAGGCGGCTTGCGAGATGCCAGCGCGCACCTGGAACGACGGCAGGCCCAAGTTGCTCAGCAGCACCAGGTGTTGCACCGTGGGCAGGGCAGCACAAATTTCGGCCACCACCTCACGCCGGTCGGTGTCGCGCCCGGCATAGGTCACCCCGTCGCAGGCGATCAGGACCTTGGGTTCGATCTGCCTGAAGCGGTCAAGCACGGCGGCTGTGCCCATATCGGGGGCGCATACGCTCCATACCGCGCCTATGCTGGCCGTGGCCAGGAAAGCCACAATGGCTTGTGGAATGTTGGGCAGGTAGGCCACCACCCGGTCACCCTTGCGCACGCCTTGGGCGCGCAGGTGCAGGGCCAGCGAGGCAGCCTGGCGGCGCAACTCGGGCCAACTCAGTTCTTGCGCCTGTTTGCCCGCAGCCAGACTTTTTTCATTGTGACTGATGATGGCGGGCACACCGGCCTCATGGGCGAGGGTCACATGGCGAAAGACCTGCTGTGCGTAGTTGACCTGGGCGCCTGTAAACCAGCGGGCTCCAGGCATTCTGTTGTCAGACAGCGCGGCGCTGTGCGGGGTGGGCGAATAGATGCCGAAGCAATCCCAGATGCTTTGCCAGAATGCATCCAGGTCGGTCACCGACCAGCGCCAGAGATCATCATAGTTCTTGAAGTCCAGGCCACGATGCTGACGCAGCCAATGTAAAAACAGGCGGATCTGCGGCACATAGGGAGGGGCTTTTTTCATGTCCGGGCGAAGCTCAAAAATTGGCTGGGGGCCTCAGTGTAGCGGGGCCGCGCGGTGTGGCTTGCGGCCATGCCTCAGGACAGCTTGATGCAGACTGCACCGAGGCAGACCATCGCAATGGCCAGCAGCCGCGCGCGCCCGATGCGCTCATGCAGAAACACCACCCCGATGATGGCGGCAAAGACAATCGAGCTCTCGCGCAGGGCGGCCACCGCGGCTATCGGCGCATGGCCCATGGCCCACAGCACCATCGAATAGGCGCCCAGCGTGCCCGCGCCTCCCAGCACGGCGGTGCGCCACAGGGGGCGTATCGCACCCCATAGGGCTTGCCCGCGCAGCATCCTGGTGCTGAGAAGCAACAGAAGGGCCGTGAGCACAAAGGTCCACCCGGTATAGCTCAGGGCGTTGCCCGAAAGGCGGGCACCCTGGCCGTCAACCACGGTGTAGCCGGCAATCACGGCCGCGTTGCCGAGGGCGAAAAAAAGACCACTGGCATGCATGGGGCTGACGCGCCACGCTGCCACCGCCAGGCTGAGTGCACCCGCGCTGATCAGCGTCACGCCCAGCCAGCCAAGCGAGGATGTGGATTCGCCCAGCCATACAAGCGCTGCGATGGCGGCAAGCGCCGGGGCGGCACCCCGCATGATGGGGTAGGCCAGGCTTAGCTCGGCCTGGCTATAGGACAGGGCCAGCAGGGAAAAGTAAACCAGGTGCAGCAGGCCCGAAGCCAGCACATAGGGCTGGCTCTCGGTGGCAGGCAAGGGCAGCACAGCGAGCAGGGGCAATGCCAGCAACCCGGCGCCCAACACCACAGCCAGAGTGCTGAAGACCTTGTCGCCGGCGGTGCGTACCAGCACATTCCAGCCTACATGCAGCAGGGCTGAAAACAGCACCACCAGCATCACCTCCAGGCTCATGGCTAGCGTCGCAAACCCAGTGCCATGACGGTGCCCACCACCATCAGGCCGCCGACAACCTGCATTGCCGCGATACTTTGGTCCAGCACGATCCAGGCCAGCACCAGCGCAAAAATTGGCTCCACATTCATGATCGGTGAGCCGCCCACAACCCCCAGTCTGGGCAGCACAGTGAACATGATGGTGAACGCGGTGCCGTACAAGAAAGTGAGCAGCAACAGCCCCCACCAACCTGGTGCGGATTGCGGCAGTTGCAGGCCGCCCTGCGCGATCGAACCGATCAGAGCCAGCACACCCACCATACCCAGCGTGGTGACCGTGCGCACCCGGCCATCGACCTCGGCGGCCCGGTGCTGGGTGATCACCAGGGCCACAGCAAAGGTGGCTGCGGCGGTCAGGGCAAAGGCCACGCCTGCCCCGATTCGCCCCCACTGCCCGGCCGCGCCCAGACCCGAGGCCGCCCCCAGCACATCCAATGCCAAAGCCAGGCCGACCATCAGCACCGGCATGGCCAGCAGCACCGCACGCTCGGGCGTGCGCCGATACAGCAGCCAGTCCCAGAAGGCCGCCCACAGCGGATAGGTGTTGAAGGCGAGCAGCGCCAGCGCAACGGGCAGCCGTGCCACCGAGGAATAGAGCGTCAGACTCTGCACCGAGATCAGCGCACCGATCAGCAGCAGCGGCCGAATGTGGCGCGGCTGGATGCGCAGGGAAACGCCCTGCCACAGCAGCAGAAAGACGACGACCAGCGCGGTGATGCTGCTGCGCACGGCCACCGCAGTGGCCACATCAACGCCGTGATTGAAGGCCATCCGCGCGGCGACATGATTGCCCCCCATCATGCAGGCAACCAGCAGCAGAGTGAGAAAGGCGCTGCGACTCAGGGGCGCGCGATTCATGCAGTCTTGGGGCCAGGCTTGTACCTGGCCAGCAGCGAGCGCGCCGCATTGGCCAGCAGCACTGCGTCCAGGCCGACGCCTATAAAGCGCACGCCGGCTTGCAACCAATGGCGCGCCCGTTCCTCGTCGGTGGCCAGGATGCCTGGCGCCTTGCCGGCTTTGCGGATGCGCGCCACAGCATCCTCCAGGGCGGCGAGCACCTCGGGATGATCGGGCTGGCCGGGGAAGCCCATGGAAAAAGACAGGTCGTAGGGTCCGAGGAATACGCCATCCACATCGGGTGTTGCAGCGATGGCATCCAGGTTTTGCAAGGCTTGCACTGTCTCGACCTGCACCAGCAGGCACATCTGATCGTTGGCCTCGCGCGCGTAGTCGGGGTAGCCCTGCCAACGCGACGAGCGCGCCATGAAGCTGCCCATGCCGCGCACCCCTTTTGGCGGATAGCGCATGGCGCGCGCCCACTGATCGGCCTGTTCGGCGGTATCCACCATCGGAATCAGCAGAGTCTGCGCGCCCAGCTCCAGGTATTGCTTGATCAGTGCGGTATCACCTTGTGGCAGTCGCACAATCGCTTGGGTGCCCACGCCGGCAAGACTGGCGCGTGCGCTGCCGATGGCCTGCAACTGGGACAACACCGAGCGCAGATCGTTGGGGCCATGCTCGCCGTCGATCACCAACCAGTCGTAGCCGATGCCGGCCAGCAACTCGGTGCTCAGGCCATCGGCCAGATCCAGCCACAGTCCGAATTGAGGCGGGCCTTGCCGCAGGGCTTGCTTGAAGGTGTTGACCGGTGTCTGCATGGAAGGTGGGGTGCTTGAAGGGACCGATGATACGCAGTCAAGGCGCAGGGAAAGACCAGTCTTGGCAACTGTAAATGCATACAGTATCATTGCCTGCATGGCCAAGGGCAAGATTCTCTATACCTGCAGCGAGTGTGGTGGCAACAGCCTGAAATGGCTGGGCAAATGTCCGCACTGCAATGCCTGGAACTCACTGCTCGAGGGCGTGGCCGAAAACCCGGGGCCTGTCAAAAACCGCTTTGCTGCTCTGGCGAAGGCCACGGAGGTCGCGCCCCTGGCCGAGATTGAGGCCAGTGATGTGGCGCGCACCCTCACTGGGCTGGAAGAATTGGACCGCGTGCTTGGCGGCGGCATTGTCGAGGGCGCGGTGGTGCTGATCGGCGGCGACCCCGGCATCGGCAAATCGACGCTCCTGTTGCAGGCCCTCGATGCCCTGCAGCGCGGTGGCCTGCACACCCTCTATGTCACTGGCGAGGAAAGCGGCGCCCAGGTGGCGCTGCGCGCGCGCCGACTGGGCGTGGGGCAGTCGCAGGTGGCGGTGATGGCTGAGATTCAGCTGGAAAACATCCTGGCCACCTTGGAGCAGCGCCGGCCCGCTGTGGCCGTGATCGACTCGATCCAAACCATCTATTCAGAGCAGCTGAGCTCGGCGCCGGGTTCGGTGGCGCAGGTGCGCGAGTGTGCCGCCCACCTGACCCGCGCGGCCAAGGCCAGTGGCGCCACGATTGTGCTGGTGGGCCATGTCACCAAAGAGGGGGCGTTGGCGGGCCCGCGAGTGCTCGAGCATATGGTGGACACCGTGCTCTACTTTGAGGGCGACACCCACAGCAGCTTTCGACTGGTGCGCGCGATCAAGAACCGCTTTGGCGCGGTCAATGAGATCGGTGTCTTTGCCATGACCGACAAGGGCCTGAGGGGCGTCAGCAACCCCAGCGCGATATTTCTCAGTCAGCACAACCAGCCGGTGCCAGGCAGCTGTGTCATGGTCACACTGGAGGGCACCCGGCCCCTGCTGGTGGAGGTGCAGGCGCTGGTGGACAGCGGCGGCCCCTCGCCGCGCCGGCTGTCGGTGGGTCTGGAGCGCGACCGCCTGGCCATGTTGCTGGCGGTGTTGCATCGGCATGCGGGCGTGGCCTGCATGGACCAGGATGTGTTTGTCAACGCAGTGGGGGGCGTGCGCATCAGCGAGCCGGCGGCAGATTTGGCGGTGCTGCTGGCCATCACTTCATCCTTGCGCGGCAAGCCCCTGCCCAAGGGGTTTATTGCCTTTGGCGAAGTCGGCCTGGCCGGTGAGGTGCGCCCTGCCCCGCGGGGTCAGGAGCGACTGAAAGAGGCTGCCAAGCTGGGCTTTGCCCAGGCCATTGTCCCTAAAGCCAATGCGCCCAAGAAGTCCATCGAAGGCATGACCATTCATGCGGTCGAACGGGTGGAAGAGGCGCTGGAGGTGGTGCGCGGCCTGAACTGAGGCGCTCAGGCTGGCTCGGTGCTGGGCCCTGAGTCATGGGGTTAGGATTCTGAAAATCCGATCAAAAGCCCGATCGATCCCTCTCTTCAACCCGACCGCTCTAGGAAATTTTTATGCCCGCATTGACCCTCGACCTTGCCCGTCAGCTGCTCGACCAAGCCATGTTGCGAGCCAGCCAGGAATTCAATCGTCCGATTTGTGTCTCTGTCTGCGATCACACCGGCCTGCTGCTGGCATTTGCCCGCATGGATGGTGCGCCCTTTCGGTCGGTGGCCATTTCCCAGGGCAAGGCCTACAGCGCTGCGCGCATGGGCACCACCACCCAGGCGGTGCTCGAGCGCCTGCACCGCGAGGGCATCCAGGTCGGCGATTTCTGCGACCCCCAGCTGACATCCCTGCCTGGGGGCTCGCCATTGAAGGAGCAGGACGGCACCCTGCGTGGCGCCATCGGGGTCAGCGGCCTGACCTCGGAGCAGGATCAGCAGATTACCGACGCGATTGCCAAAGCCTTTGCCGCATGAAAACCGTGCGCCTGCCGTCTGGCGAACAGGTGTCGGCGCTGGGACAGGGCACCTGGTTCATGGGCGAACAGGCCGCCGCGCGCCAGCAAGAGATTGCCGCCCTGCGGCTGGGGATGGATCTGGGCATGACCTTGATCGACACCGCCGAAATGTATGCCGATGGCAGGGCTGAGGAGGTGGTGGGCAAGGCCCTGTCAGACCGGCCAAGCCGGCGCGATGCAGCGTTTGTGGTGAGCAAGGTCTATCCTCACAACGCCTCACGCAGGGGCACCATTGCGGCCTGTGAGCGCAGCCTCAAACGCCTGCAGACTGATCGGATCGATCTCTATCTCCTGCACTGGCGCGGACAGCATCCACTGGCTGAAACCGTGCAGGCTTTTGAGGCGCTGAAAAGTTCCGGCAAGATTCGCCACTGGGGTGTGAGCAATCTGGACGCCGATGACATGGCCAAGCTTTGGCAAGTGCCCCAAGGCCAGCATGTGGCGGCCAATCAGGTGCTCTACAACCTGGGCCGGCGCGGCGTGGAGTGGGGGTTGCTGCCCTGGCTCAAGCAGCATGGCGTGGCCACCATGGCCTATTCGCCGATTGAGCAGGCGCGCCTGTTGCGCCACAAGGGCTTGGGCTTTTGCCAGCGAAAACTGCATCAGCCCGGCGCAAGCGGCACTGGCCTGGCTGATTGCACAGGCCGGGGTGATCGCGATTCCCAAATCCTCCAGCGAGCAGCATCTACGGGACAACGCCCTGGCGCAAGACATGCAGCTCACGCCAGCGCAACTGGCCGAACTCGACCGGCTTTTTGCCCCACCATGCGGCCCCTCGGCGCTGGAGGTGCTGTGATTGGAGTAGCTAAGTCGGGCCAACAAGACGAGGCGGCCAACAGATCAGGGCGCCGCGGCCGTTTTCTGATGGGCTGGCTCGCTGAACAGCGTATCGTCAAAAATTGCCACGGCACGCGTCCAGCCGGCGGATGCGCCGCGGATCTTGTGCGGAAAGCAGGAGATGTAGAAGCCATCTGAGGGCAGCGCTTCCAGATTGTGCAGTTTCTCAAGATGGCAATAACCGATGTCGCGCCCTGCCTTGTGACCCTCCCAGATCAGGGCGGCATTTTTTGATGCGCTGTATTTTTGTGCAGTGTAGACAAAGGGCGCATCCCAGCTCCAGGCATCGGTGCCGGTCAGGCGGATGCCGCGCTCGAGCAGGTACATGGTGGCCTCATAGCCCATGCCGCAGCCCGAGGCCACATAGTTGCTCTGGCCATACTGCTGGCCAGCCCGGGTGTTGACCACCACAATTTCCAGCGGCTGCAGAGTGTGGCCAATGCGCGCCAGCTCGGCCTGCACTTCCTCAGCTGTTACCACATGGCCGTCAGGCAGATGGCGAAAGTCCAGCTTCACGCCAGGCTGGAAACACCACTCCAGCGGCACTTCGTCAATCGCAATGGAGGCTTTCTTGTTGCCCAGCGCCTTGTCCATGGTGGAGTGAAAGTGGTAGGGCGCATCCAGATGGGTGCCGTTGTGGGTGCACAGCTGCACCATCTCCACCGCCCAGCCCTCACCGTCGGGCAGGTCCTCCTTTTTCAGGCCAGGAAAAAAGGGTTCAATCTGGGCAAAGCTGTCCTGGTGGGTGAAATACTCAATCCTTGGCGCAAACGCGGGCGGATCGGACACGACATCGTTTTCCAGATAGATCGAGAGGTCAACAAATCGGCGTGGCATGGGGTGACTCCTTTTGATGTCCGCAGGGCCCAACAAGGCGCCTGAATTGGCGCCGATATTCATACCCCGGCCCACAGTTTATTGGACCTGGGGCCAGGTCAACTTGATCAACGAAGTGACCAAGTGGCGGCGCTTGGTCGACTGTGTGAGCCTTTGCGCCTCTCATGGTTTGCCCTAATTAGCGTCCAGGCGTAAATGTCACAATATCCCAAGGCTAAAACCACCACCACGATGCTGACCGCATGCCGCTGACCTCGATCAACCATTTTCTGATTCGGTCCAACGACCTGGAAAAGTCACGCGCCTTCTACCAGGAGGTGCTGGGCATGTCACAGGTGCCGCGACCGGATTTCCCCTTTCCCGGTTATTGGCTCGGTGTGGCCGGCTCTGCCCAGGTGCATCTGGCGCCCGGTGCGATTGACAATGCGTCGCTTTATTTCATTGGCACCCCGCAGGGCGCGGCCAATGACAACAGCGGAGTGATCGACCATGTGGCGTTTTTGGCCGATGACCCGCTGGCGTTTGTCGAGCACCTCAAGGGCTTGGGCGTGCCCTACCGGCCGCGCTATCTGGCAGACTCCAAGCTGTTTCAGTTGTTTGTCAAAGACCCGGACGGCATCACCGTGGAACTCAACTTCTTTAATGTGGATGATTCCATCGACTGGGGTGGTGAAGATTACAGCGCCATGCCCCGGTCCCATTGATTGATGAGGTACAGCAGGTTAATGAGCCGCCGCCTGTTGCACTATATTGTTTGAAGTCGGACTCAAAACAGGAGACAAGCATGGATAAGATTCGTCGCAAATTGTTGGGCGCCACCTCTGCGGCAGCGTTGGTCGCTGGACTTAGTCCAGCAGGCGCGCTGGCCAACACCCCGGTCAAGATCGGCTTCAGCATGCCGCTCACCGGTGGTTTGGGCGGTGGCGGGCAGGCCTCCTTGCTGGCCCTGAAAATCTGGGCTGAAGATGTCAATGCCAGGGGCGGACTGCTTGGGCGCAAGGTCGAACTGGTTTATTTTGATGATCAGGGCAACCCTGCCAACTCCCCGGGCATCTATACCAAGCTGCTCGATATTGACAAGGTCGACCTGCTGTTCGCCCCCTATGCAACCGTGCCCACCGCGCCGATCATGCCGCTGGTCAAACAGCGCAATAAGCTGCTGATGGGCAACTTCTCCTTCCAGGTGAATGACAAGACCAAGCATGATATGTGGTTCAACAACGCGCCTTGGAATACGGCGGAGGATTGGTCCAAGGGCTTTCTGGAGGCCGGGCGCGCGGCGGGCGGCAAGACAGCGGCCATTCTGGCGGAAGACCTGGAGTTTTCGCAGAATCTGGCCAATGGCGCACGCCCCTATTTCAAGGCGCAGGGTTTGAACATTGTTTATGACCAAAACTTCCCGCCGTCCACCAAGGACTTTTCGTCTCTGGTGCGTGCGATCCGCGCCTCCAACGCCGAAGTTGTGTTTATCGCCTCCTACCCGGCTTCCTCGGCGGCCATCGTCAATTCGATCGCTGAGATCGGCCTTGGGCCGCAGGTCAAGATTGTCGGCGGCGGCATGGTCGGTCTGCAATTCACGCCGATTGCTGTAAACCTCGGCAGCAAGTTGAATGGCATCGTCAATTACCATGCCTATGTGCCTGGCATGGCCCTGCCTGGTGTGGAGGCCTTTCTGAAGCGTTACACCGTGCGCGCCAAGGCCGAGAAAATTGACGAGCTCGGCTTTTATCTGCCGCCGTTCAGCTATGCCATTGGAGAAATGCTGGAGCAAGCCGTCAAAGGCACCAAGAGCCTGGATGACCGCAAGCTGGCCGACTATCTGCGCAAAAACGAGATGAAGACCATTGTCGGCCCGGTGCGCTATGACGCTAATGGCGAGCGCTCCAATCCCCGAGTGATCATGGCGCAGTTCCGCGGCCTGAAAGACAAGGACCAGGAGCAGTTCCGCAGCCGGACCGCCCAGGTTGTGTTGTCGCCTGCGGGTGACAAGACAGGGGAATTCATTGCCCCCTATTCCAAGGCGGCTTCAGCCAAGTAAGGACGCAACCGGTGCATTGACCCTGGCTGGCGGTGAATTACCTCAACCACAGCCAGGCGTCGGAGTTATCAAATAATGGTCTTCTCGTTTGAACTGCTGACTGAGGCGGTGATGTTCGGCCTCTTGCTCGGCTGTTTCTATGCCGCCGTCAGCCTGGGCCTGTCGGTGGCGTTCGGTTTGCTCGATGTGCCCCATGTGGCCCACCCAGCTTTGCTGATCGTGGGTTCCTATGGCGCTTATCTGCTGGGCGGCTGGGGCATCGATCCCCTGGCCGCAGGCATTCTGCTGATGCCGGTTTTCTTTCTCATCGGCATGCTGCTTTATCGCTTCTATTACGAAACCTTTGAGAGCCGCGGTAGTGCCGCGGGCGTCAACGGCCTGGCATTTTTCTTTGGAACAGCGTTCATCATCGAGGTGCTGCTGATTGTGGGCTTTGGCGTGGATCAGCGCTCGGTGACTGCGGGCTATATCGGTGTGAGCCTGCAACTGGGCGACTACCGCTTTCCTTATCGCCTGATTGTGGCTGCCGGCGTGGCCTTGTTGCTTACCTTTGTGCTCACCGCCTTTTTCTCGCGCACATTCATCGGCCGGGCCATCAAGGCGGTGGGCCAGGACGAAGGTGCCTTGCGGTTGATGGGGGCTGACCCGGTGAAGGTTAAGCAGTTGGCTTTTGGCATTGCCACTGGGGTCAACGCATTGGCTGGCGCCATGCTGATCATTGTCAGCCCGGTCGATCCGACCATGGACCGGATCTATATAGGCCGCGCCTTTTGCGTGGTGGTGCTGGCCGGTATGGGCAGCATGAGCGGCACTCTGGTGGCCGGCTTGATATTGGGCGTTGCCGAATCGATCGTGTTGACCCTGTTCGGTGCCTCCTGGGCAACTGCGGTGGCTTTTGGCCTGCTCTTGCTGATGCTGGGCATACGCCCGCACGGACTTTTTGGCAGGTAAGGCGCGATGAAATATTGGATTCTTTCGGCCCTGGCCCTTCTGGCGGCAGTTGCCCTGGCTCTGTCAGGGGCCAATGAATATATTTTCTTTGCCGGCTTCGTGGTGCTGCAGGCGATTGTGCTGGCCACCGCCTGGAATATCCTGGGCGGCTATGCCGGCTATGTGAATTTTGGTGTGCCGGGGTTTGTGGGTGTGGGGGCCTACACCGCCCTGGCCATGCATCTGCTTTTCAATGCGCCAATTCTTGTACAGATTTTGGCGGGCGCTGCACTGGCCAGTGTGCTGGGCCTGGGCGTGGGTTTTCTGACCTTGCGCCTGAGGGGCATTTTTTTCTCGATTGCCACCATCGCTGTGGTCTTTATTTTGGAGGCGGTGGTCATGAACACCCGTTTCCTGGGGGGTGCCACTGGACTTCAATTGACCCGGCCGGCTGAGGCCTGGCTGTTTGGCTCCTACACCCGCATGCTGTTTGTGGTCATGGCCCTGATGGCTGTGATTGCAGTTTCGGTCGCGCGCTACATTCAGAACTCGCACATCGGCCAGGGTCTGCAGGCGGTGCGCGATTCGGAAGAGGCTGCAGAATGTTCGGGCGTGCCGACGCTCAAACTGAAACTGATTGCCTGTGCAATCTCTGGCGCTCTGCTTGGCGTCGCCGGGGCCCCCTTGCCAATGTACCTGAGCTATGTGGAGCCAGCGTCCACCTTCAACCTGCACTATGCGGTGATCGCCCTGGCCATGCCCATCATTGGCGGCACCTCACATTGGATGGGCCCTCTCATCGGCGCCCTGATCCTTGGCAGCCTGCAGCAGATTGTGACCGTCACGGTGTCGAGTGAATTGAATGTGCTGGTGGTGGGCGTCTTGCTGGTGGTCTTCGTGGTGGCCGCGCCAGATGGCGTGATCGGACTGATCAAAAAATGGAAAACATCCTCGAAGTAAAAGACCTCGGCAAAAACTTTGGAGGCTTCACCGCCCTCAGCGGGGTGAACCTTTCGCTGCGCAAGGGCGAGCGCCTCGGCCTGATTGGCCCCAACGGCTCGGGCAAGACCACCCTGATCAACTGCATCTCCGGAGCTTTGCGCAACGACCACGGCACCATTCACTTCCAGGGCAAGTCGATTGTGCACTTGCCTGCGCATTCGAGAACCCGGCTTGGCATCGCGCGCAGCTTTCAGTTGCCGCGCCCCTTTCGCAGCATGTCCGTGCTGGAGAACCTGATGGTTCCCCTGGCCTATGTCGGTGGCGTGAGCGGTGCCAAGGCGCGTAATCAGGCCATGGAAATTCTTGATGAGATGGGGCTGGCCGACAAGGCGGACAGCAGCTCAGCCTCCCTGTCGCAGGTTGAGTTGCGCAAGATGGAGCTGGCGCGCGCCATGGCGGCCAAACCACATTTGTTGATTTCGGACGAAGCGATGGCAGGACTGTCCGGCAGCGAGGTGGACGATGTGCTCGACATTCTGATCGAGCTCAACAAAAGCGGCATCACGATCATCATGATCGAGCACCTCATGCATGCGGTGATGCGGTTTTCAGAGCGTCTGGTTTGCCTTGACGCTGGACAGGTCATCTGTGATGGCGATCCACAGACCGTGGTGGCCAATCCTCAGGTTCATAGGGCTTATCTTGGCGATTAAATTAGACATCACCGACATCGAGGCCAGCTACGGTGCGGTGCGCGCCTTGCATGGCGTCAGCCTGAATATCAGTCAGGGGCAGACGGTCGCGCTGCTGGGCACCAATGGCAATGGCAAGAGCACCTTGATGAAATGCGTCATGGGCATGGTGCGACCGACCCAGGGCACGATTCATCTTGAAATGGATGGTCAGCAATATGATCTGACCCAACTCTCCACTCAGGAAATTGTCAATCTTGGGGTGGCCATGGTGCCTGAGGGGCGACGCCTGTTTCCGCAGCTCACAGTCGAGGAAAACCTGCTGCTGGGGGCCTACCGCGAGGGCGCACGTAAGCAGATCCCTGACAACCTGGCATTCTGTTTCGAGACCTTTCCGGTGCTGGCCGAGCGCCGACGCCAACTGGCCGGCTCGATGTCGGGCGGTCAGCAGCAGATGCTGGCCATCGCGCGCGCGCTGATGTCTTCGCCTCGCCTGCTGCTGGTCGACGAGCCCTCGGTGGGCCTGTCTCCCTTGCTGGTATCGCAAACCATCACCAAACTCAAGGAGCTGAAAGAAAAATACCAGCTTACCGTGCTGATGGCCGAGCAAAACTTTAACCAAGCCATGCGCGTGGCTGACTATGGCTACATCATCGTGCACGGCGAGATTGTTTTCCATAGTGAAGTCGAGGCGCTTAAGGAAAATGAGTTGGTCAAGAGTTTCTACCTGGGCGTGCACCGCTGATCAGGAGTTTTGAGCATGAAGGCCCCCGCGTTCGACTATGTGAAGCCCGCCAGCGTTGACGAGGCGCTGGGCTACTTGCAGCAATATGGGTCAGGGGCCCAGGTGCTGGCCGGCGGCCAGAGCCTGATGGCGGTGCTGAACCTGGGCCTGGCCATGCCGCAGGTGCTGGTGGATATCACTGGCCTGCCTGGCCTCAAAGACATTGCCGTCAGCGCCCAGGGTGTGCGCATAGGCGCCCTGGTGACCCATGCCACGCTGCAAGCCAACCCGGATGTGGCCAAGTGGGTGCCCCTGTTGTGGCAAAGCGTGCCGCATGTGGCGCACCTGGCCATCCGCAATGTGGGCACTTTGGGTGGCAGCATGGCTCTTGCTGACCCGGCGGCCGAATACCCGGCCGTGGCGCTGGCGCTCAATGCGGTGATCACACTGCAGGGCCCCAAGGGGCAACGCGATGTGGCAGCGGATGATTATTTTCGTGGCCTGTATGACACTGCCCGGGCCGAAGATGAATTGCTGGTGGCGGTGACCTTCCCCAAGGTCAAAGACAAGCAGGTGATGGTGTTCGATGAGCTGACGCGCCGCCGCGGTGACTACGCGCTGTGCGGCCTGGCTGCGGCGATTGAGATGCAGGGCGCCAACATCGGCAGTGCCCGTCTGGCCTACCTTGCCATGGGTGACACGCCAGTGTTGGCCAGCGCCGCGGCTGCGGCACTCAGCGGCAAGGCACCCACGGAAGAAACCGTTGCCGCAGCCCAAGCCGCACTGGAGCGGGATCTGTCGCCACGCGGTGACCTGCACGGCTCGGCCAAAGGAAAGCTGCACTGGGCCAAAGTCCTGCTGGCCCGATGCATCCGCCAAGTGGGGAAAAGCGTATGAGTGAAAAGCGGCGTCAAATTTCGGTCCTGGTGAATGCCGAGCGCGTCGAGCGACCAGTGTTGGTGCGCCAGCACCTGGTGGATTTTTTGCGCGAAGAGCTGGATTTGACCGGCTCCCACCTCGGTTGTGAGCACGGGGTTTGCGGCGCCTGTCAGGTGATGGTCGATGGGCAGGTGGTACGCGGGTGCCTGACCCTGGCGGTGCAGACCGATGGCAGGCAGGTACAGACTATCGAGGGTCTGAGCGATTCAGGAGAGCTGGCCGATTTGCAGGAGGCTTTTTTGAACCACAACGCCCTCCAGTGCGGCTTTTGTTCCTCCGGCATGCTGATGAGCGCGCTCAATATTGTGCGCCACCACCCGGATGCCGGCCGCGAGCAGATTCGCGATCACATCAGCGGCAACTTCTGCCGTTGTACTGGCTACCAGGCGATTGTTGACGCGATCGAATCGGTGCTGGTGAAGAACCGGGCCGCGTCGCTGTTGGGGAGCACCTTATGAACGCGCGCCTGGAGCTGCCGGCGCAGCAGCAAGACTCCGAGGCCGAAGTCAAGGGCTATATCGGCAAGTCTTCTCCCAGGGCGGGTAGCAGGCGACTGCTGCAGGGGCGCGGCGCCTACATTGATGACATGCGGCTGCCGCGGCTGGCGCATGTGGTGTACCTGCGCAGCCCGCACGCTCATGCCCGCATCAAGTCGATGGACCTGAGCCAGGTCATGAAGCAGCCTGGGGTAATCGGCGCATTCACTGGCGCTGAGATCGCGCAATATTGCACGCCCTGGGTGGCGGTGCTGGGCCACCTCAAAGGCATCAAGTCGGCGCCGCAGCACGCAGTGGCGATCGATCGCGCCTGCTGGCAGGGCGAGCCGGTGGCCGCCATCGTGGCGCAAACCCGTCGCCAGGCCGAGGATGCGCTGCAGTTTGCCCAGGTCGATTACGAGCTGCTGCCGGTGATCGTGGAAATTGAGGATGCGCTCAAGGGCGACTATGTGATCCACCCCGAGCTGGGCGACAACATCTGCTTCCAACGCGAGCTCAAGACCGATGATTTTGACGCTGCCTTTGCCAGGGCCGATGTGGTGGTTGAGAAAACCTACAAGTTTGCCCGTCATACTGGAGTCACCAATGAGACCCGCGCGGTCTTGGCCGATTACCAGCCGGCTGATCACAGCCTGACGGTCTATCACGCCACCCAGGCGCCGCACATGATGCAGGACATCATCTCGCGCCACCTGAATATTCCAGAGTCCAATGTCCGCATAGTGTGCAAGGATGTGGGCGGCTCCTTTGGCATCAAGGTGCATGTCTACCCTGATGAGATGGCCACGGTGGCGCTGTCGGTGATGTTGCGCCGCCCGGTGAAGTTCATCGCCGACCGGCTCGAGTCGTTCATTAGCGACATCCATGCCCGCGAGCACATTGCCTCTGTGCGCATGGCCTGCACCAAAGAGGGTGAGATTTTGGGCTTTGATCTCAATGACCTGACCGCCATCGGCCCCTACTCGGTCTACCCGCGCACCAGCGGCATCGAGGGCAACCAGGTGGTCAACCTCACGGGCGGGCCCTACCGGCACAAGGCCTACCGGGCCCAGTTGAAAGTGGTTTTCACCAACAAGAACGTCACCTGCCAGTACCGTGCTGTGGGGCATCCGATCGCAGTGGCTCTGACCGAGGGCATTGTGGACGAGGGCGCGCGAGCGCTGGGCATGGACCCGGCCGAATTTCGCCGGCGCAACCTGATTGCTGACGATGCCTATCCCTACACCTTTGCCTCTGGCCTGAAGTTTGAAAAGCTCTCCCATCACCAGTGCCTGGACAAGCTGCTTGCGCTGATGGATTACGACAAGCTGCGCGCCGAGCAAGCCGCACTGCGTGAAAAGGGCATCTACCGCGGCATCGGGCTGGCCGCCATGATCGAGGTGACCAACCCCTCGCCGGCTTTTTATGGCGTGGGTGGGGCGCGCATCTCGGCCCAGGATGGCGCCACCTTACGCCTGGATCCCAGTGGCATGCTCAATGTGCTTGTGAGCGTGACCGAGCAGGGCCAGGGCACAGAGGCGGTGTTTGCCCAGGTGGCGGCCACCATTGTCGGCGTTACGCTGGACAATGTGCGGGTCATCACCGGCGATACCGCGGTCACGCCCTATGGCGGCGGCACCTGGGCCTCGCGGGGAGCAGGTATCGGGGGCGAGGCCGTGCTGCAGGCTGGCAAGGCCCTCAAGACCAATATCCTGGCGGTGGCTGCTGCGGTGCTCAAGCTCGATGCCGCCCAGCTCGATATTGCCGACAATGCGGTGGTCGATCGGCTGACAGGCGAGCAGCGCATGCCCCTGTCGGAGGTGGGTCGGGTCGCTTACTTCCGCCCTGACACCCTGCCCATGGACTTTCAGTCCGAGCTCACGGTTACGCGCCACTTCACCCCGCGTGAATATGGCTTTACCTTCACCAACGGCATTCAGGCCTCCTATGTCGAGGTGGATCCGGAAACCGGCTTCATCAAATTGCTCAAGCACTGGTGTGTGGAGGACTGCGGCACAGTGATCAACCCGATGCTGGTGGATGAGCAGTTGCGCGGCGGGGTGGTGCAAGGCCTGGGCGGGGCATTGTTTGAGGAGTGCCTCTACAACGAAGAGGGACAGATGCTCAACGGGTCGATGGCCGACTACCTGGTGCCGATGGCCTTCGAGATGCCGGACATCGTGATCGCCCATGTCTGCACCCCCACCAAGACCTCCGAGCTCGGCGCCAAGGGCGCGGGTGAGGCAGGTACGGCAGGAGCGCCGGGAGCCGTCATGAACGCAGTGAACGACGCCCTGCAGTCCCTCGGGGGCAATGTGGTGGAACAGCCCATGACGCCAGAGCGGGTGCTGGCGGCACTGGGCAAACTTTGAGGACCATGCTATGACCCATCCCAAGCGCTCAGGCGCCATCGCCGCCCATTCGGTGGTGCGCTTTGTCTTCACCGTGCCTGATCTGGAACAGGCCAAGCACTTCTACAAAACCTTTGGTCTGGATGTGCGAGAGCACCCGGACCACATCGATCTTTACACTTATGGTCATCCGCACTGCTGGGGCCAGGTCTTTGCCAACGGCAAGCCCAAGCAGATTGCCTACCTGAGCCTGGGGGTGTATGCCGAAGACCTGGAGTCGATCAAGGCGGCGGTGCGCAGCAAGGGCATTGAGTTGGTGGCGCCACACCCCCTGGGAAGCAGCGAGGGCTTCTGGGTGCGTGACCCCGAGGGGGTGCATGTGCAGGTGCTGGTGGCCGATAAGGTGACCCCCAATGAGCGCGCCAAGACCTTGGGCACGCGCTTGAAGCCCAACCCGATCGGCGTTTCTATTGGGCCGATGCGCAGTGAGACCCAGCAGGTCCGACCCACGCGCTTGTCACATGTGCTGCTCTTCACCTCTGATGTCAAGCGCTCGCTGGATTTTTATTGCGGCGTGCTGGGGCTGCGCCTGTCCGATTACTCTGGCGAGATCATCGCCTTCACCCATGGCGCCCATACCAGCGACCATCACCTGTTGGCCTTTGCCAAGTCCCATGGGCCTGGTTTGCACCACTCCAGCTGGACGGTGGATTACCTGGACGATGTCGGGCTGGGCATGGAACAGATGCGTGCGGCAGGCTACGACAAGGGCTGGGGCGTGGGCCGGCATGTGATCGGCTCGAATTACTTTTACTATGCCCGCGATCCCTGGGGCAGCTTCTCCGAGTTTTCCTATGACATCGATTTCATTGATGCCAAGACTGATTGGCCAGCCACCGATTACCCGGGAGAAGACTCGATGAACCTCTGGGGCGCGCCCCTGCCGGACTACTTCATCGAGAATCACGAAAAACAGGCCTGAGCGTCAGCGCTTCTGGCTTTGGAACCAAACTATGCAAATGCAAGGGCAACGCGCCCTGAGTGTTTCTCAGCAGGCCGCCTGGGACGCGCTGAATGATCCGGCGACCCTGAAAGCCTGCATCCCTGGTTGTGACCGGCTCGAGCCGCTTGGCGATCATCGCTTCAACATTGGCATGGCGATCAAAATTGGCCCGGTCTCTGCCAGATTTTCCGGCCAGATCAGCTTGCTCGATGTCCAGGCGCCCAGCGCCTACACCCTCAAGTTCGAGGGCCAGGGCGGGACGGCGGGTTTTGGCAAGGGCCTGTCGCATGTGGTGTTGCAGCCCCAGGGTCAGGGCTGCCTGCTGAGCTACACCGTCGAGGCCCAGATGGGGGGCAAAATTGCCCAGTTGGGCCAGCGCCTGATTGATGGCGCCGCCAACCGAATCGCCGAAGACTTCTTTCAGCGCCTGGACCAGCATCTCAACCAGGCCTCCACGGCGGCAAAGATGCCAGAGTCAACCGACAGCACGCCGATAGCCGATGTGGCAGAAAAAACAGGCCAGCCCAAGCTATGGTGGGGAGCTGCAGTGCTGGCGGGCTTGCTGGCCTGGTGGCTGTTGCGCTAGCGGCTAGGCTGGCCTGAGGGCTCTTGGTGGGCGCGGCGCCTTGGTCGGTTTAGAACCGCACGATGCTGTTGCCCGATCTTTTCACTGTGACGCCAACGGCCAGGCCAGGATCTTCCG
Source organism: Burkholderiaceae bacterium (assembly GCA_964228805.1). Lineage (GTDB taxonomy): Bacteria > Pseudomonadota > Gammaproteobacteria > Burkholderiales > Burkholderiaceae_C > Hylemonella. Next base: position 31,851 of record CAXRBE010000022.1, read on the forward strand.
CAAACTCGAAGTGGCCTTTGCTGTTGTCACGAAATTGCACATCGACATTCCAGACCTTCTGGGTTCTGACTTTTTTCTCGATCTCCTTGCCTGCATAGGCACCGCCAGCCGCGCCAGCCACAGTGGCCAGGTCACGGCCGAGGCCGCCACCGATCTGCCGACCCAGCAAGGCGCCGGCCACGCCGCCAGCCACCATGCCCACTGCGCTGCCCTCGCCCTCTTTTTCGGTCACCGAGACCGCGGTCACCTTGCCGCAATCGGTGCAGGCGGCCAGGGCCTGCTGCTGGCGGGTGACGGCTGCAGCCTGCTCCTTGGCGGCAGCGAGGGCCCGATCGTATTCGGACTTGGCATCGCGGCGGCACTGCAGTCGGGCTGCTGAACTGGGTTCATCCGCACAGAGTTTGAGATCGGAGTCATACCGCGACTTGGCCTGCTGGTTGGCCGCTGTCAGTTGCTCCTGCGCCGATTGAGCGTGGCTGACAGAGTGCAGGCTGACCAACAGTACGCAGACAGTGAAAGCAACAAGTGGATGGGTCGCCATGATGTGAAGCTCCAGGCAAGGTGTCAATTTGAATGATCGAGGAAAGAACGATAGGTCAGCGCCAAGCAAGACACAAGGTTTGCGAACGCTTATCAGGAGATAATCTGAGCCAGGTCATGCCCTGGGCCTGTTGCGCTTGATCGGGTTTATTTTTCTGGAGATGTGTCGTGAGTTATCCCAATATTCAATTGCTGATCGATGGCCAGTGGTGCGATGCTGCTGATGGCCGAAGCCTGGCGGTATTCAACCCCGCCACCGGGAAGGAAATTGGACGCGTTGCCCGTGCTGGCAAAGCCGATCTGGACCGCGCTCTGGTGGCTGCGCAAAAAGGTTTTGAGACCTGGCGTGATATGCCTGCGATCGAGCGCAGCCAGATCATGCGCCGTGCCGCCGCGCTGATGCGTGAGCGGGCTGATGCCAATGCCAGGCTGTTGACCCAGGAGCAGGGCAAGCCCCTGGCCGAGGCACGGGCCGAGGCTGTTGCAGCTGCTGACATCATTGAATGGTTTGCTGATGAAAGCCTGCGTGTGTACGGCCGCATCGTGCCCTCGCGCGTCAATCTGGCCATGCGCCAGATGGTGTTGCGCGACCCAGTCGGTCCGGTGGCGGCCTTCACGCCCTGGAACTTCCCAATCAACCAGGTGGTGCGCAAGCTCGCGCCCGCCCTGGCAGCAGGTTGCTCCATGCTGGTCAAGGCGGCAGAAGAAACCCCGGCCAGCCCGGCCACGCTGATTCAGGCTTTTGTCGATGCCGGCGTTCCGGCGGGGGTGGTGGGCCTGGTCTATGGTGATCCGGCCGAAATCTCCAGCTATCTGATTCCCCACCCGGTGATTCGCAAAATCACCTTCACTGGCTCGACCCCGGTGGGCAAGCAATTGGCCGCCATGGCTGGCCTGCACATGAAGCGACTGACCATGGAGTTGGGCGGGCATGCCCCCTTCATCGTGGCCGAAGATGCTGATCTGGCCCTGGCCATCAAGATTGCCGGTGCGGCCAAATTTCGCAACGCTGGCCAGGTCTGCATTTCTCCCACCCGATTCCTGGTGCATGAGGGCGTGGCCGACGAGTTTGCCCAGGGTCTGGCCCAGCGCGCTGAATCGCTCCAGGTGGGCGACGGGCTGAGCGAGGGCACCCAGATGGGGCCGCTGGCCAACCCCCGGCGTATCGAGGCCATGCAGAAACTGACCGAAGATGCGGTGCAACGCGGCGCCAAATTGCTGGCCGGTGGCTCACGAGGCAGTGGGGATGGCAATTTCTGGCAACCCACCATCTTGGCCGACGTGCCCCTGGATTCACGGGTGCTCAATGAAGAGCCTTTCGGCCCGATGGCGGCCATTCGCCGGGTGAAAAATCTGGACGAGGCAATTGCCGAGGCCAATCGCCTGTCTTACGGTTTGGCGGCCTATGCCTTCACCCGCTCTCTGAAGAATGCCGATCTGCTCACCCGGCGGGTGGAGTCTGGCATGCTGTGGATCAATACCCCGGCCATGCCCTCGGCTGAAATGCCTTTTGGGGGCATCAAGGATTCGGGCTATGGCTCAGAAGGCGGCCCCGAGGCGGTGGAGGCCTATCTCAATGTCCGATCGGTCGCGGTCATGAACGCCTGACGCGGATACGGATCGAGGGCTATCGCCGAGCGCTGAAAGAACAACATGATTGAATCGCTGAACCATTTTTCCGTTCGCACGACGGACCTGGAAGCCACCCGCAAGTTCTATGAAGATGTGCTCGGCCTGAAAGTGGGGCCCCGCCCCAACTTTTCCTTTCCCGGCCTGTGGATGTATGCCGGCGACACATCCAATCCCTATAACGCCCTGGCGCACATCATCGGCATCGACCCCAAGGACCCTGCTGGGCTACGCGCCTATCTGGGAGAGCGGGATCAGAAAACCTTGAAAGGCAGCGGGGCGTTGGACCATGTGGCCTTCTTTGCCACAGGTCTGAACCGGATGATGGCCCATCTCAAGGCGCTGAGCATCGAGCCGCGTACGCGCAGTGTTCCCAACCTAGGCCTGCACCAGATCTTTCTCGATGACCCCAACGGCATTGTGATCGAGCTGAACTACCCCGCGTCGGAAAAAGAGCCCAGCAGTACGCCGGTCGGCGCCTGAGGTCTGAACGGCATCGCAGACATGAACTGGCGAGTCATGTTGCTTTGGGTGGGCGGCGCTGTGCTGGTGGCTGCTGCCTGGCGGTCGTACGGCTGGCCGGGGGTGGCGCTGGTGTTGGGCGGCCTGGTGTTCTGGCTGCTTTTGCATTACACCCGGTTGCTGCAGGTGCTCAAGCGCGCGGCTGATCGCCCGCTCGGATATGTGGACAGCAGCGTCATGCTCAATGCCAAGCTCAAGCCCGGCATGAGCCTGCTGCATGTGGTGGCCATGACGCGTGCCCTGGGCCAGCAGCTCAGCCCCGTAAATGAGCAGCCTGAATTGTTCCGCTGGACTGACAACGGCGAATCCCATGTTACCTGTGAGTTTCTCAATGGGCGGCTGGTCCGCTGGGAGCTGGTGCGGCCCGGGCCGGCGCAGGAGCCTGCCGCGCTGCAGCAAGGCCCAGCCAAGCCGTAAAATCAAGCCCTTTTTACGTATTCTTCATGCCCCCCGCGTTCCCAAAGGAAAGAATTCATGAGCCCCCAACCGACCTCAATGTCTGACCGTGACGGCAAAATCTGGATGGACGGCGAGATGGTGGATTGGCGCGAAGCCAAGATCCACGTGCTCACCCACACCCTGCACTATGGCTGTGGCGCCTTCGAGGGCGTGCGCGCCTACAACACAGTGGGTGGCACGGCCATTTTCCGCCTGCAGGAACATACTGAGCGGCTGTTCAACAGCGCCAAGATCCTGCGCATGCAGATTCCGTTCAGCAAGGAGCAGGTCAACCAGGCGCAGATCCAGGTGGTGCGAGCCAACAAGCTGGAGAGCTGCTACCTGCGCCCCTTGACCTGGATCGGCGACAAGCGCCTGGGCGTTTCTCCCAGGGGCAACACCATCCACTTGATGGTGGCGGCCTGGGCCTGGGGGGCCTACCTGGGCGAGGAAGGGCTCAAGCGCGGCATCCGCGTCAAAACCTCCAGCTACACCCGCCACCATGTCAACATCACCATGACCCAGGCCAAGGCGGTGAGCAACTACACCAATTCCATACTCGCCAATATGGAAGCCACCGACGATGGCTACGACGAGGCCCTGCTGCTCGACCCCTCGGGCTTTGTCGCCGAGGGAGCTGGAGAGAACATCTTTGTGATCAAAAACGGCGTGATCTACACCCCCGACCTGTCAGCCGGCGCCTTGAATGGCATCACCCGCAACACAGTTTTTCATATCGCCAAGGACCTGGGCCTGGAGATTGTGCAAAAGCGCATCACCCGGGACGAGGTCTATATCGCCGATGAGGTGTTTTTCACAGGTACGGCCGCTGAAGTCACCCCGATTCGCGAACTCGATAGGGTCGAGATCGGCGCTGGCAGTCGGGGCCCGATCACTGAAAAAATCCAGAGCGCCTTCTTTGATATCGTCAATGGGCGCAACCCTCAATACGCACATTGGCTGACCAAGGTGTGAGACCGTGCGGGCTTGGCCAAGCGCATCGGCGCTGTGGCATGTCCCCGGCAGTTTTGGAGCAAGGATGATGAGCATGCAAGTCGTACAACTGCTGGCCAGTGAACTGAATGCGCAGGGCGGGGTGTTTTGCCCCCGTCCGGAGGCGGGCATGAAGCTGTGGAACAGTCATCCTCGGGTCTATCTCGATGTGGCGCACAGCGGCGAGGTCAAGTGCCCCTATTGCGGGACGGTTTACAGGCTCAAGGCGGGTGAGCACTTCGAAGCCCACCACTGAGTCCCTGATGATTGCGCCCCAATGGATTGGGGACGCGGTCATGACTGAACCCCTGTTACGCCGGCTGGCTGCGCGGGGTGAGCGGCTGACAGTGGGAGCCCTGCCCTGGGTGGCCCCGGTGTACCGTGCCATGCCGCAGGTGGCCGAGGTGATCGAGTTTCCCTTTGCCCATGGTGGATTGCAGCTCAAGGCGCGGCGCGCGCTGGCAAGGCAACTGGCCGGGCGCTTCGAAGTGGCCTATGTCTGCCCCAATTCCCTCAAGAGCTCGCTGCTGCCCTTTCTCGCCCAGATTCCCAGGCGGGTTGGCTACCTGGGTGAGGCCCGGGTTGGGCTGCTGACCCATCGCCTGAAAAACCCGGCCAAGGGCCGGCGCCCGCCCATGGTGGCTTTTTACTCGGCGCTGAGCGGTGAGAGTGGCATTGAATTTGACCAGCCGCGACTCACTCTGGAGCCGAACGAATTGCAGACGGTGTTGCACCAGCAGGGCCTGCAGCGGGGTAACTATTATGTGTTTGTGCCAGGCGCCGAATATGGACCGGCCAAGCGCTGGCCGGCGCTGCGCTTTGCCGAACTGGCGCGGCTGCTCAACGCGCCGGTGCTTTTGCTGGGCTCAGCCAAAGAGTCGGCCCTGGCGCAGGAGATTGCGCAGTTGGCCAGTGATGCCGATATCCGCAACTTGGCCGGCAGCACCAGCTTGACCCAGGCCTTTGCCCTGATTGCCGGCTCCAGGCAGGTGGTGACCAACGATACCGGACTGATGCATGTGGCCGCCGCGCTGAATGTGGCCCAGGTAGCGATCTTTGGCTCCTCCAGCCCGCTGCATACCCCGCCGCTGAGCGACAAGGCCCAGGTGGTCTGGCTCAAGAATGACCCGGCCTATCAGCCATCGCTGGACTGCGCTCCATGTTATGAGCGCAGCTGCCCCTTGGGGCATCTGCGCTGTCTCAACGATATCCAGGCGCTCCAGGTAAGGCGCTTATTGGGTTGACGCGTTGCGATTTCGACAAGAAAAAGCCACCTTGCGGTGGCTGTAAAGTTTCGTCGGAGACAAGGATTTGATTCTTGGGCTGGCTATGAACTTTGATTTGGGCGCCGAACCTGAATTCTTGTGATAGCTTGGATGCGACAGCGTTGAGCAGAAATTTAGCGCTGAAATTCAAAACACCCCATCCCCCGTTTGGGGGGTGGGATTGAGCAAGATCAAAGAATTTGGGGTGGGCTGTGGCGGGGATCGTTATCCCTCTGTACGAGAAGAAGCGCGTCCCGCCAGCCAGACCAAGAGCAGCACCGGCAAGCCCAGCAGCGCGGTGCTGACAAAGAAGTGGCCATAGCCAAAGGCATTGACATAGTCGCCCGAGAAGCCAGCCACAAATTTGGGCGCCAGCAGCATCATGGAACTGAACAGGGCGTATTGGGTGGCTGAATAACTGATATTGGTCAGGCTCGACAGATAGGCAATAAAGGCGGCTGAGGCAATGCCTGAGGACAGGTTGTCGGCCGATATCACAAATATCAGCGCGCTCAGATCGTGGCCTCGGGTGTTGAGCCAGGCAAAGAGCAGGTTGCTGGCCGCGCTGAGGGTGGCACCCAGCATCAGCACCCGCATCACCCCCAGCCGCATCGCCAGCGCACCGCCGATGAAGGCGCCCGCCAGTGTCATGATCACGCCATAGACCTTGGTCACGGCCGCCACCTCATCCTTGCTGTAGCCCATGTCCACATAGAAGGGATTGGCCATGATGCCCATCACCACATCGCTGATGCGATAGACCGCGATCAGCGCCAGGATCAGGGCCGCCTGCCAACGGTAGCGGCGCAGAAAGTCGGCAAATGGTTCGACCAGTGCCTCGCGCAGCCATTCACCCAAATTGCGGGCAGGGGGCAGGGGGCGCCGGGCTGGCTCGGGTGACAGCAGCACGGTCAGCACGCCAGGCAACATGCTGACAGCCATCACCAGGTAGGCGCTGGCCCAGGCCGCTTGCTGATAGCCCGCGAGATCGACGATCTCGGCGCGCGCGGCCAGCCACAACACCCCGGCGCCAGCCCAGATCATGGCCAGCCGGTAGCCGGTCTGGTAAGCCGCCGCCAGCGCAGCCTGACGTTCGGGCCCGGCCGACTCGATGCGATAGGCGTCCAGCGCAATATCCTGGGTAGCCGAGCCAAAGGCGACCAGCAGCGCGCACCAGACCAGCGGCTCCAGGCCGAGGCGGGGGTCCTGCAGTGCCATGCCGACCAGTCCCAACACAATGAGAAGCTGTGCCAACAGCAGCCAGCTGCGGCGCCGCCCCAGCCGGGCTGTCAGCAGCGGCAGGGGCAAGCGGTCCACCAGGGGTGCCCAGGCCCATTTGAAGGCGTAGGCCAGGCCCACCCAGCTCAGGTAGCCGATGGTGCTGCGGTCTATCCCCGCCTCGCGCAGGCGAAAACTCAGTGTGCCCAGCACCAGCAGCAAGGGCAGGCCAGCGGCAAAGCCCAGTGCCAGCATGCGCAGGGTCGCCCCCTCCAGGTACACCGCCAGGGTCTGACGCCAGCTGGGCGCCTGCTCAGGGGGCTTGATTGCGGGCGCATTGGCAGCATCTTGGCTCATGAGGGAATAATACGCGGGGTGGCGGCATGATCGAGGAGGCCTGAAGGAAGTGGTGATGCGCAGAAGCTTGGCTGGGGTGGGGATGTTGGTGGCGTTGATGGGCGGCCTGGCTCCGGCGTGCGCGCGCGAGGGTGTGGAAGTGGGCGGCAATTCGGCCTTCAGCCAGTTGGTTCCTGCCGCACAGGTGGAGAGCTCGGCGGGCCAGCAGTATCAGCAACTGCTGCGTCAGGCGCATGAAAAAGGGGCGCTGGCCGGTGCCGATCATCCGCAGCTGCAGCGCCTGCGTCGCATCGCCAAGCGCTTGATCCCCTTGAGTCACGACTGGAATTCGCGCGCGCGTGAATGGCGCTGGGAGGTCAACCTGATCGGCTCCAAGCAGATCAATGCCTTTTGCATGCCTGGCGGCAAGATCATCTTCTACACCGGCATCCTGGAGCGCCTGCAACTGTCCGACGATGAGGTGGCCATGGTGATGGGCCACGAGATTGCCCACGCCCTGCGCGAGCATGCCCGTGAGCGCATGGGCAAGAGTGCGGCCACCAATATCGGAGCGGGTCTCTTGAGCCAGGTGCTGGGCCTGGGCTCACTGGGTCAGACCCTGACCAATTACGGCGCTGAATTGCTGACTCTGAAATTCAGCCGCGAGAACGAAACCGATGCCGACCTGGTGGGTCTGGAGCTGGCGGCGCGGGCGGGCTTTGATCCGCGCGCCAGCATTACCTTGTGGCAAAAAATGTCTGCTGCCAATTCAGGAGCGCCGCCACAATGGTTGTCCACCCACCCGTCGGGCACCAGCCGGATCGACGAGCTGGAGCGCTCCTTGCCCAAGGTGATGCCCTTGTACGAGCGCGCCCGTAGCGCCGGCGTACCCACACCTCAGTAAGCCTCAGGTGCCCCCGACGAAGGGGTTGCTGCGCCTCTCACGGCCAAAGCTGCTCTCCGGGCCATGACCCGGGATGAACACCGTATCGTCGCCCATGGGCCACAGGCGGGTAACGATGCTGTCAATCAGTTGGGCATGGTTGCCTTGCGGAAAATCGGTGCGTCCGATCGAGCCCGCAAACAACACATCACCCACAAAGGCGCGCGAGATCTGGGGCGAATAAAAGACCACATGTCCCGGGGTGTGGCCAGGGCAGTGGCGCACTGCCAGGGTGCAGTTGCCCACGCTCACCGTGTCGCCATCGTGCAGCCAGCGGGTGGGCGTGAAGGGAGCGCTAGGGGGAAAACCGAACATGCGACTTTGCTGATCGAGCTGGTCGATCCAGAACTGATCGCCGGGGTGCGGCCCGATGATAGGTAGATGCAGCCGGGCAGCCAGCTCGGCGGTGCCGCCGGCGTGGTCGATATGGGCGTGGGTAAGCCAGATCTGCTGCAGCTTCAGGCCCAGATGTTCGCTCTCGGCCAGCACCTCTTCCAGATCGCCGCCGGGGTCGATCACCGCCGCCTGCATGGTCTCATCGCACCAGACCAATGAGCAATTTTGCTGAAAGGGAGTGACGGGCAGAGTGCGGTAGCGCAGCATGAGCGTGTCCAGTTAAAAGCCGATCAATTTGGCCAAATAGCCTGCTGCGGCACAGGCGGCAATGACCTCAATCACATTGCGCTTGAAGCGAAATAGGGCAATAGCTGCAGCCAAGGCAATCAGTGCAGAGGCCCAATCGAAACTGCTGCCAAATCCTTTCGGCCACAGCACATGGTAACCAAAGAACAGGGCCAGGTTGAGGATCACCCCGACCACTGCAGCGGTGATGGCTGTCAGCGGGGCAGTGAACTTGAGGTCATTGTGGGTGGACTCCACCAGGGGACCACCGGCAAAGATAAACAGAAAGGAAGGCAGAAAAGTGAACCAGGTCACCAGGGTGGCGGCCAGCGCGCCGGCCAGGAACAGGGCCTCAGGACCAAGCACCGCCTTGACATAGGCGCCCACAAAACCGACAAAGGCCACCACCATGATCAGCGGGCCAGGTGTGGTCTCACCCAGGGCCAGGCCATCAATCATCTGCACCGGGCTGAGCCAGCCGTAGTAGTCCACTGCGCCCTGGTAGACGTAAGGCAGCACCGCATAGGCGCCACCAAAGGTGAGCAAGGCCGCCTTGGTGAAGAACCAGCCCATTTGCGTCAAGGCGTGATCCCAACCGTAATAGGATGTCAGCAGGCCCATCGGGATGGCCCACAGCAAGCCACCCACCAACAGCACCAGCAGCAGGCGCGACCAGCGAAAGCGGGCATGTGACGGGGCGGGGGTCTGGTCATCAATCAGAGCCGGCCCGTAGGACTTGTCGCTCTGGCCGTGGCCGCTGCCCGATCTGAATTTGTCAGGTGTCAGCCGCCCGCCCAGGAATCCAATCAGCGCCGCCGCAGCCACGATGGCAGGGAAGGGCACATTCAAGGCGAAGATGGCGACAAAGGCGGCTCCCGCAATCGCCCATAAGGCGCCGTTCTTGAGGGCACGCGAGCCAATGCGATAAGCGGCTTGCACCACAATGGCGGTGACTGCCGGCTTGATGCCATAGAACAGTCCGGCCACCAGGGGCATTTCGCCATAGGCAATGTAGAGCCAGGACAGGGCGATCAGGATGAACAGTGAGGGCAGCACAAACAGGGCGCCTGCAACAATACCGCCCAGGGTGCGGTGCATCATCCAGCCGATGTAGGTGGCCAGCTGCTGGGCCTCCGGGCCGGGCAGCACCATGCAGTAGTTCAGCGCGTGCAGAAACCGCTTTTCTGAGATCCAGCGCCGCCGCTCGACCAGCTCCTGGTGCATGATGGATATCTGCCCGGCCGGCCCACCAAAGCTGATGAAGCCAAGCTTGAGCCAGAACTTGAAGGCTGCACCAAGGGAGACCGCCTCGGGTCGGGCTGCTTCGCCGGTAACAATAGGTTCTTCGCGAGTTTGCATGGCTGTCGAGTCCTCAAAAACAGGTGGGCTGATTTATTGCGGTGGGCGCTTCAGAAGGCAAGGTCGTAATCAATGGTCAGTGGCGCATGGTCGGAGAATCGCGCGTCTTTGTAAACCCCAGCCTGGCGGGCGCGCTGCCCTAGCGCCAGGGTGGCGATCTGATAGTCGATGCGCCAGCCGACATTCTTGGCATAGGCCTGGCCGCGGTTGCTCCACCAGGTGTAGGCAGCCTCACTGGCAGTGGGTTCCAGTCGACGATAGACATCCACCAGGCCGCCCTCGCTGAGTATTCGAGACATCCAGGCCCGTTCCTCAGGAAGAAAACCCGAGTTCTTCATGTTGCCTTTCCAGTTCTTCAGATCGATTTCCTGGTGCGCAATGTTCACATCGCCGCAGAGGATGAACTCGCGCTCGGCCCTGAGAGCCTGCAGGTGCGGGTACATCACATCCAGAAATCGAAACTTGGCCAGCTGACGCTCTTCGCTGGAGGATCCGCTGGGAAAGTAGCAGCTGATCAGGGAGCGCTTGGCTCGCGCCGTGTCAAATCGCAGCTCGAGATATCGGCCCTCGTCGTCGAACTCGGGCACACCCATCCCGACCACCACATCGCTGGGTGTGAGCCGGGTGTAAATGCCCACCCCCGAATAGCCTTTTTTCTGAGCAAAATGAAAATGGCCCTGCAGGCCGGCCAGTTGCTCGAAGCGGCCCGCCATGTCTGGCGCCTGGGCCTTGACCTCCTGCACGCAAATACAATCGGGCCGCGTGGCCTCGACCCAGGCGGCCAACCCTTTGCTGGTGGCCGAGCGGATGCCGTTGAGGTTGAGGCTGCTTAATTTGAACAAGGAATTTGCCATGGCAGAAGGTGTGAAGGCGGCGGCAGGGCAGGATAGCTTGGCACAGGATTTTGTTCAGTTTGCGCTGGACTGCGGCGTGCTGCGCTTTGGTGAATTCAAGACCAAGGCCGGCCGCATGAGCCCCTACTTCTTCAATGCTGGATTGTTCGATGACGGCGCCAAGCTTGGTCGGCTGGCCGAATTCTATGCCCGGCGCATCCTGGCCTCTGGTATCGGGTTCGACATGATCTTCGGCCCTGCCTACAAAGGCATTACCCTGGGCTCAGCGTTGGCAGTGGAGCTCGCCCGACGCGGACGCAATGTCCCTTTTGCCTACAACCGCAAGGAAGCCAAGGACCATGGCGAGGGTGGCAGCCTGATCGGTGCGCCGCTCAAGGGCCGGGTGTTGATCGTGGACGATGTGATATCGGCCGGCACGGCTGCGCGCGAATCGATCGCCCTGATTCGCGCAGCCGGCGCCACCCCGTACGCAGTGGCCATTGCTCTGGATCGACAGGAAATGGCCACCGAGGGCTGCCAGGACCTGCCTTACAGCGCAGTTCAGTACATGCGGCGCGAGTTGGGCCTGCAGGTCTGCTGCATAGCCAAGCTGGATGACCTGATGAGCTTTTTGCAGGCGCAGGGGGCCGCCAATGCGCTGGCGGCCCATTTGCCGCGGGTGCAGGACTACCGCAGGCGCTATGGCGTGAACGACTGACCCTGGCTCAGGGCGAAGTGCCACTCAGGTAGTCGGCCTTGCCAATCACCACACCGTTATGGCGCAGGATGGCGTAGGCGGTGGTAATGTGAAAAAACATATTGGACAGCGCCCAGGTCTTCACATAATC
>CAXRBE010000023.1:0-13460 GCA_964228805.1 Burkholderiaceae bacterium
AGCATGCCATCGGGAAACAAGCCATTTGAGAGAGGAAAGAGGGGAATGGTTTGATGCACGGCGGAGGTCTAAATCATTTGAGAGGTGAATGTATGCTCACGAGCGCAATCATGTAAATTCTGCCCCCCCATCGCTTGCCTCAACTCTAGCCCAGAGCAATGCTGACTGTGGCCAGCGGCAAATGGCCAACGTGGCTGGCTACTGTAAAGTGTTGGCAAACGGGAGGCTGGTATGCGGCCACTTACAACTTTACTTGGCTTAATACTTGCAGGTTGCAGCTGGGCCGAATTCAAGCATGCTATAGATGCTAATATCTCATAGCTAGTCATGGTTGGCAAAGCGCGTTAAGAATTAAAGCAATACCCAATCACGATGTGCAATTTCATTGCAAAAATCGGAGCAAAATTTTTAAATTGAATGGAGACTAAATTGCTTTATCTTTCCAAAAAAATTTCATTATTACTATTTCTATCAGCAAGCTTATCGGGGCTTGTGACTAAATCCTATGCCTATGATCGTGTGCACATCAATAACTACTCTACCAGCAGTGGCTACGTTGAAGTTGATTATGCTGGTTGCCAGAAGGATGTTTGGCCTATTGCACCCGCAATTGTAGGAAGAAATGAAATTCAACCATCTAGTTCTCACGCGCCGGCTAGCCGGGGCGGCTGCCTTGTCACGAAAATCAGTGCCTATTTTGGCCATTATATAAATGGTAATGGCGGGGCCGGTTTCTTTCCAGGTATGGGTGGTTTGCCAGTCTGGAAAGGAGATGGAATCGAAATTGATTCTTACAACAGTTCCGGCACATCATATGTTAACTTTTCTATAGTACCGCGATCTGAAAAGCGTTTTCGGATAATGTCGGATGCTGAAATCCAGCGGGAAACTCAAGATCCCAAAAACATGAGTCCGGGATACAAGATCTGGAACAGAACAATTTGGCCATTGTCAATTGCACTTTCGCAGGTCGGTTGCTTATATTACGATACTATTAAACCTGGTCAATTTTTTGATCGAAATACAGGCGCTGTTTGGTTCACCATTGAGGCAAATATTTCAGCAGATGGAAAAGAAACCAGATCAAATGAAGGTTGTATTTTAGACACTATGGATCAAGTCGAATCGGTCATAAATGATGCCCTACAAGGAATTGTGCTTGGCGGATTTGGCGTGGCCGTAGCAGCAGCTGCGTCCACTACACAGTGGTCCTTAGATAATATTAAAGATCTGGCAACAACATTTGAGCTTAAATTAAAAGGCCAATATGCAGGCCCTCCATATCCATTCCGCTGCACAAACAAACCAGAATACGAAATTACAGGTGGATGGGGTGTCCCAACCAAAAACGGAAATGGAGAACTTTTTATTCCTCCCGGGACACCTTTGCAGATTCGGAAACTTGCTAATGGTTGCTAATATATTGCTGACATCTATGCAGATGCTTTGCAACCCAGGCGAAAATTTCGTTTGAAAAGGGGCGCTCGCTTGATGCTGCTGCGCGAATTTTTTACCCGTTGGAGCTCGCTTCGCTTGGTGCTGGCCTTGATCGCTCTGATGGCGGGAATTGACGACGCGTTAGAGGTTGTTGCGGGCGTCCGAGATATTTTCCACCTAGACGCTCTTCACGGCGTAGTGTCACTTTCACTATTCTCGCTTAGCAAAGCAATCAAGGAAACAATAGATGATATTGCGAAAGCTCGAAAAAATAGTAAGTGATATCTGGAGATCGCAATGAGTGTGACATCACATCCGAATCCTTGCTCAAAGAATTCAGGATGGCATAAATGTAAAGTGAATATATTCCTTACTTAACGAGGGGCCTGAAAGGGGCCAACATTAGGCATATTTGCTGAATTCGATGTTGGAATTGGAATATTGGCTGATGGCACCGTGGGATCTGGAGTGTTAGTGGGAAATGGAGGGCCGCTGTTGGCTGGGTATGGATAAGCGCTGTTGTCCCCATAGGGGGGTGTATATCCACTACCAGAAACTCCGGGAACATTTGCATTAGCTGGCGCCATCATCATAGGAGCGGATGTGTTTGATGTGACGGTGCTACCCTGAGCGCCAGCACCGGTCTGGCTCTTGATTGCCAACTCTATGGTCCCGAGGAAGCGCCAGTAAATTTCCTTCGAAAGATCTGGGTTTGCCTGAAGATTCAGCGTCAGTTCGCATGCGCGGTACATCAATTCACGGGTGATCAACACTGCAGGAGAGCGCCCGCCAAGGGAATCAATCATTGCACCCGATGAGGTGCCTATCGTAGGCCCTTGAGCTAAACCAACAGATACGCCGCTTGTCTGGCCGGAAGCAAAATCTGGATTTGGGGAGCGACAGATCCGCTCAAGTGAATCCTTATCTTTGATGGCAGTAGCTTTAAGGCTGGAATTCTCGACCAATATGTCAATGCCCTGTCTCTCATAGAGATGGTGGTCTTTGATATTTTTTCCGGTGCTGGAGAGGACATCAACAGTGCCGCATCCGGAAAGCAAAAGGACAAAGATCAGGCTGAAAAAGCCATGAAATTTGAGAGTGCGCTTCATTATGTCTCCATCAGTAATTCTTTAAGCTCATGTTAGCAGCAAATTGGCGACCCTTTAGTGATATAAGGTGCTCGATAACCAGCCCACCTTGTGAGGACTTATGCGTATTGCTTTACCCTTCGTGTCAGCGACTTTTTCTGTTGCATGCTTGATGCTAGATACCGTTGCTTATGCTCAAAAATCAATGAACGAGCACAAGATAGAGCACAGCCCCATATCCGCCATAACACCTGCTGACCGTAGCCCAAAGCCCATGGCTGGACCTCATAAAGAATCTTCACACAGCCCCATGATGCGCGGCGTGACTGAAAGCGTGTCTCAGCAGGGTTGTGACTACTTGGCGCAAAGGTTCGTTGCGAGTGTCAATCATATGGCTTTCATTAGAGAGTGCTGGGCATCCCACCATCGCATCCTGACTCACGTCACCCCCGAGAAGTCAAACAAATAGCAAATAACAGTCAACCGATCCAATTAAGCAGAGTTTGCAATACGCAGAGGTCCATCCATGAAAACATCTACGCCTTCGTCATTTCTGGCATTACTCGTTCTACTTTCTACGTTTTTACTTCCTGGCTCTGTTGAGGCGGCTGGACGAAACGGTGATGGCATTGTGTACAACAAGTCAGATTGCGGCTACCCCAATGTACGCTTCTACGGATTTGGTGGCGACGGGCCTGGATCTACTTGTGACACTTGGAGCCTCAATCGACAGAAGTTAGATAAAGTCTGGAGCGATGGCAATCACAACTGGTCTCAAGATGACTTGAATACATTTTTCGCCCAAGTTGAAGCAGCTGCAATCAACGCTGCAAATTGGGCTAAAAACCAAGCCCGTAATATCTGCTTTAAAGCGATCCCGCCTATGATTAATCAGGCAATGGGAAGAGATTGCAGATCTACTGCTGCAAAATTTGGCTCTGAATGCACAGCTGAGCTTGGCTTGGAGACTGAAGGATTGGCGGTGCCGGCTTGTATCGCGGGAGCTGTGGCAATAGGGGAGCAATGCAATGTCAGGTCCTTCATCGAAAGAGAAATCATAGAACCTGTGACTTCATATGCTTGCAACAAGATTTGAAAACAGCTTGTTGATTAATCAGAAAAAGGCCAGCCCTCTGGTGATCGCTCAAGAGTTTGCCTGGCCCTGATGATGTTCCAGCGCGAAGACGCTGTTGTGACCCACAAGGTTAGCGGCGCAGAAAACACCCAGCTTACAGTTCTAAAGGAAAAATACAGTGAAAAAAATATCACGTGAATTCCTTTTAGGTCTCTCATACCCAGTAACTTGGACAACGCAATCGTAGCGGGAAGGGGTATATCTTCAACCCATGAAGCTTTGGCGGCGATCCGCGTCATGTCTATATCAATGGCAGTAGGCCAGGCCGCAGGTACAGCTGCCTCTCTTGCTGCTATTTCAGTGGGTGATGCTGCTGTGCGCGATGTAAGCACTAAATATCTTTGTTCAATCTTGGTAGATAAAGGTGGCCTTGTGGCTTAAATCTCGATTGCACTTTTGGCAATGGCGGTGCTGATACAACCCGCTTGAGCCGAGTATTTGACGTACGCCTTGTGACTCAACAAATTACGACCAATTCTTTTGAGCATGATTTTATGAAGTCCCTGAGAAAAACCAGTCCAGCGCATGGCTTGCAGTTGCAAGACACCGAGCGCGTGTCGCCGGGCAAAGCTGAAGTGCTGATCCGAGTGAAAGCCACAGGTGTTTGTGGAACTGATTTGCACATCGACGAATGGACGCCTAGTTACCACTTCATGGCATCCGCATTGCCGGTAACCATCGGTCATGAATTCAGCGGCGAAGTGGCCGAGTTGGGCTCTGGCGTGAGTGGATTGCATATCGGCCAGTTGGTCACCGTCAGACCATCGGTGGTGTGTGGGGTGTGTCCCGCTTGTACAGAGGGGCGCACGGATGCTTGCGTGACCCGCTGTGGCATTGGCGTGATGCGAGATGGCGCGTTTGCCGAAGGGGTGCGGGTGCCTGCGCGCAACTGTGTGGCCGTTCCCATAGGGCTGGACCCGCTGGTGGCTGCGCTGGCCGAACCTTTGTCGGTCAGTTGGGAGGCTGTCCGTACGGCTGGCGTGCAGCCAGGCGATCGGGTGCTGGTGCTGGGCCCGGGCAACATCGGTCAGGGCATTGCCCTGTTTGCCCGCGAGGCTGGTGCATCCAAAGTGGTCGTGGCCGGGCACGGCGATGCAGCCCGCCTGCAGGTCTTGCGGCGCCTAGGTTTTGAGGAGTTACTCGACTTTGCCGAGCAACCAATGACCGAGTCCTTGGCCCATGCATGTCGCGAACGCCCGTTTGACGTGGTGATCGAGGCCACTGGTGCAGGGGCCGTGATTGCCCCCGCATTGGTAGCACTCAAGCCGCATGGCGTATTGGTGATTACTGGCATCCACGCTGCGCCTGTGGCGATCGATTTGACCACCCTAGTGCGCAAACACCAGCAAATTCGGGGCTCCTACCGCGCCCCCGAGGCCGCTTGGCCCTTAGTGATTGAATTCATGGGCCGCCATAGCGCCTTGTTGCGGCACATGATCACCCATTGCGTGCCTTTGTCTCGTGCTGCCGAGGGCTTCGAGCTTGCACGCCACAAAGTGGCGACCAAGGTCATGGTTTTGCCCGATCAGGCATCCGCAGAGGCGGCGCTCTAATGAACTGTATTCAGGCTCAAGCCTTTTTAGCCTTGTGGAACGGCATCGAGAGTCCTAAAGTGCAGGCTGAATACGACTGCTGGCACACTTTTGAACATGTGCCTGAGCGCGTGGGCTTACCGGGCTTCGTAGAGGCCACGCGTTACCGGGCTGTGGATCACCCACTAAGGTATTTCACTTGTTACAACCTGTGCTCTCTGGATGCTTTGAGTACGCCCGAATACCGCGATGTGTTCACCCACCCCACGCCTTGGTCTGCGCGCATGCGCCTAGTGCTGCGTGACTTCTATCGCTTGCCTTGTCAACTGGGTGGGGTGCATGGCCTGGGCTCTGCCAGCCAGTTGTCCACTGTGCAATGGCGTTCGGCTTCACAGGCATTAATGGACCAGCTCAACGATTGGTTGCACAAGCTTGTTTTGAAGGGTGAAGCGGTCCGCGCTGAGTGGGGCTTTGCGACTGCCAGCCAAGACTACTGGTTATCCAACACTGCCAACAACTTGCAGGGCGCAGGTCAAGATCACGTACTCATGCTCCAGCATATGGATGCGATAGGCTTGCGCCGAGGCATGCAGGCGCTAGTGACTTTCCTTGAGCCGAAGGTGTCTTGCGTGGCTCTGCCCGAATACTTTGAACTACTCACCCATGTTCGCCAAAATGGGCTGGACAGCCCACCAGGTCAAAGACGCTCACCCCACACCCTTTTGTTCAATCAATTCAACGGAGAATAGCGCCATGACTTCCATGCATAAAAGAAATCTACTGATACGTAGCATTCACTGCGCCTTGGCGTTGCTTGCCACTGGAGCCGCCTTGGCCACGCAAGCTGCTGAGGCCTGGCCGACCAAATCGATTCGCATCATCGTGGGTTACCCGGCCGGATCTTCGCCGGACGTGCAGGCTCGGCTGATTGCTGAGCCATTGGCGCGTGCCTTGGGCCAGTCGGTGGTAGTTGAAAACAAACCAGGTGCCAGTGGCAACATCGGGGCTGATGCCATCGCCAAGGCCGAAGACGGGCACACCATCGGGGTAATCGGAAACGGTCCGCTGACCAGCTCGAAATTTCTGTATGCCAAACTGCCCTATGACCCCGCCACCGATTTCGCACCCATTGCCCTGATTGGCACCGCGCCACTTGTGTGGGTGACAGCTAAGCCCGCTGCCGAGCGCAGCGTGGCTTCTTTCATTAGCCAACTCAAGGCTGATGGCGACAAACAGTCTTATGGTTCAGTTGGTGCCGGTTCAGGCAGTCATCTGGGTATGGAGTTGCTCAAGCAGGCATTGGGTATCCGGCCCATCCATGTGCCTTTCAACGGTGGCCCCCCCATCCTGAATGCCATCATTGGTGGGCAAGTGCAAATGACCCTTTTGCCTTCCTCGACCGTCACTCCTCTGGTGCAAGCAGGCAAGCTAGAAGCCGTGGCGGTGACTTCAGCCAAACGCACTCCGTTGGCTCCAACTCTGCCATCCATGGAAGAGATTGGAGCCAAAGGCGTCAATATCGAAGTGTGGAATGCAGTCATGGCTCCTGCTCGCATGCCTTCCGCACACCAGGCTCGTCTGGGTAAGGAACTGGAGAAAATTCTCAGTTCTCGCGAGATTCGCCAGAAATTGTTCCTCCAAGGCTGGAAAGTCGATGATCCTGGCGCGAATGGCTTGGCTCAGCGCATTAAGCAGGACACAAGAACTTACCAAGACATCATCACCCGCAACAATATCAAGTTGGATTGAGCTAGCCCAAAATTTCAAACTGCTGCGCCTGACATAAGGCGGATCGGTTCTGCTAAAACTTCATTGTTCAAAAAGCGTGAGCATGACGCTACCGCCAAGTGAGAAGCAACAGCTTCTTAGAAGAATCTGGCTGGCGCAGCTAAGACTGGCTTTGAAAAAGTGTGTGAAGGATGCTGTGGTTGGGTGAGAACGTTCAATACACCGGGCAGGGCCCCAGCCTCGCGCTGGGCTTTTTGTTGTCTGAGGCCGCCAGGGCGCTAGGGGGGACGAAAAGGCCCAAAACCCCGTACCAGTGGCTATGCAATGGCTACGCGGCTTGAAGAAAAGAAAAAAGGTTGGCGGTTACTTACATGCCAACCCTTGATTTCCCTGGTGCCGGAGAGAGGAATCGAACCCCCGACCTTCTCATTACGAATGAGCTGCTCTACCGACTGAGCTACTCCGGCTGACAAAAAAATTATACCTTTGCAGAGTCTCAGCTCAGGTGGCGGAAGGCTTGTAAACCACCTCGAAATGCGATGATGACGATCGGCTATGCTAGATGAGCATCAAGAAAAAATTCAATAACAAGGAGACTTGCTATGAATAAACTTTTGTCGGACGCATCGCTTTCCAGATACGCCACATTTGTGATGGCCCTGATCGGGACCTTGATCAGCGGCCTGATCTTCGTTTTGTCGGGTAGCGGGTTCTGGGTGCTGCTTATCTTTGCAGCGCTCACTGCCATCGGAATCCATGATCTTCGACAAACACAGCATGCGATCTTGCGCAATTACCCCATCCTGGGGCATATGCGTTTTCTATTTGAATTCATTCGCCCTGAAATACGCCAATATTTCATCGAATCTGAAAACGAGGCGGCGCCTTTTTCCCGCGCGCAGCGCTCCTTGGTCTATGCACGCGCCAAGGGTCAGTCTGACAAACGCCCCTTGGGAACCCAGCTGGATGTTCAGGCAGTTGGCTACGAGTGGCTTACCCACTCCATGGCACCTACCGATATTGCATCGAGCGATTTCAGAGTCAAGGTGGGCGGTCTAGCATGTGCCCATCCTTACGACATCAGTCTGTTCAATATTTCAGCCATGAGCTTTGGCGCATTGAGTGCCAATGCGGTGATGGCCTTGAACAAGGGCGCCAAGTTGGGCAACTTCGCGCACGACACTGGCGAGGGCTCGATCTCGCGGCATCACCTTGTGCACGGTGGTGACATTATTTGGGAGATCGGAAGCGGCTACTTTGGCTGCAGGAATTCCGAGGGGAAATTTGACCCTGCCAAATTTGAGCAAAATGCCCGAAGAGATGTGGTGAAGATGATCGAGATCAAGCTGAGCCAGGGTGCGAAACCCGGTCATGGCGGTGTGCTTCTTGGTCCCAAGGTTACCGAGGAGATTGCCGAGGCGCGCGGCGTGGCAGTTGGTGAAGACTGCATATCACCCAACGCGCACAGTTCTTTTTCAACACCATTGGAGCTGATCGACTTTATTGTTCAATTACGAAATTTGTCTGGAGGCAAGCCGGTCGGCTTCAAGCTCTGCGTCGGCCACCCATGGGAGTGGTTTGCGGTGGCCAAAGCGATGTTGGAGCGCGACACCTACCCTGACTTCATTGTGGTGGATGGCTCCGAGGGCGGCACCGGGGCAGCCCCCCTGGAGTTCAGCGACCATTTGGGCACACCCATGCGCGAGGGTCTGCGATTGGTGCACAACACATTGGTGGGGCTGGGCTTGCGCGACAAAATCCGCCTGGGTGCGAGCGGCAAAATTGTCAGCGCATTTGATATGGCCTGTGCGCTTGCACTGGGAGCAGATTGGTGCAACAGTGCGCGTGGCTACATGTTATCTATTGGGTGCATTCAGGCGCAAACCTGTCATACCGGGCATTGTCCGACGGGGGTGACGACTCAGGATCCGATTCGCCAAAGGGCCCTGGTGGTGACTGATAAAGCGGAGCGGGTTAAAAACTTTCACCACCATACGCTTGAGGCGCTGCGCGAATTGCTGGAGGCCTCAGGGCTTCATGCCCCCAGTGACTTGCATCCAGGCATGATCTTGAAAAGGCTGAGCCTGACCGAGGTGAAGTCGCTTGAAAAACTCTATCCAAGTGTAAGGTCAGGAGATCTGCTCAATGTGCAAGAGCCAGCGAGCTTGCCAGAGCCATTCCGCACTCATTGGGCACATGCTTCTTCAGCATCATTTGCCCGCCAATGGATTAACCGCCGCAACGGTTGACGGTATCACTCGCTTGCTGGTGGCCCTCAGCCTGAAGATGCCTCAGGCCTGGTGGTAGCTCGTCACTCGCTCGACCTCGTTTTTTGAGCCGAGAATCACACTCACGCGCTCATGCAGCGCCTTGGGCTGGATGTCCAGAATACGTTGCTTGCCGTTGGTGGCGGCACCGCCTGCTTGCTCGACCAGCCAAGCCATCGGGTTGGCCTCGTACATCAGGCGCAGCTTGCCAGGCTTGGTGGGTTCGCGCTTGTCCCAGGGGTACATGAAGATGCCGCCGCGGGTCATGATGCGGTGCACATCGGCCACCATGGACGCGATCCAGCGCATATTGAAGTCCTTGCTGCGCGGCCCCTCCTTGCCTTGCAGGCATTCGTTGATGTAACGCTGCACCGGCGCGTCCCAGTGGCGCATATTGCTCATATTGATCGCAAATTCCTTGGTGTCCTCGGGAATGCGCACATTCTCCTGGGTCAGCACGAAGGAGCCCTGCTCGCGGTCTAGCGTGAACATGGCCACGCCATCGCCCACGGTCAGTACCAGGGGGGTCTGCGGGCCATAGACGCAGTAGCCGGCAGCCACCTGCTGACAGCCCTTTTGCAGGAAGTCTGTTTCGCCCACCGGGTCGATGATGTTGGGATCATCCACCTGCTTTTTGAGCACACTGAAAATGGTGCCAATGCTGACATTCACATCGATGTTGCTCGAGCCGTCGAGCGGATCAAACAGTAGCAGGTACTCGCCCTTGGGATAGCGATTGGGCACCACATAGATGGAGTCCATTTCTTCGGAGGCCATGGCCGCCAGGTGACCACCCCATTCATTGGCCTCGATCAGCACCTCATTGGCAATGATGTCGAGTTTCTTCTGCACCTCGCCCTGCACATTCTCGCTGTCAGCACTGCCCAGCACGCCGCCCAGCGCGCCCTTGTTGACCGCATGGCTGATGCTCTTGCAGGCCCTGGCTACCACTTCCAGCAGCAGTCGCAACTGCGCCGGAATGTGCCCATCGACACGTTGCTTCTCCACCAGGTAGCGGGTGAGAGAGATTCTGGATGTCATGGCAATCTCCTTGTCATTCGGCCAGGGCGCGGGTGACCACCTCACGCACGTCGTTGCTCAGGTCGGGCTTGGTAGCCACGCGGGCGATGGCCTCGCGCGCTGCGCTGCGGTAGGGTTCGGCCAGCTTTTTCCAGCGGTCCAGCGCGCGCGCCAGCCGGGCGGCCACCTGCGGATTGATCGCATCCAACTCCAGCACCCGCTCAGACCAGAACACATAGCCGGCAGCATCGGCCCGATGAAAGGCCCCCGGGTTGGCGTTGCAATAGCTGAAGATCAGGCTGCGGGCGCGGTTCGGGTTGCGCAGGTTGAAGTCCGGGTGCGTCATCAGGCTGCGCACAGCCGGCAGCACCTGAGCGCCGCGGTCGCACGCTCCGGCCTGCAATGCAAACCATTTGTCCAGCACCAGGGCTTCATTCTTGAACTGACTATGAAAACGTGCCAGGGCGGAGGTGGCCAGTTCGTGGCCGGTGTTGACCAGGGCATGCAGGGCGTTGAAGCGGTCGGTCATATTGCCCGCTTCCTTGAAGCGCTGATAGGCCTTGCCCGGCCAGACCAGATCGCCGGTCTCTCGTGCGGCCAAGCACAGCATAGCCAGGGCCTGGCCTGCCAGGGCTCGGCGCCCGCAGGACACGGCATCGGGCTGATAGCCGCCCGTGTCTTGCTGCGCCTGATAAACCGCTTGCCAGTCATGTTGCAGTTCCAGCGCCAATTGGGTGCGCATGGCCTCGCGCACCGCGTGCACCCGCTGCGGGTCGACCACATCGAGCTGCTCGGCGATGTAGGTCTCGGCCGGCAGGGTCAGCACCAGCTCCTTGAAGGCTGCGTCCAGCGTGGGGTGATGCAAGACCTGCCGCATCGCCTCGACATAGGCGCTGTCCAGCACCTTGATTTCATCGATCTGGGCATGACTGCGGATGGCGGCCAGCGCGCGTTTGAGCGCCAGGCGCTGACCAGCCTCCCAGCGGTTGAAGGGGTCGGTGTCATGCGCCAGCAGTGTCAGCAGCTGCGCATCGCTGAACTCCACTTCCAGGATCACCGGCGCGCTGAAGCCGCGCAGCAGCGAGGGAACCGGCTCGGCCACGACATTGATGAAGCGCAAGGTCTGGCTGGCCTGGCTCAGCACGATGGTGCGCGAGCTGGCGCCAGGTTCTTCTTCGCTCTCCAACTGCAAGGGCAATGAGCGGCCATCGGGTGTGATCAGGCCCAGGCTGACCGGAATGACAAAGGGCTCCTTGAGCGGCTGGTCCGCTGTAGGTGGGCAGCTGTGTGTCAGCGTCAGTGTGTAGCAGCGTTGGGCGGCGTCGTAGTCGCCACGGGCAGCCACGCGGGGCGTGCCGGCCTGGCTGTACCAGCGTTTGAATTGGGGCAACAGGCGGGCCAGTTCCGAGCCGGGGTTGGCATCGGCAATCGCCTGAGCGAAGTCGTCGCAAGTCACTGCCTGGCCGTCGTGGCGCTGGAAGTAAAGCGCCATGCCTTTGGCAAACCCCTCCCGGCTGGTGAGGGTCTGCTGCATGCGCACCACCTCGGCGCCTTTTTCATAGACGGTGACGGTGTAGAAGTTGTTGATCTCCAGGTAGCTGTCGGGCCGCACCGGGTGCGCCATCGGACCGGCATCCTCTGGAAACTGGGCTGAGCGCAGCACGCGCACATCCTCAATGCGCTTGACCGCCCGGGCCGACAGGCTGCCGGCCAGGTCCTGGCTGAACTCCTGGTCGCGAAACACGGTCAGCCCCTCTTTCAGGCTGAGTTGGAACCAATCGCGGCAGGTGACCCGGTTGCCGGTCCAGTTGTGGAAGTACTCATGTCCCACCACGCTTTCGATATTGGCGTAGTCGGCATCGGTGGCAGTGGCGGGGTTGGCCAGCACATACTTGGTGTTGAAGATGTTGAGGCCCTTGTTTTCCATGGCGCCCATATTGAAGTCGCTGGTGGCCACAATCATGAAGCGCTCCAGGTCCAGCGGCAGGCCAAAGCGTGCCTCGTCCCAGGCCACCGAGGCCATCAGCGAATTCATGGCGTGCTCGGTCTTGTCCAGGTCGCCCGCACGCACATAGACCTGCAGCAGGTGCTCGCGGCCATTGCGCGCGACGATGCGCTGCTCGCGCGCCACCAGTATGCCGGCCACCAGGGCAAACAGGTAGCAGGGTTTTTTGTGTGGGTCGACCCAGGTGGCGAAATGACGGCCGTCTTCCAGCTCGCCCTGCGCCACCAGGTTGCCATTGGACAGCAGCACCGGGTAGCGGCGCTTGTCAGCGCGCAGGGTGACCGTGTAGCTGGCCATCACATCGGGCCGGTCGAGAAAATAGGTGATGCGGCGAAAGCCTTCGGCCTCGCACTGGGTGAAAAACGATTCATTGCTCACATACAGGCCCATGAGCTTGGTGTTTTTCTCGGGCGCGCAAGTGGTGAAAATCTCCAGCTGGAATGGCTCTTGCCCTTCGGGCAGGTTTTCCAGCACCAGCTGGCCGCCCTCCATCTTGAAGCTGGTGCCCTGGCCATTGACCAGCACCCGTGCCAGGTTGAGTTCCTCGCCATCCAGGCGCAGGGCCTGGGCTGCCACCGCTGGGTTGCGGCGCAGACTCATGCGGTTGAGCACGCGGGTCTTGGCCGGGTCCAGATCAAAGGTGAGCTCGACGGTGTCGACCCAAAAAGCCGGGGCGGTGTAGTCTTCGCGCCGGATCGCGGCGGCTTGTCCTTCTCGCATATCAGACTCCCTGCTTCAGAGAAGCTTCAATGAAAGTGTCGAGGTCGCCATCGAGCACTTTCTGGGTGTTGGAGATTTCAACGTTGGTGCGCAGGTCTTTGATGCGGCTCTGGTCGAGCACATAGCTGCGGATCTGGTGGCCCCAGCCTACGTCGGTCTTGGTGTCTTCCAGCTTTTGCTGCTCGGCCATGCGTTTCTTCATCTCATGGTCGTACAGCCGGCTGCGCAGGCGGCGCCAGGCCACATCGCGGTTGCTGTGCTGGCTGCGGCTGTCCTGGCATTGCACCACGATGCCGGTAGGGATGTGGGTCAGGCGCACCGCCGAATCGGTCTTGTTGATGTGCTGGCCGCCGGCGCCACTGGCGCGGTAGGTGTCGGTGCGCACATCGGCCGGGTTGATGTCGATCTCGATCGAGTCATCAATCTCGGGGTAAACAAACACACTGGCAAAGGAGGTGTGGCGGCCACCAGAAGAGTCAAACGGGCTTTTGCGTACCAGGCGGTGTACGCCGGTTTCAGTGCGCAGCA
>CAXRBE010000024.1:0-3629 GCA_964228805.1 Burkholderiaceae bacterium
ATCGAGCACCAGGCGCCCGGCGGTCATGCGCGAGTAGTCCAGCACATCGTTGAGCACGGCCAGCAGCAGCTGGCTGGTCTCATAGCCGGTGCTCACCAGCTTGGCAGCGCGCTCGGGCAGGCGCATGAGCGCGAGCATCTGAAAGGCACCCATCACTCCGTTGAGCGGGGTGCGCACCTCATGGCTCATGGTGTTCAAGAAATTGCTCTTGGCCTCGCTGGCGGCCTGCGCATCCAAGAGCGCTTGCTTGAGCATCAGGGTCTGCGCCTCACGCTCGCTGATGTCCAGCACCGCAAAGTAAGTGCGGTCAACCGCCGGCTCAGGCCGATAACCCCGGATCAGCACCGTACGCGTTGCGCCACTCTTATGCCGAATTTGTGCCACCACCTCCGCCGCCTGCCCCTGACTCAGCAGCGGATACACCAGCTTTCCCACCCGCTCGGCCTCTTCCACGCTGGCAAACTGCTGGGCCGCAGTCCTGCCGACTATGTCGTTCAGGGCATAGCCATAGATATCGGCGTATTCCTGGTTGGACCACACCACGGTGCGGTTAGCAACCAGCACCAGACCAATTTTGGCTCCATGCAGCAGGCCATCGCGCACCTTGAGCAAGTCCGCGGCAGTATGCAAGGCCTCGTCGCGCTCCTCCAGGCTTTTCTCGAGTTCAAGTCGGTTAAGACGGCTGGCTCGGCTAAAAGACAGGGCTGTACTCAGAACGATCAGAGCCGCCAATGGTGGCAATAGGTCTTGCACTAGGTGCCCAGTCGTACCCGACTGAAAATCCTCCTGCCATTGCCAGGCCAGATGCAGGTCAAACAGAAAGGCCAACAACACAATGCCCAACGCCCCCAGAGCTGGCGGGGAGGTCACCATCAGCAGCATGAAAAATGTAATGACCAAAACATAGGGGTATTCAAAATTCAACAGCAGCCAGCCCGCCCCAGCCAGAGTGGCCAGCATGAGGAAATAGTGGTGCAGGCGGGGCATTCTCACCACATATACGGTGCGGTGATAAAGGGCCATCTGGGTCAGCATGGCCAGGGCCACATAGCCATACAGGTCACCCAGGAACCAGCCCGGCCACACCACAGAAAAAGGCGCCAGGCCAAACACTTCAAGCAGGGACGAACCCAGGGTGGCACCAAGCACAGACGGCAACACGCCCGCGACCATCATGGATTTGACAAACTGCAGCGGCTGCTCGGACAGCAAGCTCACAGTGAAATAGCGCCGCCAGAGAACGGCAGCCAGCGCTGCCTCAGCCACATTGGCAAACGCAAAGCCAGCGATCAAGCCAGGTGGATCGCCATAAAACGCGTTCCACACCACATTGCCCAAGGCTTGCGCCGCCATCAGTGCTGGCATCTCACGGGCGGGGCGGCTCAGGTAGATCGCCAGCGCCCAGGCGTTGGCAAACCAGATCAGCGCCACATTGCCCGGCAGGCGCAAGATGCCCACCGCCAGCCAGGCCAGCAGGAAGGTGCCCAGCATCATGGCCAGCCAGGCGGCGCGCTGCGAGAGGGCATGGTCAGGCTGCTTGCCGACGCCGCCCTTTTCCTGGATCTGGACTGATTGAGGCTGGTTCACACCTGAGTTTCTCTAGTTGTGAGTAACATTCAAAGCTATCGCCTACTTCGAGCCTGAGGATTTAAAGAAATCCCGTGCCCTGATGAAAATTCAGCTGTCACGGCTGACTTGTGCCACATGCTACCAGCAAGTACGGAGGGATTTGGCAAATCTGCCAGGGTCGACATTTAGTCGCGATTGAGCACGGTGATGCTGATGCGCCGGTTGCGTGGGTCTTTGGGGTCGTTGGGGTTGTAGGGCACGGTGTCGGCCACCCCTTCGATGCGCGCAAAACGCGCCTCCCGTATACCCTGGCGCTCCAGGTTTTTGCGGGTCTCCTCGGCGCGGTCGGCCGACAGGGTCCAGTTGTTGCGGCTCTGGGTGTTGGCAAAAGCCAGGCTGTCGGTGTGACCACGCAAAGCCACCTTGTTGGGCAGTTCCTTGAGTAGTTTGCCCACCTCGGCCATCAGGGCCTGGGCCCGGGGCGTCATATTGGTCGTGCCCAGGCCGAACATGGCAAAGTCGGCCTTGTCGATGATCTCGATGCGCAAGCCATCCTTGTCACGGGCAAACTGCACCTGGTCCTTAAGGTTTTTGAGGTTGGGGTTTTTCTCCAGGCTTTCCTTGAGGTCCTGCTCCAATTTTTCAAAGTTGGCCCTCTCAGCCTCGATCTTTTTACGCAACTCTTCATCGATCTGACCCGATTCCTTGCTGTCAGAACCCCGGGGTGAGGGGTCGTTTTCAGTCGGCCCGCCCTGCGATTTAGGGGTGACGATATTGAGCATATTGGTCTGGCGGGCCCGAAAGGGCATGCCATCGGGGTCAATGATCGAGGCGCCGCCGAACATGCCATCGGAGCCCGCGAGCTTGCCGATTTCCAGGCTGCTCTGGGAAGTCGGCTTGAAATATTCGGCAATGCTCTTGCGCTGGTCTTCGTTGGAGGCACCCAGCAACCACATGAGCAGGAAAAACGCCATCATGGCGGTCATCATGTCGGCCAGGGCAATTTTCCAGGCGCCACCGTGGGCGCCGCCATGGCCGTCAGCGATCACCTTCTTGACGATGACAGGCGCCACCGTCTCAGGCGCATCTGAGGTCGCTTCTTCAGGTGTCGGCGCAGCAGGCTGGGCCTGCGCAGGCGCCTGGTCGGCAGCAGGCTCAGGCGTGGCCGGCGACTGGTTCTGCGCTTGCTCGGGCGGCGCCTCGAGTTCGGCCGCGGCTGCCTCGGCCATGGTTAACTACCTCGCATGCCGTCAAACACCTCGGCAAAGCTGGGCTGGTTGTGGTGGCTGATGCTGACACGGGCTGCCTCGATGATCAGGGGCATGGGGTGGCCGTGCATGGTACCAATGATGATCTGTTTGACCACTTTGAAGATTTCGCCCTCTTCCTCGACGATCTGCGCCAGCCGTTTGGACATGGGCTCGACAATGCCGTAGGCAAAGAACACCCCGAGAAAGGTACCCACCAGCGCGCTGCCGATCAGGGCGCCCAGAACCGCCGGGGGTTGATCGATCGCGCCCATGGTTTTCACCACACCCAGCACGCAGGCCACAATACCCAGCGCAGGCAGAGCGCCCGCCAGGGTGCCAATGGCATCAACCGCCTTGAGCTCATTGTGGTGATGGGTTTTGATCGACTGGTCCATCACCTCCTCCACAGAATATGGGCTGAGGTTGCTGGAAGAAACCACCATCAGGCGCACAGTATCGGTGACCAGGTGCAGCAGTGAATGGTCGTGCAGCATCTTGGGATATTCGCCAAAAATCGCGCTGGCTTCCGGATTTTCAATATGCGACTCCAGTGCCACCGCCCCCTCGCTCTTAAGGGTTTTCATGATCTTGGAGACCACGAAGATGGTGCTGAGATAGTCGTCTTTTTTGTAGGCCGGGCCTTTGAACACCTTGCCAAAGCCCTTGCCGACGCCCTTCAAGACATCCATGCCATTGCCCACCAGCATGGCCGCCACGCCAGCGCCAACAATGATGAAGGTCTCGATCGGGGCAGCCTTGATGATGGGCGCCCTCGAGCCGCCGGCGATGATGTAGCCGCCGAAGACAAAG
>CAXRBE010000025.1:0-8311 GCA_964228805.1 Burkholderiaceae bacterium
GGCCGGACCAAGGCGCAACAAATCCTCGTTTGAGACAGCATCCACGATGGCGATTCGAACACCCTGGCTTTTCAATTCGGAGATGCGCGCACGCACCGCCTCGGGCCCTTGGGCCACCGAGCGGTAATCAATCAGACCCACCTTGCCACGGCACTGGGCCTGCATCACGCGCACCAGATTGGGGTCGGTCATAGGCGTGAGCGGATGGTTCTGCATGCCGCTTTCGCTGAGGAGGACATTTCCTGCAAAGAGATAGCCCTTGAACACGGTGCGTCCGTTGTCTGGGAAGGCCGGGGTGGCGATGGTGAAGTCGGTGCCCAGGGCAGCCATCAGCGCCTCGGTCACCGGCCCAATATTGCCCTGGGGTGTGCTGTCGAAGGTGGAGCAGTACTTGAAGTAGATCTGGCTTGCGCCCTGGCCCTGCAACCAGCGCAGTGCATCCAGCGACTGGGCTACTGCCTCGGCAGGGGCAATGGTGCGCGACTTGAGCGCCACTACCACCGCATCGACCTCATTATCCAGCGCGCCATTGGGCACACCGATGGTCTGCACCACCCGCATGCCCGCGCGCACCAGGTTGTTGGCCAGATCAGTGGCACCGGTGAAGTCATCGGCTATGCAGCCTAACTTCAAAAAACCCGTGGTGTCTTGTTGTTTCATATCACCATGGCAATTAGCGATAGACCAGATCGCGCAGGCTCAGCGAAAGAGCGGGTACATAGGTGATGATCATCAGGCAGACCAGCACCACCAGCACAAAGGGAGCAAGGTCCTTGATGATGCGGTCCAGCGAAATACGCGCCACCGTGCAGGCCGCAAACAGGTTTACCCCAAAGGGCGGCGTGATCATGCCCAGCGCCAGGTTCACCACCATCACCAGCCCGAAGTGCACCGGGTCAATGCCGAAATGAACCGCCACCGGTGCCAGGATTGGGGCCAGCACAATAATGGCCGCACTGGTTTCAATGAACATGCCAATAATGAACAGGGCTACATTGACCCCCAACAAAAACCACTCTGGCGACTTGAGTGCTGCCTCCAGCCACTGGCCGATCGCCTCGGGCACGCCGGCGCGCGTGAGCAGGAAAGCAAACAGCCCGGCGTTGGCAATGATGAACATGATGACTGCGCTGGACATGACCGACTTGCGCAGGATCGCGTACAAGTCCTGCACCTTGATTTCGCGGTAAATCACCATGCCCACCAGCAGGGCGTAAAAAACTGCCACCGCAGAAGCTTCGGTGGGGGTGAAAATGCCCCCGTAAATGCCTCCCAGGATGATCAGAGGCATCATGAGGGCCCAACTGGCCTTGTAGGTAGCCTGCAAGAATGACAGGCGTCCATCCCCATCCTTTTTGCCCCAACCCTTGTATTTGCAATAGGCCCAAACGAACAGCATCAAGGTGCCGCCGATCAGAACGCCTGGTCCAAAGCCGGCGATGAACAGTTCCCCAATGGAAATTTCGGCGCTGACACCGTACAGGATCATTGGGATCGAGGGGGGAATGATCACGCCCAGTTCGGCGCTGGTGGCCTGCAAGGCAGCAGCATAAGTGCGCGGGTAGCCATGCTGAATCAATGCCGGAATCAGGATGGCGCCAATGGCAAAAGTGGTGGCGACCGATGAGCCTGAGACTGCGGCAAAAATCATGCAGGTGAGCACACAGGTCATGGGCAAACCGCCCTGCACACCACCTACGATGCTCTTGGCAAAATCCACCAGCCGGCGCGAAATGCCGCCGGTTTCCATGATGTTGCCGGCCAGTATGAAGAAGGGAATGGCTGCCAGCGGAAACTTGTTGATCGAGGAAAACATTTCCTTCACCGAGATCAGCATATTGACATTGCTGATCTGGATACCCAGGATGGCTGACAAGCCGATGGCAACCGCCACCGAGATGGTGAGGGCAAAGCACACCACCATGGTGATCAGCATGGCAGTGCTCATAGTGCTGTCTCCAGTTCGTGGCGTTGCGAGTCAAGCAGGTTGCCCAGAATGCCGATCGCGCTAAACAGGCCGCCCACCGGCATGGCCAGATAGGCCCAGAACATGGAAACATTTTCCAGCCCGATCATCGACTGCACTGCACCACGGTTGGCATAGTCCCAGCCCCACCAAACGATGACAGCAATCAGAAGCAGGGCAGCGATGCACACCACATAGTCAAGCAGGCGCTGAAAACGCCTGGGGCTCCAGCGGTAGAGCACATCCACACTGACCATGGCGCCTTGCCGAAAGGCCGCAGGTATGCCGAGAAACACCATCCAGATCAGGCTGAAGCGAATCAGCACTTCAGTCCATTCGGCCGGCTCCTCGATGATGAAGCGGGTGATGATCTGATACAAACCCAGCCCGACAGCAATCGCCAACATGGCGCAGGCCAGTGCGGTGGCCAGACCAGTGCTGAAGCGTTCAAATTTCAAAAAGACGAGTTTCATGTCGATCAGGCCTTCTTGATGGTAGCAACAAAAAACGCCCGGCCAAGGAGGCGCCGGGCGTTGCTTATCGATGCTTGAAATTATTTGTAATTGCGAATCTTGTCGATGTTGGCTTTGCCAAACTGCTTTTCAAATTGCTCAAAAACTGGCTTGAGTTGGGCCATGAATTTGGATTTGTCCACATTTTCCACCACCTGCATGCCCTTGCTGCGCAGATCGGCAACGCCCTTGGCATCATCGGCGTCCACCCGGTCACGGTTGGCCTTGGCCGCCACCTTGGCAGCCTCCAGGAAAGCTGTTTTATCAGCGGCACTCAGCTTGTCGAAGGTGGCTTTGTTCATCAGGAAGATGGCCGGCGAATAAACATGGCCAGTCAGTGACAAGTGCTTCTGCACCTGATCAAACTTGGCCGCCATGATCACCGACAACGGGTTTTCCTGGCCATCCACCGTGCCCTGCTGCAGGGCAGTGAACACCTCTGGAAAAGCCATGGGCGTGGTGACGATGCCCAGGCCTTTATAAGCTGCCACATGCACCGGGTTTTCCATGGTGCGCATTTTCAGACCCTTCAGGTCGGATGGGAGGTTGACGGCCCGCTTGCTGTTGGTCATGTGCCGTACGCCGTTCTCGGACCAGGCCAGAGCTTTGAAACCCTTGGGCTCGAACGTGGTCAGCATCTCTTGGCCAATTGGGCCATCCAGCACCGCCCGGGCATGGGCCTTGTCCCGGAACAGGAAGGGAATATCCAGAATGCGCGCCTCTGGCACAAAATTAGGCACCGGACCGGTGGAGGTCAGGGTCAATTCCTGCGTGCCCAGTTGCACCGCTTCGATGGACTCGCGTTCGCCGCCGAGAGACCCGGAATAAAAAGTCTGAATCTTGAAGCGGCCATTGGTTCGCTTTTCAACCTCCTGGGCAAAGGTGTCGATGCCCACACCCTGGTGCGAATCCTTGCCGATCGAGATACTGATTTTCATATTGGTCTGGGCCTGAGCGGTGCTCAGCAGGCCGATGACCAGACCGCTGGCCAAGGCCAAGACGGTGATGCGACGGGTTGATTTCACTTTGATTGCTCCTGGAGATTTTGTTGATGAGCCAATAAATTTGTCGAGGACGATCATACAAAATATTTCAGGCTGCGGGCAGCGCCTGTGCGCAGGCAAAAGCACTGGCCCAGGCCCACTGAAAGTTGAAACCACCCAGCCAGCCTGTCACATCAACCACCTCGCCGATGAAGTACAGACCGGCCTGTTTGGACTCCATGGACTGGGATGACAGGTCACGGGTGTCCACGCCGCCGGCAGTGACTTCGGCTTTGGCAAAGCCTTCGGTGCCCGATGGCACCAGTTCCCAGCGTGTCAGAGAGTTCGCCAGCGCGGCCAGGGCCTTGTCAGACGACTCATTCACCGGGCGTTGCCAGGCCAGATCAAGTTTGATCCAGACTTCAGCCAACCGTGCAGGCAGCACGGTGGCGAGCTCGTTGACGATCAGCTTGCGCGAACGGGCTTTGGCCTGCATTAGCCGGTCCAACAGTTGTTTTTCCGGTGCAAGATTGATACGAATGGGCGTACCTTCTTCCCAGTAACTTGAAATCTGAAGCGCTGCCGGACCCGACAGACCGCGATGGGTGAACAGCAGGTCTTCGGTGAAGGCAATGTGCCCCTTTCTTTCACCGGTTTCAATGGCTACGGGTAAGGACAGACCAGCCAGGCTGGCAAAAGGCGCCCAGCTCGCCTGGTCACATGTGAGGGGCACCAAGGCCGGACGTTGCGGGATCAGGCGCAGGCCAAATTGCTGTGCCAGGCGATAACCGAGGTCGCTGGCACCAATTTTTGGGATCGACAGCCCACCGGTGGCAACCACCAGGCTACGGCAGACCAGTGGCCCGCGATCAGTGTCGAGTTCATAGCTTCCATGGTTGCACTGTGCCGACAGTACCGAGCAGGGCTGGCAGCGCACCACGCCGCCGGCCTCACATTCACTCAACAACAGTTTGATGATGTCATTGGCCGAACCATCGCAAAAAAGCTGTCCCTTGTGCTTTTCATGAAAAGAGAGGCCATGCTTATGCATCAGGTCGATGAAGTCTTTGGGCGTGTAGCGCGCAAGGGCTGATCGGCAGAAGTTGGGGTTGTTGCTGATGAAGTGCTTGTGTGGGGCGCGCAGATCCAGGTGGCGGTTGGTGAAGTTGCAACGTCCACCACCCGAGATGCGAATTTTTTCAGCCAATCTGGCGCTGTGGTCCAACAGCAGGATCTTCAGGCCCCGCTGGGATGCCTGGGCAGCACAGAACAGGCCGGCAGCTCCAGCGCCAAGAATGATTGCATCATAGACCGGCATGATCCACAGCCATCACTGGCTGGACAACCAGGCCTGCAGGCGTTGAACACCCAGCATCAGACGCTCTGGATCGCGCGAGGCAAAACACCAGCGCAGCCATCCCTGCGCTTGGGGGGCAAAGGCCTCACCGGGTGCCAGGCCCAGGCCAGCTTCGAGGACGAGCCGCTTGGCAGTGAGCAGGGAATCAGGATGGCCACGAAGTCGGAAAAAAGCGTACATGCCACCGGCGGGAGGCTGAACCTCCACTTCAGGGATGGCTTGCAAGAGTGGAATCAAGAGATCGCGGCAGCGTTTCAGCTGCTCTCTCACCCTGGGGGTCAGCTCATCCTGACGCTGCAGAGCGACCAGGGCAGCGCGCTGGGTAAACACACTGGCGCAGGAGGTGTTGAATTCGATCAGTTTGCCCAGGTCGTGCGTTAAATCCGCTGGCAGCACCAGCCAACCCAGGCGCCAGCCGGTCATGAGGAAATTTTTGGAAAAACTGTGTACTACCAGCAGACGATCATCAGGCAATGCGCCATCGAGAAAACTGGGGGCGCAGCCATTGGGCGAGGGTTCGTAATAAAGGCGCTCATAGACCTCATCAGCCAATATCCAGGTGCCGGTATGTCGGCAATGGTCTAGGATTTGAGCTTGCTCAGATGCACTCAATACCCAGCCAGTGGGGTTGTTGGGCGAATTGATGACCAGCAACCTGGTGGATGGAGTGATCGCAGACAGCAGTGAGGCAAGATCAAGTTTCCACGCGCCCTGTGAAGGCGTCAGGCAAACCGTTTTCAGGCGGGCGCCCAAGATGCGTGGCTGTGCTGTCAGGTTGGGCCACACCGGCGTAACAGCCACCACCTCATCGCCGGCCTCCACCAGGGCTTGCATTGCCAGCATCAGCGCGCTGACGCCCCCGGAGGTGACGGCAATGCGATCGGGGCCAATCGACAACCTGTGTTGCGAGCTGAGGTAGCTGGCAATTGCCTGCCGGAGTTCGGGCAAGCCCAGGTTGTGGGCGTAGAACGTTTCGCCACGCTGAAGGGATTCGATCGCGGCTTGGCGGATGAAGTCTGGGGTGACCTCATCGCCCTCGCCAAACCAAAAGGCCAATACATCGTCACGACCCAGGCCGGCATTGGCGACCTCGCGGATCTTGGATTCTTCCAGGTCTCGGATGGTTTGGCGCATGGTTGAAATGTGAGGGCAAAAATCGGATTGTGCCCTTGCTCATGACCGCCAGGGGCGCTGAGATAGATGCTGTGGGCTATTTTTCAAGGTCGGCCCAGAAAAATATTCTGCGGCCATTTGTCTTGAAAAGTCTTCGACGGCACCTAACTAGGTAATGCGTCCAGTCTGCAGCCTGCATGCTGGCCAGAGATCAATCATCGAAGGAGTAGACCATGTTTTTCGTTCCCATCATCCGCCGCACCAACCGGGTTCCTGCGGCCAGTGTTTTTGACCGCTTTTTCAACGATCAGGTTTCAGTCGATCAAACTTCTACCGACGACAAGCCGATTGAGCTCAGTTTTGATGTGCCCGGCGTCTCGCGCGAGCAGATGACCATCGGTATTGAAGGCAATGTGATCCGTATCGAAACCCTGCCTGAGGCCAGCCGTCAATACAAGGCTGCCTACGAGCTGCCACAGGATATTGATGTGGCCAGGAGTGAGGCCAAGCTGGAAAACGGGGTTCTCACGCTCAAGCTGGCCAAGGTGCAGCCTGAAAGCAAGGCTGTCAAACTGAGCATCAATTGATGGCCAGTCAGTCTGCAGGCCTGAGTCAGACAGGCGCGACGATGGAGTCTAGCGACCAACGCGGCTTGACATCAAAGCCATATTTTCGGGTTGCCTGTTGGACGCCTGATTGCAGCCGCATGGCGGCCGCCATCGCAATCATTGCGCCGTTGTCGCTGCACAACTCCAGCTCGGGATAGTGCACCCGCACATTGCGTTGAGCGCAGGCCAAATTCAGTTGCTCGCGCAGTCTGCGGTTGGCGCCTACACCCCCTGCCACCACCAGAGCCTGAAGTCTGGTTTGCTCCAGCGCGCGCAGCGATTTCTTCACCAGTACCTCCACAATGGCGGCCTCAGTGGAGGCAGCCAGATCGGCCTGATGAGGCCCTAGCTGATCCCCCAATTTGCGGACCTGGGTCAGGACGGCAGTTTTGAGACCTGCAAAAGAAAAATCCAGCTTGCCACTGTGCAAAAGCGGGCGCGGCAATTTGAAGGTATCGGGCTTGCCCCGCTGGGCCAGTCGTGAGAGGGCAGGGCCACCCGGGTAGCCCAGGCCGAGCAGTTTGGCCGATTTGTCAAAGGCCTCGCCAGCCGCATCGTCGATAGTCTCGCCTAGCAGCTCATATTGCCCCACAGCATCGACACGCATCAGCTGGGTGTGGCCGCCAGACACCAGCAGCGCCACAAAAGGGAATTCAGGCGGGTCCTGGCTCATGAAGGGCGAGAGCAGATGACCCTCCAGATGGTGGATCCCCATGACCGGTCTGTCCAGCGCAGCGCCCAGAGCGCATGCCACGCCTGCGCCCACCAGCAGAGCGCCCGCCAAGCCGGGGCCGCGGGTGTAGGCCACCACATCAAGGTCATTGATCGAGTGCCCTGCCTTATCCAATACATGACGGGCCAGCGGGAGGACCCGGCGAATATGGTCCCGGCTGGCCAGCTCAGGCACCACGCCACCATAGGCCTGGTGCATTTCCACCTGGCTATGCAAGGCGTGGGCCAGCAGTTTCGGAACCCTGTCACCTTCCGTCTGCACCAAGGCCACGCCGGTTTCGTCGCAGGAGGATTCAATGCCGAGGATCAGGGGTGCGGCTTCAGACATGATCCAAGTCTATCCGCTACATTTCAGGCGCGGCCCTCAACGAGCTGGGCATTTTGCCGAACCAGAGGCCGCAGGCTTGGAAAGCCTGGTTTGAAAGTGATCCCACGGTCCCCCCCGAACACAGTGCACTGGTGGAGAGCAGCTTTTTTTGACGGCTGTCGGGTGTCTGATACTTGTGGCTGGATGGACCTTATCATTTCCGGGTCTTCAATTGATGAAGTAATTCATGAGCATCAGTCGTTACATCAAAGAAATCGGTCGCGGCAAGGAAGGCGCAAGACACCTCAATCGGGAGCAGGCGGCCGACCTTTGGGGCCAGTTGCTTGATGGTGGTGTGACTGACCTTGAGATCGGGGCTTTCTGTATCGCGATGCGGGTCAAGGGCGAAACCATGTACGAAATGGCAGGTTTTCTTGACGCGACTTATTCACGCATGCCACAGATCACCGCAGCAGCGCCGGTAGTGGTAATTCCCAGCTATAACGGGACGCGCAGGCTTCCCTTGTTGACACCGCTGCTGGCGGCTTTGTTGACTCGCAGGGGACTGAGCGTGCTGGTCCATGGCACACCTACCGAAGACAGACGGGTGGAGGCGTCGGCTGTGTTTCTTGAATTGGGTTTGCCGGTGCTCAATGCCCTGCGTCCACTGGGTGCGGCTGAGGCGGTGTTTGTGCCTACAGGATTGCTGAGCACAGGGCTCCTGCGTTTGCTG
>CAXRBE010000026.1:0-28600 GCA_964228805.1 Burkholderiaceae bacterium
CCAGGCCACCGGGCAGGTAGAGCACGCTCAAAATCAGCAGCAGCCCCAGCGACATCAGGTAAATCTGGGGAAACTGCAGTCGCAAGGACTCGGCCAGCACACTGAAGATGATGGCCGCCAGCAGCGGGCCCCACAGGGTCAGCACACCGCCGATCAAGGTGATCAGCACCGTCTGGAAACCGATGAAGGGGTTGAACACGGTGTGCGGGTCAATATAGGTCCAGCGCACCGCCATGGCAGCACCCACCGCACCCGCAAAGCCAGCCGTCAGCGCAAAGCCGGCAATCTTCACCAGCCGGGTATTCACCACCAGGGTCTGGGCGCGCTGCTCATCGGCGCCAATGCCCATCAGCGCCAGGCCAAAACGCGTGCGCCGCACAACAATCGATACCACCACTGCCAACACGGCCAGCGCCAGCACGGTCAGGTAAATCACATGGTTGTCAGGCACCACCGACAACACCCGCCCCACCGTACCGGTCACCTTTTTCTCAAAATAGGTCACCGCATGCATGATCAGCTCGGTCATGCCGAAGGTCAGCACAGCAAAGTAGGTGCCACGCAGATGCAGCACCGCCGCCCCCATCAGCAGGGCCACCAGCATCGCCAGCCCTGCACCAACGGCAATGGTCTGCACCCAGCCCAGGTCGGCCAACAGCAAGGCGGTGGTGTACGCACCCACCCCAAAAAATGCCGAGGTCGCTAGCGACAGGTAGCGCGTGCTGCCGCAAAACAGCCCCCAACTCGATGACAGGGCCACATACATCAGGCAGGTCAGGGCCATCGCGGTGACAAATTCACTGGCGTAGACAGGCAAGGCCAGCGCCCAGCCGGCAAAGGCGAGCAAGACCAGCAGGTCCCGTATCAGCAGTTGGCGTGAGCTCATGGGCAGATTCGACCTCTCAGGCCTTGCGGGTTTTACGGGTCAGCAGGCCCTCGGGCCGCAGGATCAGAACCGCGATGAATATCGCGTAGGAAAGCAGGGCCTTGAGGGAGGGGTTGGTGAAGTGCATGCCAAAGGCCTCAATCACGCCCAGCATCAGCCCGCCGATCAGCGCGCCGCCCATACTGCCAAACCCGCCCAGGGTGATCACAATCAAAGCCGTTACTGTGTAGGGCTGGCCCATATAGGGCGTGATGGTGTAGGCCATCGAGAGCAAGGAGCCGGCAATGCCAGACAGGCCCAGGCCGATGCCGAATATCAGCGGGTGCAGGGTCTTGGTGTCGATGCCCATCAGTTGCGCACCCACTGCAGACTGCATGAGCGCGCGCACGCCCTTGCCCAGCAGCGTCAGGCGCATGAGCACAATCAATGCGCCGCTGAACAGAAGCGCCAGTCCCAGCACAAGGAGCTTGTTGGCCGCAAACTGGGCGCCTCCCAGCTTCACTGGCTCAGTGAGGTAATCGTAGCCCCGCAAATCGCCGCCCCATTGCCAGGACACCAGGTTTTGTACCAAGAACATCAGGCCAAATGCGATCATCAGGCCGCGCGCCTCGAACACATCAAGGTTGGGCGAGGTCGCGGTCAGACGACGAAAGCACAAAAAATGTATCGCCACGCCCAGCGCCATCATGGCTGCAAAGCTGAGCGGCACCATCAGCAGGGGCGACCAGGCAAATTGGGTATGTGCCAGCCAGGTCAGGTAGGCGCCCAGCATGAGGAACTCGCCATGGGCGATATTGAGGATGCGCATCAGCCCATACTGAAGGTTGAGCCCGAGCGCAATCAGGGCGTAGATGCCCCCAGTGATCAAGCCCGAGGCGATCAGTTCGAGCCAGGCAGTGGCTGACATTGGAAAAATGTTTTCTCAAAGGCCAGCAAGGGCACCTCTTGCGGTGCCCTTGCCGCAAGGAAACAGCAAAATCACCAGACCGGTTTGGCGATCAACTTGGCAGTCGCCACTTTCTGCGGCCAGACCACCTCGAACTCACCCTTTTGCCACTGGCTCACTGTGCCTGGCGTGCCGACATTTTCACTGCCCTCGAACCTGATGTCGCCCAGAATGGTTTTGTGGGTGGTGCCGGCCACGTAGTCGCGAATCGCCTTGCGATTAAGTCCGTTTTTGGCCACCGCATTGGTCAGAATTTCCAGCGCAGCCCAGCAGGCGCCGCTGGCCCAGCGGTCCGGCTCCTTGCCGCCAAATTTCTTGGTGTGCGCGTCGAAGTAGGCCTTGGCGCCAGCACTGGTCTTGCTGTTCCAGGAGCCCATGCCCAGCACGCCCTCGGCACCCGCTGGCGTCATGACATTCCTGTAGAGCTGAAAGGCGGTGCCTACCGAAGCGTAGAAGAACTTCGGATTGAAACCGACTTCCTTGGCCTGCTTGCTGGCCAGGATGGTGTCGGGTGGGTAGGTGAAGCCGATAAAGGCGTCGGGGTTATTGTCCTTGATCGAGCGCAGCACAGGCGACAGGTCCTTGACGCCCCCAGGGTAGCTTTTTTCCTCCACCAGGTTGATGCCCGAGCCCTGCAAAGCCACCTTGAGCGCTGCGTAGTTCTCCAGGCCAAACAGGTCATCGACATAAATCACCGCCACGTTGCGTGCGCCATTGGCCTTGAGCATGTCAACCAGGGCATCGCACATCGGTTTGGGTTGTTGCAGCATGAGGAAGAAGTAGGGCAGCTTCATTTCGATCAGTTTCTTCGACAAGGCGGTGGGCGCCAGGAAGGGGTAGCCGAAACGGTTGGCCAGAGGCGCCACGGCAAAGTTGGCGTTGGAGCCCCAGGGTGGCAGGACCAGGTCCACCTTGTCGCTTCCCATCAATTTTTCGTAAGTGCGCACGCAGGTTTCGATGTCGCTGCGGTCATCCGAGCTGATCAGCTCAATCTTGCGCCGCTCGCCCTTGACATTGAGTCCGCCTGCGGCGTTTTGTTGTTCTGCCCACAACAGGTAGTTGGGCTCCTGGCTGACCTGCGCGCCGCCCGTCCAGGGGCCGGTGCGCGCCATGGCGTAGCCCACCCGTACCGGCTTGGCCTGGGCCAGCAGATGCGGCGCAAACGTAGCTGCGCCAACCGTTGCTGCTGCGCTCTGGAGCAGCTTGCGTTTAGTGATATGTGCCATAAGGTCTCCAAAAAGGCTGGTGTTGAGGATCGCTGCAAAACGATGTGGAGGGCATTGTGTTCGATTTGATTACGCTTGTCGACGGGAACCGATGGCGCCCTGGGGTTTTCCCTTGTGACTGCCCTGGCCCATGGTAGCAGCCTGTGCCGTGGCGGCAAGGGCCCATCCTTTAGAATGCTGACACTTCCAAGGAGCGCTGCAGCACGGCATCTGCCGGGTCAGGCTTGGATGTCACAACCGCGCTCACCTGCATTTTTGTTTATCAGGTGAGCCCCATGCCCGAAACAACTGTTCCCCCGATGCGGCTTTCCGGCCTGGAGCCACTCTCCATTGGCGCTGGCTCCTTGTTCGTCAATATCGGCGAGCGCACCAATGTCACCGGCTCCAAGGCCTTCGCCCGCATGATTCTCAACGGCCAGTTCGAGCAGGCGCTGGCGGTGGCGCGCCAGCAGGTGGAAAACGGGGCGCAGGTGATCGATATCAACATGGACGAGGCCATGCTCGACAGCCAGGCAGCAATGGTGCGCTTTCTCAACCTTATCGCCGCCGAGCCCGATATTGCCCGGGTGCCAATCATGATCGACTCTTCCAAGTGGGCGGTGATCGAGGCCGGGCTGCGCTGCATCCAGGGCAAGGGCATTGTCAACTCCATCTCCATGAAAGAGGGGGTGGAGGAGTTCAAGCGCCAGGCAAAGCTGATCAGGCGCTATGGCGCGGCCACCGTGGTGATGGCTTTTGATGAGCAGGGCCAGGCCGACAGCTATGAGCGCAAGATAGACATCTGCCAGCGCGCCTACCGCATCCTGGTCGATGAGGTGGACTTCCCGCCCGAAGACATCATCTTCGACCCCAACATTTTTGCCATTGCCACCGGCATCGAGGAGCACAACAACTACGCGGTCGACTTCATCGAGGCCACCCGCTGGATCAAGCAGCAGCTGCCAGGCGCCAAGGTCTCGGGTGGCGTGTCCAATGTGTCGTTCAGCTTTCGCGGCAATGACCCGGTGCGCGAGGCAATTCACACCGTGTTTCTCTACCACGCGATCCAGGCCGGCATGGACATGGGCATTGTCAACGCAGGCATGGTGGGCGTGTACGACGAGCTCGAGCCCGGCTTGCGCGAGCGGGTGGAAGATGTGGTGCTCAACCGCCGACCCGATGCGGGTGAACGCCTGGTGGAGATTGCCGAGAGCGCCAAGGGCGCGGCCAAGGATGACAGCAAGAAACTGGAGTGGCGCAGTGGCACGGTGGCGCAACGCCTGAGCCACGCGCTGGTGCACGGCATCACCGACTTCATTACGACAGACACCGAGGAAGCCTACCAGGCAGTGCTGGCTGGGGGCGGGCGCCCGCTGCATGTGATCGAGGGCCCGCTGATGGATGGCATGAACATAGTGGGCGACCTGTTTGGCCAGGGCAAGATGTTCCTGCCGCAGGTGGTCAAGAGTGCACGCGTGATGAAGCAGGCCGGGGCGCACCTGATCCCCTATATCGAAGAAGAACAGCGCCAACAGGAGGCGGCTGGTCAGGATGTGCGCAGCAAGGGCAAGATCGTGATCGCCACGGTCAAGGGCGATGTGCATGACATCGGCAAGAACATTGTCACCGTGGTGCTGCAGTGCAACAACTTTGATGTCATCAATATGGGCGTGATGGTGCCCTGCCATGAAATTCTGGCCACCGCCAAGGTGCAGGGGGCCGACATCATCGGCCTGTCCGGGCTGATCACCCCCAGCCTGGAGGAGATGCAGTATGTGGCCGCCGAGATGCAGAAGGATGAGCACTTTCGGGTGCGCAAGATTCCCCTGCTGATCGGTGGCGCCACCACCAGCCGGGTGCACACCGCGGTCAAGATTGCGCCGCATTACGACGGGCCGGTGGTCTATGTGCCCGACGCCTCGCGCAGTGTGGGTGTGGCGCAAAGCCTGTTGTCAGAGCAGGCTGCGCACTATATTGAAGAGCTCAAGGCCGATTACGAACGGGTGCGCCAGCAGCATGCTGGCAAAAAACAGCAGGTCATGTGGCCGATCGAGAAGGCCCGCGCCAACAAGACGCCAATCTACTGGGCCGGCTACCAGCCCCCCAAACCCAAATTCATCGGCCGCAGGGTGTTCAAGAATTTTGATTTGGCCGAGCTGGCCCGCTTCATCGACTGGGGCCCTTTCTTTCAGACCTGGGACCTGGCCGGACCATTCCCCGCCATCCTGAAAGACGAGGTGGTGGGCGCCGAAGCGCAGCGCGTTTTTTCTGACGGCAAGCGCATGCTGCAACGGTTGATAGAAGGTCGCTGGCTCACTGCCAACGCGGTGCTGGGCCTGTACCCGGCCAACAGCGTCAACGATGACGATATCGAGCTCTACACCGACGAGCAGCGCGAGCAGGTGGCGCTCACCTGGTATGGCCTGCGACAGCAGACCTAGAAGCAGCTGATCGATGGCATCATGCGCCCAAGCCGCTGCCTGGCCGACTTTGTGGCGCCCAAGAGCGTGGCGCCCGACTATGTGGGTGTGTTTGCCGTCACGGCTGGCATTGGCGTGGACAAGAAAGAAAAGTTTTTCCTGGACGACCATGACGACTACTCCGCCATCATGCTCAAGGCCCTGGCCGACCGCCTGGCCG
Organism: Burkholderiaceae bacterium; assembly: GCA_964228805.1. Classification (GTDB taxonomy): domain Bacteria; phylum Pseudomonadota; class Gammaproteobacteria; order Burkholderiales; family Burkholderiaceae_C; genus Hylemonella. The sequence goes on from CAXRBE010000026.1 coordinate 5,678, forward strand.
AGGCCTTCGCCGAATGCCTGCACCAGCGGGTGCGCACCGACCTCTGGGGCTACGCGGCCGGCGAGCAGCTCAGCAGCGAGGAGCTGATTGCCGAGAAATACCAGGGCATCCGGCCAGCGCCAGGCTATCCGGCCTGCCCGGACCACAGCGTCAAGCGCGACATGTTCGAGTTGCTACGCTGCGAGGAAATTGGCATGGGCCTGACCGACAGTCTGGCCATGACGCCGGCAGCCAGCGTCAGCGGTTTTTACCTGGCTCATCCGCAAAGCACCTATTTCAATGTCGGCAAGATCGGGGCTGACCAGCTGCACGATCAGGCCCGCCGCCGCGGCCTGAGCGAAGCTGCCATGCAGCGCCTGCTGGCACCCAACCTCTGAGGCCCGAGCCCTGCCAGGCGCAGGGTGGAGGCCACGCTGGCCAGATTGGCGCTCAGGGCCTCAGATCAACGCCGCGAGTTGGCCAGTTGTTGCGCCAGGGCCAGCGCCGACACACCAAGCACACTCATGCCCAGCAAGACCCAGAGGCCGGCGGCATAACCTGCTTGCGGACTCCACAGCAAGCCTAGCAGAAAGGGCGCTGCCGCCCGTGCCAGCGCCTGCGGCAGACCGAGCACGCCATTGAGCGAGGCCATCTGCTCCTTGCTCACATATTCAGCCACCGCCGTTCCCTTGACAATGGTCAGCATGCCATTGCCCATGCCATAGAGCAGCACAAACAGCCAGACCACCACGATCTGGGCCGCACCCGCCAGCGGGGCCAGCAGCAAAGACAGCACGCCCAGCGGGATCAGGCCCGGGGTCAGGCGATTGAGCAAATGCAGGTCGATCCGATACTCACACAGATAAATCAGGGCGCGACCAAACACTTGCAGAACACCCACCGCAGCCGGCACAGTGATCACCCAGGCCTCGGGCAGGCCCTGCTCGCGCAAGAGGCTGACCAGATGCGCGGGCAGCGCTGCAGTGGTTGCCATCAGCAAAACGATAAAAGTCCCGGTCAGCAAAAAAGTCGGGCTCAGCATCAGGGTGCGCAGTGAGCTGTTGGCTGAAGCGCCAGGGTTTGCCCCGGCTGCGCTGCGCCCGACTGGCGCATGGCGCAGCACCCACGCATGCAATGGTGCGCAAAAGAACAGGTTCACAGCCGCCAGCGGCCACAAAGCATGCCGCCAGCCCAGCACATCTATCAGCCAGTCTGTCAGGGGAATGAAGACCGTGCTGGCCAGGCCCCCGAGAAAGGTCATGGTGATGATGGCGCGTCGGAAGTCGTGCGGATAGCGGCGTGTCACCACCGCAAACGCTGGCGGATACAGGGTGCCGGCCAGGCCTGCTCCCAAGCCGAGCCAGACGCCATAGAAGCCCGCCATGCTCTCGATGCGACTATGCAGCAGCAGGCACACACCGAGCAGGATGGAGCCCGCCGTCATGATCGCACGTTCATGCCCACGCTCGATCCAGCGCCCCACCGGATAGGCCAGCAATCCCTCCGCCAGCAAGGCCAGGCTGAAAGCCAAGGAAGTCTGGGCCCGGGTCAGGCCAAGTTCGCGCTCGACCGGCTCCAGCAACAAGGCAAAGGTATAGAACACGCTACCCCAGCTGATAAGCTGCGCCAGCGATAGCCAGCCCACCAGACGGGCGTCAAATTTTTGTGATGCGCTCATGCGTCTATGATCGCAGATGCCGGTGACCGCTGGCTTCAGCCCAGCCCCTGCCTCATGTCCGCCCTGTCCCCTGCCACGCGCCGCACCATCCTGCTGCTGTCCTTTGCCACTTTTTCCAGCATGTCGGTGCAGCGCGTCTGCGATGCCATGTTGCCCGAGCTGGCGCGGGTCTTTTCCGTCACCCTGGCGCAAGCCGCGCAGGTGATCTCGGTCTTTGCGATTGTGTACGGCGTGGTGCAGTTCCTCTATGGCCCGCTGGGCGACCGGCTGGGAAAATTTCGCATCGTCACCTTCACCACCCTGGCCTGTAGTGTGGGCTCGCTGCTGTCAGCGCTGGCCACCAGCCTGGACATGCTGGTGCTGGCGCGCGGTCTGATTGCGCTGTTTGCCGCCGCCATTGTGCCCTTGGCCATGGCCTGGGTGGGCGACGCGGTGCGCTATGAGCACCGCCAGGAGGCACTCGCGCGGGTCGGCCTGGGCACGTCCCTGGGCATCGTGGCGGGCCAGGTCATTGGTGGTGTGCTGACCGATCTGTTGGGTTGGCGCTGGGCGCTGGCCCTGATGGCCCTGATGTTCACTGTGGTGGGCCTACTGCTGTGGCAGGACTGGCGCCTGCAGCTGGCAGCCGCGCCAAGGGGATTGGGCCAGGACCAAGTCAAGCACACTGGCTTTGTGCGCCAGGCCTTGCAAATCCTGACCGGGCCCTGGTCACGGGTGGTGCTGGCAGTTGGCGTGATCGAGGGGGCCGCAGGCTTTGGGGTCTTTGCCTTATGGGCCACCCATTTGCACCAGACCCACGGCATCACCCTGGGAGCGGCCGGTGCGATCGCTGCCTTGTTCGGACTGGGGGGCATGCTTTACATGTCCACAGCTCGGCTGCTGATTCCCCGCCTGGGCGAACGTGGCCTGGTGCGCATCGGGGTGTCGATCGTGGGGCTGGGCTCAGTGGCCCTGGCATTCATGCCAATGTGGCAAGGCGCCGCTCTGGCCAGCCTGTGGGTTGGCTTTGGCTTCTTCATGTTTCACAACACGATGCAGCTCAACGCCACCCAGATGGCTCCTAGCGCGCGCGGAACTTCGGTGACCCTGTTTGCTTCCTCATTGTTTTTCGGTCAATCCATGGGCGTGGTGGCTGCCGCCTGGCTTTCTGAGCGCCTGGGCTCGGCAAAGGTGATCGCCCTGAGCGGGGTGGCACTGGTCCTGCTGGGTTTTGTGTTTGCCCGCGCCCTGCTGCGCCGAGATATGCTGCACCAGTCCTAGGGATGGTGTTCAAAACTCGCGCCGCGCGCGGCGCTGCTTTTGCGGGTTGAGCTGCAAGGCACAAAACCCAAGGCAAGCCTGGACGGCTTGCCTGGTTTTGCAACGCCGCGGATCTTCCGCAAAACCGCGCCCCTCCCGAACAAGGGGATAGGGTTCGGCCAAAAACGGGCCCTGTGCTCACCAAACCGCTTGCGTGTGCCTACGGGCACACGACGCGCGGTGTTGGCGATCAAATCATCCCGTTTTTGGACTCGAACGCGCATGGCGGGAGTTTTGAACACCATCCCTAGGTCGCGCGAGCTGATGGCCGGTATTGCATCGCTTCGGCCACATGCTCCATGGCAACGCCGTCACGGCCGGCCAGGTCGGCAATGGTGCGCGACACCCGCATGGTTCGGTGCACCCCGCGCGCCGACCAGCCCAGGCGGGCCGCCGCATTGCTGAGAAATTGATGTGCGGCTGGCTCAAGCGCCACCTGCGTCTCGAGTTCAAGGCCCGCCAATTGCTGGTTGAGCCGGCCCTGTCTTTGTTGTGCCCTCGCGCGAGCGCACAGAGCCCGATTGCGCACCGCCGTGCTGGACTCTGCCTGCGGCGCAGCCAACAGCTCCTGGGTGGGTACGGCTGGAACCTGGACATGCAGATCGATGCGGTCAAGCAGCGGCCCGCTCAGTCGCCCCTGGTAGCGCGCCACCTGGTCGGGGGTGCAGCGACAGCTGCGCTGACTTGAGCCCAGATAGCCGCAAGGGCATGGGTTCATGGCCGCAACCAACTGGAAGCGGGCTGGAAATTCGGCGCGTTGCGCGGCGCGCGCTATGGTGATCTGCCCGGATTCGAGGGGTTCGCGCAGAGCCTCCAGCGCGCTGCGGGAAAACTCGGGCAACTCGTCCAGAAAAAGCACCCCATGGTGTGCCAGTGATATTTCACCTGGCCTGGGCGGTGAGCCGCCGCCCACCAGCGCCACCGCACTGGCCGAGTGGTGCGGACTGCAAGTGGGGCGTTGTCCCCAGCGTGCAAGGGCAAAGCGCCCGGCCAGGCTGGCCACGGCCGCGCTTTCCAGTGCTTCCTGGGTGCTCATGGGCGGCAACAAGCCAGCCAGGCGCTGCGCCAGCATGGACTTGCCCGAGCCTGGCGGTCCGCCGAGCAGCAGACTGTGACCGCCTGCCGCCGCAATCTCCAGCGCCCGCCTGGCTGCCAGCTGGCCGCGCACATCGGCCAGATCATTCAATTGCGGCAGACCTTGTGGCACAGCAGGGGCCACGCTGTCCCAGCTTGCTTTCGCTGGTGCGTCTCCAGGCAGGAACTGCTGCACCACATCGAGCAAGTGGCTTGCGCGGTATACCCGCATGCCCACCACCAGGGCGGCCTCTTCTGCGCTTTCGGCGGGCAAGACCAGCCGAAGCTCGGGCTGGCGAGCCTGCACTGCCAGGGCCATGGCCAGCGCGCCACGCACCGGGCGCAGGGCCCCCGACAGGGACAGCTCGCCGGCGAACTCATGACCCGCCAGTCGCCTTGCTTCAATCTGGCCGCTGGCCGCCAAAATGCCCAGAGCGATGGGCAGGTCAAAACGCCCCGAATCCTTGGGCAAATCGGCTGGCGCCAGGTTCACCGTGATGCGCCTGTTATGCGGAAACTCCAGACCAGCGTTCTGGATGGCAGCACGCACCCGTTCGCGCGCCTCCTTGACCTCGGTATCGGCCAGGCCCACCAGATTGAAGCCTGGCAGGCCGTTGGCCAGATGCACCTCCACCGCCACCGAAGCGGCCTCCAGGCCAAGAAGCGCTCGACTGTGGACTGTACACAGACTCATGATTGACCCCTTTCTTCCAACCCTCTGCCACCGATAAGGTGCAAGAAGGGCACCTTCCTGGTGCAATACTGTTTATTTGTACAGCATCCTAACGCCTTTCTTCTTGTTTGGGGTGACAAATTCGGTGCTTTTCAAAAGATTTTTCTTGGCACGCTAAGTGCTAAACCCAATGGCCAGCTAGTTCATTTGTTTATCCAGGAGCCTATTCATGAAACTTCTTTCCAAAACCTGTATTGCCACCCTGGCCCTCATGGCCGGCACCGCGGCCCTGGCCCAATCCAAGCCAGCCACGCCCGACTACACCCTGGCCTACAACATCGGTGTCGTCAGTGATTACCGCTTCCGCGGCATCACCCAGACCGCCAACCAGTATTCGATTCAGGGCGGGCTGGACTTCGCCCACAAGAACGGGGCTTATCTGGGCGCCTGGGCCGCCAGCAATCTGAAGTGGATCAAGGAGTTCAATGGCGCCAGCAAGGGCGACTACGAGCTTGATCTCTACGGCGGCTACAAATTTGAGGCCTATGGCTTGGGTTTTGATGTCGGTGCGATCACCTACCAGTACCCAGGCAACGATTCGGGTGCCACGGGCACGACGGGTTCAGGCAATTATTCCAAAGCCGACACCACTGAAGCTTATGTGGGCGTGAGCTATGGGCCGGTCACGTTGAAATACTTCCAGAGCTTCGGCGACTTCCTGGGCAACCTGAACTCCAATGGCAGCCGCTACTGGGATCTGAGCGCCAATCTCGATTTGGGCAATGGCCTTAGCCTGGTGCCGCATGTGGGGCGCCAGACCGTACCAAACCAGACATCTGGAACAACTGTTGGGACTGCGGCCGACTACACCGATTACGCCCTGACACTGAACAAAGACTTCGGCAAGGGCCTGAGTGCCTCTATCGCTGCTGTCGGCACTGATGCCAAGGACGGCGGTTTTTACTCTCAGTCAGACGGGCGCTTTCTCGCCAAAAGCGGTGTTTTCCTGGGCGTCAAGTACACCTTCTGACCTGATTCCCATTCATAACAAGGAGCTCTCATGAAACTCATCACTGCCATCATCAAGCCCTTCAAGCTCGACGAGGTGCGCGAAGCCCTCTCGGGCATCGGGGTGCAGGGCATCACCGTGACCGAAGTCAAGGGCTTTGGCCGGCAAAAGGGACACACCGAGCTGTACCGTGGCGCGGAATATGTGGTGGACTTTCTGCCCAAGGTCAAGATTGAGGCCGCCGTGGCCGAGGAGCTGGTGGAGCGCGCGATCGAGGCGATCGAGGGCTCGGCACGCACCGGCAAGATCGGTGACGGCAAGATCTTTGTCTACAACCTGGAGCAGGTCATTCGCATTCGCACTGGCGAGACCGGCAAGGAGGCCCTATGAAATCCCTTCTTCTCTCCTGGGCGCTCGGACTGAGCTTGTTGGGCGCAAGTGCCGCCTCACTGGCCCAAACTGTCTCCGCCCCCGCAACACCAGCCACTGCGCTTGAAGCCAAAGCCCCGCCGGTGGCCGCGCCAGCCAGCACAGGCGCTGCGCCGGCAGCTGCTGCCGCCGATACCGCCGCACCCAAGGCGCCCGAGCCCAATAAGGGCGACACCGCCTGGATGATGGTGGCCACTTTGCTGGTCATCCTGATGACCGTGCCTGGTCTGGCCCTGTTCTATGGTGGCCTGGTGCGCAGCAAGAACATGCTGTCGGTGCTGATGCAGGTGATGGTGACCTTCTCGCTGATTGTGGTGCTCTGGTTTCTGTATGGCTACAGCCTGGCCTTCACTGAAGGCGGGGCCTTCTACGGGGGCCTGGACCGGCTGTTCATGAAGGGCATCTGGGACAACGCGGCCGGCACCTTCGCCAGTGCCGCCACCTTCAGCAAGGGCGTGGTGATCCCTGAAATCGTATTTGCCGGCTTTCAGGCCACCTTCGCCGGCATCACCTGCGCCCTGATCGTGGGCGCCTTTGCCGAGCGCATCAAGTTCTCCGCGGTGTTGCTGTTCATGGTGCTGTGGTTCAGCTTCAGCTACCTGCCGATCGCGCACATGGTGTGGTTCTGGATGGGCCCGGACGCCTACACCGGCAAAGAAGTGGTGGATGCCCTCAACGCCAAGGCCGGCTACATCTGGCAGATGGGCGCGCTTGATTTCGCTGGTGGCACCGTGGTGCATATCAATGCCGCAGTGGCCGGCCTGGTGGGCGCCTTCCTGGTGGGCAAGCGCATCGGCTACGGTCGCGAATCCATGGCCCCGCACAGCCTGACCCTGACCATGGTGGGCGCCTCGCTTCTGTGGGTGGGCTGGTTTGGCTTCAACGCCGGCTCGGCCCTGGAAGCCAACGGCTTTGCCGCGCTGGCCTTTGCCAACACCTTTGTCGCCACCGCAGCCGCTGTGCTGTCCTGGTCGGTGGGTGAAGCACTGCACCGGGGCAAGGCCTCGATGCTGGGCGCGGCCTCGGGTGCGGTAGCGGGCCTTGTGGCGATCACCCCGGCTGCCGGTAATGTGGGCATTGGCGGCGCCATCGTCATCGGACTGATTGCTGGCTTTGTCTGCCTGTGGGGTGTCAATGGCTTGAAGCGTATGCTGGGTGCCGACGACACTCTCGACGTCTTCGGTGTGCACGGCGTGGGCGGCATCGTCGGCGCACTGCTGACCGGCGTGTTCAACTCACCCACCCTGGGCGGCCCCGGCTTTGTTGCCGACTGGGTCACGGCCACCGGCGTCACTGCCGCTGATTATTCGATCGCCGCCCAGGTCTGGGTGCAGCTGAAGGCTGTGCTGATCACAGTGGTCTGGTCTGGCGTGGTGTCGTTCATCGCCTACAAGATTGTTGACCTCACCATCGGCCTGCGAGTGAACGAAGAAGAAGAGCGCGAAGGCCTGGACATCAGCGCTCACGGTGAAAGCGCCTACGGCCGCTGAGCCCAACAGTTCATAGCCACCCTGCCCGCACGAGCCATCTGGCCGTGCGGGCTTTTTGTTGCCGTTAACATTCAGCCCCATGGACTCTGCCCTGTTTTCTCTGGCCGAGCGCATTCGCGCCGCTGCCGCCTCCAGCACTCTTTTGCGCATTCACGGCGGCGGCAGCAAGGATTTTTATGGTCAGGCGCTGCAGGGCGAGGTTCTAGAGACCCAGGCCCTCAATGGCATCGTCAGCCACGAGCCCAGTGAGCTGGTGGTGACTGCCCGCGCTGGTACACCGCTGGCAGATTTGGAGTCCGCACTGGCAGCCCAGGGCCAGTATCTGCCCTTCGAGCCGCCCCATTTCGGGCCCCACGCCACAGTGGGCGGCATGGTGGCTGCCGGGCTGGCCGGCCCGGCCCGCGCCAGCGTGGGCTCGGTGCGCGACTATGTGCTGGGCGTGCGCATGATCAATGGCAAGGGTGAAGACCTGAGCTTTGGCGGCCAGGTGATGAAGAATGTGGCCGGTTATGACCTCAGCCGGCTGCTGGCTGGCAGCTGGGGCACGCTGGGTCTGATCACCGAAGTCAGCCTTAAGGTGCTGCCGCTGGCGCCGGCCGAGGCCACCCTGATGTGTGCGGGCATCGCACAAGCATCGGCGCTGGATCTGCTGCACCGCTGGGGTGGCCAGCCCCTGCCACTCAATGCCAGCGTCTGGGTGCACGACAGCACCGCCAGCCCGAGCGACGATTATTTGTTTGTGCGCCTGCGCGGCGCGGTGGCCGCGGTCGAATCGGCGGCTTTGCGCATGAGTGCCGATGCGCAGGGGCTGGGTGCACGCGTCACCCGCATGGACGCCGAACAGGCCGCAAGCGATTGGCGTGCCAGTGGCGAGCAGGCCCTGCAGTTCTTCCAAGCGCCGGGCGAGCAACAGTGTCTGTGGCGGCTGTCGCTGCCACAGACCGCGCCGGCACTGGACCTGCCCTACGCCCAATACATCGAGTGGCAGGGCGCACAGCGCTGGCTGTGGGCACCGGCCAGTGCGGCCCCTGACTTACGCGAAACGGCGCAGCGCGCGGGCGGCCACGCCACGCTGTTTCGCGCCAGCCTGAAGGGCGGCGACCTGGACAAAATGGTCGGCGTGCATACGCCACTCAACGAGGTGCAGCTGCGCATCCAGCGCGCGCTACAGCAACAATTTGACCCGCATGGCGTGTTTGCCACTGGTCGTCTAGGGTTCTGACATGCAAACCCAACTCGCCCCCGAATACGCCGGCACCGCCGATGGCCTGGCCGCCGAGGCCATTCTGCGCAAATGTGTGCATTGCGGCTTTTGCACCGCCACCTGCCCCACTTACCAACTGCTGGGCGATGAGCTCGACGGCCCACGCGGCCGCATCTACCTGATGAAGCAGCTGCTCGAAGGCCATGCGCCCACGCGCAAGACCCAGCTCCACCTGGACCGCTGCCTGACCTGCCGCAACTGCGAAAGCACCTGCCCCAGCGGGGTGAAGTACGGCCAGCTGGTCGACATCGGCCGCCGGCTGGTTGACGCCAAGGTGGACCGCCCGGCCAGCGAGCGCTTTGTTCGCTGGGCGCTCAAGGAGGGCCTGACCTCGCCGCTGTTTGGGCCGGCCATGAAGCTGGGCCAGCTGGTGCGCGGCCTGCTGCCCCAGACGCTGAAGAACAAGGTGCCCGCCGCACAGGACGCTGGCGCCTGGCCCACGCGCCGCCATGCGCGCCAAGTGCTGCTGCTGGCCGGTTGTGTGCAACCCGCCATGCTGCCCAACATCAACCACGCCACCGCGCGGGTGCTGGATGCCTGCGGCATCGAGACCCTGATCGCGCCCAAAGCCGGCTGCTGCGGCGCGGTCAAGTTTCACCTCAATGATCAGCACGGCGGCATGGACGAGATGCGCGCCAACATCGATGCCTGGTGGCCGCAGGTGATCTCGGGTGTGGAGGCGATCGTGACCAATGCCTCAGGCTGTGGCGTGATGGTGAAGGACTATGGCCACCTGCTCAAGGACGACCCCGCCTACGCCACCAAGGCACGGCGCATCAGCGAGCTGGCCAAGGACCTGAGCGAACTGCTGCCCGAGATGGCCGCCTTGCTGGGCAAGCAGGTGGCTGCCCGCGCCGGGCAAATTGCCTACCACCCACCCTGCACCCTGCAGCATGGCCAGCAATTGCGCGGCGCGGTGGAGCAGCACCTGGGCGCGCTCGGCTTTCAAATCAAGACCTGCCGGGTCGAGCCGCACCTGTGCTGTGGTTCGGCGGGCACCTATTCGGTGCTGCAACCCGCGCTGGCCTATCAGCTGCGTGACCGCAAGTTGGCCCATCTGGACGAAATGCAGCCCGAGCAAATTGTCTCGGCCAACATCGGCTGTATCACCCACCTGCAAAGCGGCACCAACACGCCGGTGCGTCACTGGATCGAGCTGCTGGACGAAGCGATGAGCTCCCGACAAGTCTGAGCCGCAGACTCAAACTGGTTTGCGCATGTGTTCCTGATGCGCCGCCCCATCAGTCGCCGCCCAAAGCGCCACCAGCATGATCAGCGCACCACCGGCCAAGGTTTGTGAGTTGATCTCAGCCGCGCCCAGCGCCACCGACGACAGACTGGCAAAGACCACCTCGGTCAGCATCACCAACGCAGTGGTGGCAGCCGCCAATCGGGCCGCGCCATATTGCAGGCTCCAATTGGCCAGCAGCAGCGCCAGGCAGGTCAGCAAGGCCAAGACCAGCGCCATGGCCGTGGGCCAGTCGGGCAGGCCCACCAGGCCACTGTGAGCGCCCAGCAGCGCCGCCGCCAGCGCCATGGCCGCACCGCCACCGAACATGGCCAGCATGCGCGCCGCCTCCGGCGTCTGCCTCAGCTTACGCAAGAGAATATTGGTCAGGGCAAAGCAAAGCCCCCCTGCCAAGGCCAAGCCATCGGCCAGGCTGGCTGGCATTGGCCAGGGTGAGTCCGCCGTCTTGAGCACCAGGCTCACGCCCAGGAGTGCCAAACCCAGGCGCAAGACAGCCGTGCCGCCGGGTCGCTCCCCCAGCATCGGCCAGGCCAGCAGGGTGGCCCAGACCGGCATCAGGTAGAACAGCAGCACGACACGCACCACATCGCCCACCGTCACCGCCCAGTTGAAGCCGACATTGGTCAGGCCGGCAGCCAACGCCAGCGCCCAGAGCAGAGGCTGGCGCAACCACAGCGTCCAGTCCTGTCGCGGCATCAGCGCAGGCAAGGCCAGGGCATACATCAAGGCGGTGGACCAGAGTGGGTGCAGTCCGTGTGCCTGCAGCTCACGCAGTGGCCACCAAGACAGGCCCCAGACCAGGGCATTGAATACCAGGGCCACCACCGGCAGGGCTAGGAGGGGCCTTGTCATTCAAGGCGCTGCAAAGGTGTCGGCGCATGGGCGGCGCCATGCCAAGAGTGCTCAACCATGCATATGGTCGTTGCGCGCGATGTCCAGCAGGTGCTCCACTTCGTCCGGATACATGCGGCAGTTGTGCTCATGCCAGCGCTTGATAAGCCACATGCTGATAGCCACCACCAGGCCAAACATGGTGATGGCACCAAAGGCCGACAGGCCCAGGCCGGTGGACAGACTGTAGAAAGCGCCAAGCCCCAGAATGCAAGCCTGCTCATTGAAATTCTGTACCGCAATCGAGCGCCCGGCGCCCATCAGGTTGTGGCCGCGGTGCTGCAGCAGGGCATTCATCGGCACCACCAGAAAGCCGCCCAGGCCGCCCAGCAGCACCAGAAAGGGCGCGGCCAGCCAGACGTTGTCAATGAAGTTGAGCAGTATCACCAACACGCCCATGGCGATACCCATTGGCATCACAGAGGTGGCGTGCTCCAGCCTCATGCGCAGCGAGGCCACCACGGCGCCGACAGCCGTGCCAATGGCCACCACGCCCACCAACGAGGAGGCCTGTGTCACGCTGTATCCCAACGCCGCGGCCGCCCAGGCCAGCACGATATAGCGCAGGTTGCCACTCACGCCCCAGAACAGGGTGGTGGTGGCCAGGGAGATCTGGCCCAGCCGGTCGTGCCACAAGCGCCGATTGCAGCTCCAGAAGTCGGGCAGCAGCGACAGCGGATTGGCCGGCATGGGCCGCATCTCGACGCCAGTATGGGGAATGCGGGTGTTGAACCAGGCGGCGAGCATGTAGACGAAAACCAGGCACAGAATCGCGGCTTCAGGCGGGGTGTCGATGCCGGTGGTGAAGAGTGGAAGGTCGAAGGACAGCAGCTCGGCCGACACCACGGGCCCCACCAGCTGGCCTCCAAGCAACACGCCCAGGATGATTGAGGCAATCGTCAGGCCCTCGATCCAGCCGTTGGCCTTGACCAGTTGCGAGGCTGGCAGGAGCTCGGTCAGGATGCCGTATTTGGCCGGCGAGTAGGCCGCCGCGCCCAGGCCCACCACCGCATAGGCGACCAGGGGGTTGAGACCAAACAGCATCAGCAGACAACCGGCAACCTTGATGCTGTTGCTGATCAGCATGACGCGGCCCTTGGGCTTGGCATCTGCGTAGGCACCTACAAACGGAGCCAGCACCACATAGAACAAGGCAAACATTGGCACCAGCGCTGCCTGTTGCCACTCAGGGGCCGAGCCACTGCGAAGCAGCTGCACGGCCGCAACGAACAAGGCGTTGTCTGCCAGCGAGCTGAAGAACTGCGCCGACATGATGGTGTAGAAACCGCGTTTCATTGGGGCCGGGCGCAAAGCGGGTCGCTGCGCCTTCAATATTCCTGAACTCTCTAAGCAACAGCCGGGTTATAGCATGCCCTCTCATGACAAAATCCGACGCATCGCTTCACCCTAGCCATTTAAGATGCCGCGCCCCATACAGGCCACCATCCACACCCAGGCCTTGGCCCACAATCTGCTGCGCGTGCGTCAGGCTGCGCCGGATGCACGGGTCTGGTCGGTGGTCAAGGCCAACGCCTACGGCCACGGCATCGAGCGCGTGTTCGACGGTCTGCGCGGCAGCGATGGATTTGCCTTGCTCGATCTGGATGAGGCGGCCCGGCTGCGCGCCCTGGACTGGCGTGGCCCGATCATTCTGCTCGAGGGCGTATTCGAGCCGCGCGACCTGGAACATTGCTCACGCCTGAATTTATGGCATGTGGTCCACTGCAATGAACAGATCGACATGCTGGCCGCGCACAAGACCCATGCGCCACAGCGCGTGTTTCTCAAATTGAACAGCGGCATGAACCGGCTGGGCTTTCGGCCCGAGGCTTTTCGCGCCGCCTGGATGCGCCTCAACGCCCTGCCCCAAGTGGATGAGATATCGCTCATGACCCACTTCAGCGACGCCGAGGCACCAGACGGCATTGCCAAACAGCTGGCCTGCTTCGACGCCGCCACGCGCGATATGCCTGGCGAGCGCTCGCTCAGCAACAGCGCGGCTATCCTGCGCCATATGGGCTCGGCTTGCGCCCGGCCCCTGCACTCGGACTGGGTGCGCGCCGGACTGATGCTCTATGGCGCTGCGCCCGACTTTCCTGATGCGAATGCTGCCGCCTGGGGCCTGCTGCCCAGCATGTCCCTGGCCACCCGTCTGGTCAGCCTGCAACAGCTGGCCGCAGGCGACACGGTTGGCTATGGTTCCACGTTCACCGCGCCCACAGCCATGCGCATCGGCATCGCTGCCTGTGGCTATGCTGACGGCTACCTGCGCGCCAGCGCCCAGGCCCCGGTGCTGGTGGATGGCGTACGCACCCGCACCGTGGGCAGTGTCAGCATGGACATGCTGGCAGTGGACCTGACCCCGGTGCCCTTCGCCGGCTTTGGCAGCGAGGTCACCTTGTGGGGCCGTGCCAGCAACGGCGCGCTGCTGCCGATCGACGAAGTGGCCCAGGCGGGCGGGAGCGTTGCCTACGAGCTGATGTGCGGCCTGGCCGCACGTGTGCCAGTACGGGTTGAATGAGGCTTTAGGCGCCTTCTGAGTCTGCGTCGCGCTGCAGGCGCTCGCTGTTCCAGTACACATCGTCACCGCCGTGCATACGGTTGAGCACACGCGCCAGCACAAACATCAGGTCGCTCAGGCGATTGAGGTACTGGCGCGGTGCTTCACGCAAGGATTCAGCCTGGCCCAGGGCCACCACCGAACGCTCGGCCCGCCGCGCCACGGTGCGGCAGACATGGGCCTGCGCAGCCGCCCGCGTTCCTGCCGGCAGGATGAACTCCTTGAGGCGGGGAAGTTCGGCATTGTGGTTTTCCAGCGCCTGGTCCAGCGCCAGCACCGCCTCGCCCTTCAACAGCTCGAAACCGGGAATTGACAGCTCGCCGCCCAGATTGAACAGCTGGTGCTGGACCTCCACCAGCAGTTCACGCACCGCTTGGGGCAACTCTTCACACAACAACAGGCCGATGTGCGAATTGAGCTCATCGACCTCGCCCATGGCATGGACGCGCTGACTGTGCTTGGGCACCCGGGTGTTGTCGCCCAGGCTGGTGCTGCCATCATCTCCGGTGCGGGTGGCGATTTGTGTCAGACGGTTTCCCATGGTTTTCGTCCTTGGTGGAAAATAGGCGCTATCCAGCCATTGTGCCTGTCTCGCGGAGAGCCCATGAACGCCCCAACACCTGCCTTGAATCTGATGCCTGAAATTTGCCAGCGCGAAGTGCCGCCCGCGCTGATCGCCGCGCTCAAGGCGCGCTTTTGCGAGTGCTGCTCCACTGCGCAGGCGGTGCGCGAGCAGCACGGGCGTGACGAGTCGGCCTACACCACGGTGCCGCCGCCAGCGGCCGTCGTGTTCGCTGAAAGCACCGCCGATGTGGCCGATGCGGTCAGGCTTGCTGGCGCACACAGCGTTCCCATCATCCCGTTTGGTGTGGGCTCATCGCTGGAGGGTCACTTGCTGGCAGTGCAGGGCGGCATCAGCGTGGATGTCTCGCGCATGAACAAGGTGCTGGCCGTCAACCCGGAGGATCTCACCGTCACGGTGCAGGCGGGCGTGACACGCAAGCAGCTCAACGAGGAAATCAAAAGCACCGGCCTGTTTTTCCCGATCGACCCGGGGGCCGATGCCTCGATCGGCGGCATGTCGGCCACCCGCGCTTCAGGCACCAACGCCGTGCGCTATGGCACCATGCGCGAGAATGTGCTTGGGCTGGAGGTGGTCACCGCCAGCGGCGAGATCATCCGCACCGGCACCCGGGCCAAAAAATCCTCCGCCGGCTATGACCTGACCCGCCTGATGGTGGGCTCCGAGGGCACGCTCGGGGTGATCACCGAAATCACGCTCAAGCTCTATCCGCTGCCCGAGGCGATATCCGCCGCCATCTGCTCCTTTCCCAGTATCGAGGCTGCCGTGCGCAGCACCATTCAGATCATCCAGATGGGTATCCCGATCGCGCGAGTCGAGTTGCTTGATCACAACACCGTGCGCATGGTCAACGCCTATGCCAAGCTCGGCCTGCGCGAAGAGGCCCTGCTGCTGATGGAGTTCCATGGTTCACCGGCCAGCGTGAAAGAGCAGGCTGAGGCTGTGCAAGAGATCAGTCATGAGCATGGTGGCCAGGATTTTGAGTGGGCCAGCACCCCGGAGGAGCGCACCCGCTTGTGGACCGCCCGCCACAACGCCTATTTCGCTGCCATCCAGAGCAAGCCTGGCTGTCGCGCCATCTCCACCGACACCTGTGTGCCCATCAGCCGACTGGCCGATTGCCTGCTCGACTCGGTGGCCGAGGCTGACGCCAGCGGCATTCCCTACTTTCTGGTCGGCCATGTGGGTGATGGCAACTTCCACTTTGGCTACCTGCTCGACCCGGCCAAGCCTGAGGAATATGAAACGGCGGAACGGCTCAACCACGCGCTGGTGGCGCGCGCGCTCGCCCTGGGCGGCACTTGCACCGGCGAGCATGGAGTGGGTCTGCACAAGATGGATTTTTTGGTGACCGAGGCCGGTGATGGGGCCGTCGAGATGATGCGCAGCATCAAGCGCGCTCTGGACCCGAAGAACATCATGAACCCGGGCAAGATATTTACCCTCTGATGGCCTGCTGAGCGGCGCCGTTGCACCGCTCACGCCCAGCTGACTGCCTTACCTGTTGCGGATCACCAGGGCAATGCCGCCCAGGATGGCTGCGGCTGACAGCAGCAGGCGCCCGCTAAGCGGCTCGCCCAGCAGCACGATGCCTCCCAGGGCCGCAATGACCGGCACGCTCAGTTGCAGGGTGGCCGCCACAGTGGCCCGCAGTGCTGGCAGCGCCCCATACCAGAGCGCATAGCCCAGCCCGGAGGTGATGGCGCCCGACGCCATCGCATAGGCTGCACCTGCCAGGTCGGCCTGCGCCTGCGCCAGCATCAGCAATGACAGGAACGCCGCCATGGGCAGGGTGCGCATGAAGTTGCCTGCCGTCACCCGCATCGGGTCACCCGCTCCCTTGCCTCGCAGGGAATACACACCCCAGGCGACGCCCGCGCCGATCATCAACAGGGAACTGCCCAGTGGTGGGGCCGACAGGCCCGGCAGCAGCAGCCCGACCAGGCCGCCAATCGCCAGCGCCAGGCCGACAAGCTGCATGCCGGCAAGGCGTTCGCCCTTAAAGATGCCCCAGCCTATCATGCTGGCCTGCACCGCGCCAAACAGGAGCAAGGCCCCGGTGCCGGCCGACAGGCTGAGGTAGGCAAAGGAGAAGGCCGCCGCGTAGGCGAACAGCGCCAGCGCCGAGGCCCAACTGCCACGCCCCGCCGACAAGCCTGAGCGCCAACGCACCAACAGCCACAGCACCAGCGCCCCAGAGCAAAGGCGCAAGCTGGTGAAGCTGGCGGCATCGATCTGTGTGTCGCGCAAGGCCGCCCGGCAGAGCAGCGAATTGCCGGCAAACGCCAGCAAGGCAAGCCCGGTCAGCAGCACCAGCTTGCGCAGCCGCATGGCCAGCCTCAGTGGCCGCGCCCGCGCAGACGGTCGATCAGACCATTGAGCTCATCCAGGGAGCCAAACTGGATGCTCAGCTCGCCCATGTCTTCAATGCGGCCCGCCCGTTTGACCCGTTTTTTCAGCCGTACCTCCACCTGGGCGGTCAGCAGGTCCGACAACTCCTCCTCCAGCCGCCGCAGGTCGCGCGACTTCTCCTTTTTTGGCTTCTGTGGTGTCAGGGTGAACTCGGCACCAAGCTTTTTCACCAGCCGCTCAGCCTCGCGGACAGACATCATTTTTGCGCTGATCTGATTGGCCGCAGTGATCTGGGCGGCTCGCTCGAGCGCCAGCAAGGCGCGGGCATGGCCCATGTCCAGGTCGCCAGCCATCAACATGGTCTGCACCGGCTCGGCCAGATTGAGCAGGCGCAAGAGGTTGGAGGCCGCACTCCGAGAACGGCCCACGGCCTGCGCCGCATGTTCGTGAGTGAGCCCAAACTCTCTGATTAACCGTTGCAGACCTTGGGCTTCTTCCAATGGGTTGAGGTTTTCACGTTGGATATTTTCGATCAGCGCCATGGCGGCGGCGGCCTCGTTGGGCACATCCCGCACCAGCACCGGCACGCTGTCCAGGCCGGCAAGCTTGGCTGCTCGGTAACGTCGTTCGCCAGCGATGATTTCGTACTTGCCCAGATTTGGGCCCTCGCTCAGACGGCGAACGAGGATAGGTTGCATGATCCCCTGCGCCTTGATCGACTCGGCCAGTTCGTACAGGGCACCCTCGTCCATGCGGGTACGCGGCTGGTACATACCAGGCAAAAGGTCACTGAGCATCAGGCTGGCCGGCTGCCCCGGGCTGCTGGCTGACGTTGCTTCGGTCTCCACCACCTTCGGCCCGAGCAGGGCCTCCAGTCCACGGCCAAGCCCCTTGGGTTTTTTGGTCACCATAAGTTCTCTTCTTTCTTTCAAACCAATTCAATCAGCCGCTGCAGGAGCTGATGGCCCTGCGGCCAATCCTCCAGGCCCGATTCGGCATTGATATGCCCCGCGCTGCCCAGGTCCACCAGCTCCGCCCGCCAGTCCGTGGCCAGTGCTGCTGCCAGGTCAAAGCGGCAGCGCGGATCATTGCGGCTGGCCACCAGGATGCTGGCAAAGGGCAGGGGCTGGCGTTCGATCGGCCACCAGCTGGGCAAGAGTGCGCGGGTTTCCTGCCGTGCCACATCGCCTGGCGCCACCAGCAGCGCCGCCTTGACCAGGTGGCTGTTGCGTGAATGTGCCGCCCAGGCCGCCACCAAAATCACGCCCAGGCTGTGGGCCACCAACACGGCCCGCTCATCGCAACGCAGGACCGCCTCTTCCAGCTGGATCTGCCAGTCGCCGCGCAAGGGCCTGGCCCAGTCATGCTGGGGCACCCGGGTGTACCCGTGGGCCGCCTCCCACCGGCTCTGCCAGTGCTCCGGACCCGAGTTGTGCCAGCCGGGAAGGATCAAGACATTTGCTGGGTTCATGGTATCGCTGGGGTGGCCAAGGCCAGGCGCCGCGCCTACATCCGCTTGATGCGCTCCACCATCTCCTGGGCAAACGCCAGATAGGCCAGCGCCCCCCGGGCGGAGGGGTCAAACACCACCCCTGGCAGGCCGTAGCTGGGTGCCTCGGCCAGACGGACATTGCGCGGGATGACCGTGTCGAACACCTTGTCGCCAAAGTGGCTCTTGAGCTGGTCGCTGACCTGCTGCTGCAAGGTGATGCGCGGGTCAAACATCACCCTGAGCAGGCCAATGATCTGCAGGTCACGGTTCAAATTGGCATGGACCTGTTTGATGGTGTTGACCAAATCGGTCAGCCCCTCCAGGGCAAAGTATTCACACTGCATCGGCACGATCACGCCGTTCGCGCTGCACAGGCCGTTGAGGGTCAGCAGCGACAGCGAGGGGGGGCAGTCAATCAGCACGAAGTCATATTCCGCATCCACTTCAGCCAGGGCCTGCTTGAGTCGCCTCTCGCGTCGCTCCACCTCGACCAGCTCCACCTCGGCGCCCGCCAGCTCGCGGTTGGAGCCCAGCACGTCATAGCTCAGGCCAGCCTCGATCAGCTTGTCACTGCGGGCTCGGGCCTCGACGATCGAGGCCGCCTCCAGCAGCACGTCGTACACACTGAGGGCCAGCTGGCGCTTGTCCAGCCCCGAGCCCATGGTGGCATTGCCCTGCGGATCCAGGTCGACCATCAGCACACGCTGACCGATGCTGGCCAAACCGGCGGCCAGATTGACCGTGGTGGTGGTCTTGCCGACGCCGCCCTTCTGGTTGGCCACACAAAATATTTTCGCCATCAGCGTTCGCCCCTCATTTTGTCAACGCCAGCCGCAAGCCAAACCCGATCAGGCACAGCCCCGCCAGTTTTTCCAGCGCCCGCCCGATCAGGGGGCTGGCATGCAGGCGCTCAGCCAGGCGATGGGTGATCAGGGTGGCGGCCAAGCCGTAAAGAAAGGTGAGCGCGGCAATCGTCACCGCCATCACCGCGAAAGTCAGCAGCCCCTGGTGTTGCGCCGGGTCGACAAACAGCGGGAAAAACGCCATGTAAAACACGATGGCCTTGGGGTTGAGCAAAGTGATCATCATCGACTGGCGGAAATAGTGACCAGCGCGGATATTGAGAATGGGCGCCGCCCCGGCCCTGGCGAGCAACATCCTCAAGCCCAGCCAGCCCAGGTACACCGCCCCCAGCCACTGCACTGCGGCAAAGGCCGAGGGCGAGGCCAGCAACAGCGCCGCCACCCCGGCCACCGCGGCCCACATCAGCACCTGGTCACCCGCAATGATGCCCAGGGTGGCCGCCAGGCCACCCACCACCCCACCCTTACCGGTGGAGGTGATCAGGGCCAGGTTGCCGGGTCCGGGAATCAGCAGAAAAATGATGACAGCAGCGACAAATGCGCCGTAATCGGCTACACCAAACATGCGGGATTCAGTTATTCGATGGCTTGCGTGGAAGGCCAGAGTGTACGGCAGGAATCAGCTGGCACCGGATCACTCCCCCACATATACGCCCCCCCGCTCAGGCCGGCTGCGGCTCGGGCCTGAGCCAGACAATGCAGCGCTCAGCCTCCAGGCCGGGCACCCGCAGCTGTTCCACGTGAAACACGGTCACTTCACTGGGCAGAGCGGCCAGCTCCTGCTCGGGCCGCCGGCCCTTCATGGCCAGCCAGATGCCTGTGGGCGCCAACGCGGCGCGTGACCAGGTGGTGAAGTCGGCCAGGGTGGCAAAGGCGCGCGAACTGACCACATCGAAGTGCTCAGTCAGGCGCTCCACCCGGGCGTGCAGTCCCTTGAGGTTGCCCAGGCCCAGGGTTATCGCCGCCTGCTGGACGAAGCTGGCCTTCTTGGCCACGGCATCCACACAGGTCACCGTGATGTCCGGGCAGCAAATGGCAATCACCACGCCCGGCCGGCCGGCCCCGGCCCCCACATCCAGCAGACGAAAGCCCCGCCCGTCGGCAGGCTGCCGCCCGCCCAGCTGTGCGCGCAAGGGATTGATCACCGCCAGACAGTCGAGCAAGTGGTGGGTCAGCATCTCGGCGGGCTCCCGCACCGCGGTCAGGTTGTAGACCCGGTTCCATTTCTGCACCAGGTCCAGATAGCCCAGCAACTGGCCCACTTGCGAGTCAGCGAGCGACAAGTCCAGCCCGGCCAGCCCGGCCCGCAGGCCAGGCTCCAGCGCATGTCTCATGCCGCATGGCCCAGGGCCACCTCGGCCGTCCTGGCAAAGCCCTTGAAGCCGCCCTTTTTCAGATGGATCAGCAGAAGCGAGATGCTGGCTGGCGTGATGCCGGAAATGCGCGCCGCCTGGCCCAGGGTTTCAGGCCGGTGTTTCTGCAGTTTCTGTCGCGCCTCGATCGACAACGCACTCACCTGCAGGTAATCCAGGTCTGCCGGCAAGCGCAATCCTTCGTAGTAGGCGGCGCGCTCAACCTCTTCCTTTTGGCGGTCGATGTAGCCGGCATATTTGGCCGCAATCTCCACCTGCTCGATCACCGGCACAGACAAATCGCCCAGGGTTTCACGTGAAACATCGGCACTGGCGTACTTGCTATTTTCCAGCGTCATCAGGCTGGGGTAGCTCACATCGGGCCGGCGCAGCAGATCGAACAGCCGGTACTCACGCTCGATCGAGGTGCCCAGCACCCGCTCAGCCTCTGCGGCCGGCAGGTTGCGCGGGTTGACCCAGATCGACTTAAGGCGTTCGGTTTCACGTGAAACCGCCTCGCGCTTGCGGCAAAACGCCTCCCAGCGCGCATCGTCCACCAGGCCCAAGCGGCGCCCGGCTTCGGTCAGGCGCATATCGGCATTGTCCTCGCGCAGCTGCAGGCGAAATTCGGCGCGGCTGGTGAACATGCGGTAGGGCTCGGTCACGCCCTGGGTGGTCAGGTCATCCACCAGCACCCCGAGGTAGGCTTCATCGCGCCGCGGCAGCCAGGGCGACTCGCCCCGGCATTGCAGGGCGGCGTTGACGCCGGCGAACAGGCCCTGGGCCGCCGCCTCTTCGTAGCCGGTGGTGCCATTGATCTGGCCGGCAAAGAACAGGCCCTGGATCTGGCTGGTTTCGAAACTGCTTTTCAGCGCGCGCGGGTCGAAGTAGTCGTACTCGATGGCATAGCCCGGGCGCAAGATCTGGGCGTTTTCCAGCCCCTGCATCGAGCGCACCAGCTGGTACTGAATATCAAACGGCAAGCTGGTGGAGATGCCGTTCGGGTAGTACTCATGGGTGCTCAGTCCTTCGGGCTCCAGAAAGATCTGGTGGCTTTCCTTGTCGGCAAAGCGGTTGATCTTGTCTTCCACGCTGGGGCAATAGCGCGGCCCCACCCCCTCAATCTTGCCGGTGAACATCGGGCTGCGGTCAAAGCCGGAGCGGATGATCTCGTGGGTGCGGGCATTGGTGTGGGTGATCCAGCACGGCACCTGCCTCGGGTGCATGGCCGCCCCGCCGAAAGCGTGTGCCATAAAGCTGAACACCGGCACCTGGCCCTCGTTGGCGCCGCCAGGCATGCCGTCGCCGGGCTGTTCGATGCAGCGGGAAAAATCAATGCTGCGGCCATCGATACGCGGTGGCGTGCCGGTTTTCAGCCGACCTTGCGGCAGCTGCAGCTCCTTGAGCCGGTGCGACAGGCTGACTGCCGGCGGGTCGCCCGCGCGGCCCGCGGCGTAATTGTTCAGGCCGACATGAATCTTGCCATCAAGGAAAGTGCCCGCGGTCAGCACCACGGTGCGGGCGCGAAACTGGATGCCCACCTGGGTGCTGGCACCCACCACCCGGTCGCCCTGCACCATCAGGTCATCCACCGCCTGCTGGAACAGCCACCGATTGGGCTGGTTTTCCAGCCTGCGGCGAATGGCCGCCTTGTACAGAATGCGGTCGGCCTGGGCCCGGGTGGCGCGCACCGCCGGCCCCTTGGAGCTGTTGAGAATGCGAAACTGGATGCCCCCTTCATCGGTGGCCAGGGCCATGGCACCGCCCAGGGCGTCGACCTCTTTCACCAGATGGCCCTTGCCAATGCCGCCAATCGACGGGTTGCAGCTCATCTGGCCCAGGGTTTCAATATTGTGGGTCAGCAGCAGGGTGACGCAGCCCATGCGCGCAGCGGCCAGCGCGGCCTCGGTGCCGGCATGGCCACCACCAACGACAATGACATCGAACTCTTGCGGGTACAGCATGGGGACATCGGGTTGGGCGCTTGCCCGGCCTGGCCTGGGTGGCAACCGGCAGTGCGCATGAAGGTGGCGATTTTACCGGCAAGCCCCAGGTCGCGTGGCCCAGCGCGTCGAAGCCCTCCCCCTATACTCGACTGGAATCACTCTGGAGTCGCCCGCATGAACAGCCACGCGCACGCACTGCCCTCCTACCTGCAAGCCGACCAACTCGGTCCCTGGGGCAACTACCTGCAACAGATCGAACGGGTGACCCCCTACCTGAGGGGCCTGGAAGGCTGGGTGGAATCGCTCAAGCGCCCACAACGCGCCCTGGTGGTTGATGTGCCGATCCGCCTGGACAACGGTGAGTTGGCCCACTTCGAGGGCTATCGGGTGCAGCACAACACCGCGCGTGGCCCGGGCAAGGGCGGGGTGCGCTTCCACCCGGCGGTCAACCTGGCCGAAGTGATGGCCCTGGCGGCCTGGATGTCGGTCAAGAATGCCACGGTCAACCTGCCCTATGGCGGCGCCAAGGGTGGCGTGCGCGTCGACCCGCGTCAGCTCTCCCTGGCCGAGCTCGAGCGCCTCACCCGCCGCTACACCAGCGAGATTGGCATGCTGATCGGGCCAAGCCGGGACATCCCCGCACCAGATGTGGGCACTAACCAACAAATCATGGCCTGGATGATGGACACCTATTCCATGAATACCGGAGCCCCCGCCACCGGGGTGGTGACCGGCAAGCC
>CAXRBE010000027.1:0-32284 GCA_964228805.1 Burkholderiaceae bacterium
GAGTTTGCGCTGTACCTGGATCTCGAAGGGATTGACCACACGCGAACCAAGACCAAGAGTCCACAAACCAATGGCATCTGCGAGCGGTTTCATCAGACCATCCAGAATGAGTTTTATGCCAGTGCCTTCAGGCGCAAGCTGTACACCTCGCTGGATCAATTGCAGACCGATGTAGATCAGTGGGTGCGTTCATACAATGAAGAGAGACCTCATTCTGGAAAGCATTGCTTTGGCAAGACGCCATGGCAGACATTCCTGGATTCAAAGGCCTTGGCCCTTGAAAAGCAGTTGGATCGGACAATGCCGACAACTACCGCCGCTGCGTAAGCAGCATTTCGTCAGATCAAGTCGTGGTTAGGACAACTCAACATTAGCTGCATGCACCAATCAATTGATTTCACCTGTCCCGAGATCTCGACCCAGGTCTCGGGTCGGCTTGGCTGCATCACGCTGAATCGGCCACGCGCACTCAATGCCCTGACGCTGCCAATGGTGCGTGCCTTGGCCTCGGCGCTCCAGGCCTGGCGTGATGACCCACAGGTGCAGGCGGTGGCGATTCGCGGCATGGGCAAGGACGGGCCATTTGCTGCCTTCTGTGCCGGCGGTGATATCCGATTCTTTCACCAGGCCATGTTGCAGGGTGATGCCGAATTGGAGGATTTCTTCACCGAAGAATACGCCCTCAACCATCTGATTCACAACTATCCCAAGCCCTACATCGCTTTCATGGATGGCATTGTCATGGGCGGTGGCATGGGGGTGTCTCAGGGGGCAAGTTTGCGCATTGTGACCCGGCGCACTCGCATGGCCATGCCAGAGACCCAGATCGGCCTGTTTCCGGATGTAGGGGGAGGGTGGTTTCTGGCCCGCTGTCCGGGTCACAGTGGCGAATGGCTGGCCCTGAGCAGCGAGGTGATTGGGGCAGGGGAGGCCCTGACGCTGGGTTTGGCTGATACCTGCTTTGATCCCGATAGCCTGCACGATGCCTGGCTCAGCTTGGCCGGCTTGCCCGAATACAGCAGCACGTCACTGCTGGCCTGGCAAACCCGCTACCGCGTCAGCGCCCCGGTCTGCACCCAGCCGCTGGACCTGATCCAGCGATGCTTCCAGCACACCACTGTGCATGCGATCGTGCATGAACTAGAGAGTGAAGGAGGGGAGTGGGCCTACCGCACCGCCAATCAGCTTTGCACCCACTCGCCGCTCATGCAGGAGGTCACCCTGGCGCAAATCCGGCGTGGCGCAGGCATGAGTCTGGCCGATGAACTGCGTATGGAACGTGACATGGTGCGTCATTGCTTCAACACTCGCCATCTCGGGCGCTTCATGTCCGCCACCGATACCATGGAAGGGATTCGGGCCCTGGCCATAGACAAGGACCGCAAACCCAGCTGGAACCCGCCCAAGCTGGATTTGGTGAGCACGGAGATGGTGTCTGGTTTTTTTGTATCGCCCTGGCCAAAACAGGCGCATCCGCTGCGTCACCTTGTCTAGAGTCCCTGATTTGAGGCCTGCTGCCCATTGGGTCCGATTGACAAATCAACCTGCCTTTCTCGTATAGTGTGAGCCCATGAATGAGGCAGCATCACCGTCGCTGGTCGCCAATCCCGCACTGGCAAAACGCGAGGATGCCCAGGTGATCGCCCTGGTCAGCTCGGCCCACCTGATCAGCCACTTCAGTCAACTCCTGTTGCCACCGCTCTTTCCCTGGCTGAAAGAAGCCTTTGGCGCCAGCTATGCCGAGCTTGGATTTCTGGTGGCAGTTTTTTTTGGCGTTTCCTGTGCGGTCCAGACCCTCTCGGGCTTTCTCGTCGACCGCTACGGTCCTCGTCCAGTGTTGCTGGGTGGGCTGGCCTTGCTGACCATC
Organism: Burkholderiaceae bacterium; assembly: GCA_964228805.1. Taxonomy (GTDB): domain Bacteria; phylum Pseudomonadota; class Gammaproteobacteria; order Burkholderiales; family Burkholderiaceae_C; genus Hylemonella. The sequence continues at coordinate 1,868 of CAXRBE010000027.1, forward strand.
GGAGCCTTGGGCTATGCGGCCAGCCAGAGCTACTCCATGCTGATGTTTTTTGTGCTGATCTCTGGTTTGGGCAATGGTGTGTTTCACCCGGTGGACTACACCTTGATCAATCGTCGCGTCAGTTCAAGCCGCCTCGGCCACGCTTACAGTGCCCATGGTATTTCAGGCAATCTCGGTTGGGCAACTGCGCCTGCCTTGCTGGTGCCGCTGGCAATGGCCAGTTCATGGCGTCATGCCATCCTGGTGGGGGCCTTGGTGATGATGATGGTGCTCCTGGCCTTGTGGTTCAATCGCCGCCATCTTCTGCTGCCTCCTTCCAGTCCGGAGCAGGGAAGACGCTCAACCTCGGACGATCCGGGCATTTTTTCCTTTCTTCACCTGCCTGCGGTCTGGATTTCATTCAGCTTCTTCCTTTTTGTTGGCATCGCTCTAGGTATTGTTCAGGCTTTTGCCCCAGAGGCAGCCCGCCAGCTACATGGCACTCCAATTGCTCTGGTGGCTTTCTGTCTGTCAGCCTATATGTTGACTGCGGCGGTGGGCATGGTTTTGGCCGGTTTTCTGGCTGCCGATCCTATCCGTTCTGAAAGAATGGTGGCCTTGGGTTATACCGGTGCAGCCTGTATTTCTTTCTCATTGGCTCTGGCTCCTTTGCCTGCCTATTCCATTCCAGCCCTGTTTGGCTTGCTGGGCTTTGCCAACGGCATTGCCGGACCCGCGCGCGACTACCTGATCAAACGCGCCACACCCCCTCATGCCAGCGGCCGAGTCTACGGCGTGATCTATGCCGGCCTTGATATTGGACAGGCAGTATCCCCTTTGCTTTTTGCCTGGATGATGGACGCCAGACAATACGCTGCACTTTTCTTAGGTATGGCCGTCGTGCAACTGATCCTGGTCTTGAATGCCCGCCGAATGATGGCGTATGTTCGCCTTTGAAGTAGCTCTATGTCCCTGATCAATCCCCCTGAATTAACTTTACATAATATACATTGTATTAAATTAAGAAAGGGATGACGGCCAACAAGCAAACGGGAAAATGACAAAAAAACAGCAATTCCTATTGTTTGGCCGGTTCCTGCCAACCAAGCAGAAAAGCAGAAATCAAGCTGGCTGAATCCTTGCGGTTGACTTGATTGGCAAAATCCAGCGCACTCATACCGAGATTGTTTTTGACGGTCGGATCTGCGCCAGCTTCAAGCAGCACCTTGACGGCAGCCGGCGATCCATACATGGCCGCCATCATCAGCGGCGTGGTGCCATTGGGCGACTCGGCATCCAGATAAGCGTCATTGTCAAGCAGCAAACGGATGATGCTGACATTGCCTGAGGTGGCTGCGTAATGCAAAGGTGCCCAGCCGGGTTTGTTGACATCAGCCTTCAGTTCAATCAATCGAGCCGCCACCTCAAGCTGAGATTTCAGCGCAGCCAGCATGAGCGGCGTCTCGTCCTTCAGGTTACGGCTATCCACCTGTAGCTTGGGTTGGTCCAGCAGCAGTTTGACCGCTTTGGGCGAAGGCTCCCGCAAGGCCAAATAAAGTGGGTGCTGGTGATCAGGATTGAGGGTATTGGGGTCAAATCCTCGCTGCAACAGGCTCTTGAGGGTACGCTCATCATCCATCGCAATGGCCTTGAAAAAATCCTCATACGAGCCGGCACTAGCCAGTGAAAAACCAATAAAGACAATAAGATAAGAAATATATTTAAACAGTATTCTCATACATTGGACTTGAGAAACAAACGGTCAAAATTCAGACTGCTGGCCTGGGCAATGGTTTCCAGGTCGCAGCCCCGCAGGGAGGCAATTTGTTGCGCCACCAGCGGAACATAGGAAGGATTATTGACCTTGCCCCGAAAGGGTACCGGCGCCAGATAGGGGCTGTCCGTTTCAATCAGAAGGCGATCCAGGGGCAGCCAGCGGGCAATATCCTGCAAATCCTTGGCATTCTTGAAGGTCACTATGCCTGAAAAGGAGATGTAGAAACCCAAGTCCAGGGCCGAGCGGGCGAATTCCTGAGTCTCGGTGAAACAGTGAAACACACCACCCGCCGAGACCGGGCCGCCGTCTTCACCCTCCTCCCGCAGGATCGCCAAGGTGTCAACAGATGCGCAGCGGGTATGGATCACCAGCGGCATCGACAACTGTCGGGCAGCCTGTATATGGACGCGGAATCGTTGGCGCTGCCATTCCATTTCATCCAGGCTGCGCTCGCCCAGACGGTAGTAATCCAGCCCGGTTTCGCCGATGGCCACCACCCGCGGCAGACGACCCCGATGCAACAAATCGTCCACCGAGGGTTCCCGCACCCCCTCATTGTCCGGATGGACCCCCACAGTCGCCCAAAAATTGTCGTACTCACGTGCCAACCGATGTACCGGTTCAAATTCCTCCAGGGTAGTACAGATGCATAGGGCGCGGTCAACCCGGGCAGACGCCATGGCATGCCTGATCTGGGGCAGATTGCCGAGGAGTTCCGGAAAATTCAGGTGGCAATGGGAGTCGGTGAACATGACAGATCCAATCAGACCAGCTCTTCAGCGTGCCCCAGCCAGCATAGCGCGGGCCTGGCTGAGCAGATCCTCCTGCAAAAGACCAGGATTGAAGGGGTGCTCGATGGTGCGGGCAGCATGCTCGAGCGCACGCGACCATTCGCTCAGGCGTGCAAACTTGGCGCCCACAGGCAGGGAACTGGCATCGAAGAAACGGGGGCTGCCGTCCGCTGCCAGCACCAGCAAATCATGGCAGAGTTTGTGCAGCATCTCCAGCAGCTGAACACCGCTGAAGTCTTTGAATGCGGCAACATCGCCGCTTAGCACCGCTTTAGGCAGTGAGGCCCATACTTTGGCGCTGTGGCCAGCCTGAAAATAGGCGAGCGCATCATCTGGTCGACCCCCTGCCGCAAGAAGCAGGCCCTGCGCATCTTGCGCTGACAGGCCTTGCATTTGAAGCCAGGAAAGGGCTTCGGCCAGGTTCGGCCAGGCCATGCCATGAATCTGGCATCGGCTTCGCAAGGTGGGCAGAAGTTGATGGGCTGCTTCACTGGCCAACACAAAGCGCACCTCTCCAGCAGGTTCTTCCAGAGTTTTCAGCAGAGCATTGGCGGTGACCTGGTTCATTCGGTCAGCGGGATAGACAAGTACTACCTTGCCCCGGCCACGAGCACTGGTGCGCTGGGTGAATTCGATCGCATCGCGCATGGCGTCGATCCGGATTTCCTTGCTCGGTTTGCGTTTCTTGTCGTCTAAATCGGCCTGCGCCTTTTCAGGCAGCGGCCAGCCCAGATCCAGCATGGTTTGCTCGGGCATCAGCACGCACAAGTCCGCATGGGTGCGAACCTCGATCGCATGGCAACTTGGGCATTGGCCGCAAGCCCCCTGCCCTGTGGCCTGCTCACACAGGCTGGCTCGCGCCAATTCCAGGGCCAGTGTGTATTGGCCCAAACCAGATGGGCCTTGCAGCAACAAGGCATGGCCACGACGATGCAGCAAATCTTCCAGCTGGCGACCGATCCAGGGGGGGCGCGTGCCACTCATGACAAATAACCCCTGTGTGTTACCGCCGCCAGCACATCACGCCAGACCGCCTCACGCGATTGATCAGCGTTGATACGGGCAAATCGTGTGGGATCGTGGGACAGTCGATGGGCGTAGCCCTCAGCCACTCGTCGAAAAAAATCTACCGGCTGGGCTTCAAACTTGTCGGGCAGGCGCACACCGGATAGGCGTTGGGCGGCAATATCGGGATCCAGATCAAACCAGATTGTCAGATCAGGCTGGCGCATTCCAGCGGGCCGGCCCTGCACCCAATTTTCAAGCTGGCTCAACACCTGCAGGTCAAAACCGCGTCCGCTGCCCTGGTAGGCAAAAGTGGCATCACTGAAGCGATCGCACAAAACAAGCTCGCCACGCTGTAGCGCAGGCTCGATGCATTGCTGTAGATGGTCCCGGCGCGCGGCGAACACCAGCAAGGCCTCGGTCATGGCGTCCATGGGATCATTCAAGACCATGGCTCGCAACTTCTCGGCCATCGGTGTACCTCCGGGCTCACGTGTCAGCATCACGATCCGCCCATGGTCGCGAAATGCTTGCGCCAGACCCTCAATATGGGTCGATTTTCCTGCGCCATCAATGCCCTCAAAGGTGATGAACAAGCCACGACTCATGAACGTTTATTTTCCACGTTGGTATTTATTGACTGCACGGTTGTGCTCATCCAGCGTCTGGCTGAACTGACTGCTGCCGTCACCGCGTGCCACAAAATACAAAGCCTGGCTTGGTGCAGGTTGTACCGCCGCCAAAAGAGCCGCCTTGCCAGGCATGGCAATCGGGGTCGGAGGCAAACCGGCACGGGTGTAGGTGTTCCAGGGGGTATCGGCTTGCAGGTCGGCTTTGCGCAGGTTGCCATCAAATCGTTCACCCAAGCCATAGATCACCGTAGGATCGGTCTGAAGCATCATGCCCAGTCGCAGTCGATTGTTGAACACTGCAGAAATTATGGAGCGGTCGCTGGGTCGGCCAGTTTCTTTTTCCACAATGCTGGCCAGGATCAGCGCTTCATCTGGACTTTTCACCACCACTTGGGCGGCTCGTTGTGACCATGCGGCAGCCAGATGGCGATCCATGGCACGCAGGGCCCGTTGCAACAATGCCAGGTCGCTGCTGCCCTTGGCGTAGGTATAGGTATCAGGAAAAAATCGACCCTCAGGATGCTGGCCAGGCCGCCCAAGCTTGTCCATCAAGGCCACATCTGACAGGTCGGCCGTGTCAGGCCGCAACAACTCCGCTTTGCGCAGAGCCTCACGGACCTGACGGATATTCCAGCCCTCGACCAGGGTCAGCGCCAGCAGCGACTCTTCACCCCGCACCAGTTTGCGCAACAGGGTCAGGGGCGTGGTTTTGGCATCCAGCTCGTAGCTTCCGGCCTTGATCAGCCGCTCCGAACCCGTCAGGCGAAACAGGGCAGAGAGTAGAAATGGCGATACGTCCACGCCGGTATCGGCCACCAGTGTAGCCACCGCCCGGGCCGAAGTCCCTGGCTCGATGGAAAGGTCCAAGGGCGTGGTCTTGAGCGTCAGCGGACTATGCAACCACCAATAAGTACCCATGCCTGCCAAGGCGGCCACAAGGAGTACGAGAAGAAGAAAACGCCGCACAGTGCAAAAATCCCAGGGTGATTGAAGGACGATGATAATTCAGGCCATGAACCCATCACTTGAAGGTATTGCAAGCCTGGACCATCTTGGCGTGATTCGCGTCCAGGGTGAAGATGCAGCCAGCTTCCTGCATGGTCAACTGACCCAGGATTTCTCCCTGCTTGGCATGTCAGAAGCCAGGCTTGCGGCGTTTTGCTCTGCGAAGGGTCGAATGCAGGCCAGCTTTATAGGCTTCAAACGCAGCCATCAGGAAATCCTGCTGATCTGTAGCCGAGACCTCTTGCCCGCCACGCTCAAGCGCCTGTCCATGTTCGTGCTGCGCGCCAAAGCCAAGCTGAGCGATGCCAGCGATGAATTCACCCTGCTCGGACTGGCGGGAGAGGCTGTTACAGAATCCTCAGCCAAGCCCTGGACCAAGTCGGAACTCGGCCCGGCCAGCCTGGTCACCCTTTATCCGTCCGATGGAACGCCGCGTGCTCTTTGGGTCGCACCGGTCAGCACCCCCGCACCAAGCGGCCCCACGCTCAGCGAGTCCTTGTGGCTGTGGGGCGAAGTGAAAAGCGGCATAGCCATGGTGAGCGCGCCGATTGTGGAAGCCTTTGTGCCGCAGATGCTGAATTACGAATCGGTGGGTGGGGTCAATTTCAAGAAAGGCTGCTACCCCGGCCAGGAGGTGGTGGCGCGCAGTCAGTTTCGCGGCACGCTCAAACGCCGGGCCTATCTTGCCCATTGCGAAGAAGCGCTGAAACCTGGCGACGAGGTGTTTGAGCCTGCCGACCCGGACCAGCCCTGCGGCCTGGTAGCCCAGGCGGCTCTGGCACCATCTGGCGGCTACGACGCGATTGTGTCCCTGCAAATCAGCGCGGCGCAGGGAGGATTGCATCTGAAATCGGACCAAGGCGCGCCCTTGAATCTGCTGCCCCTGCCCTACCCCCTACTCGACAATATCTGATCAGATCTCTTGAAACATTTCGATATGGGCGATACCGGCTTCTTCAAACTCATGGCCGCGCGGCTTAAAGCCCAGGCCTCGATAGAAGCCTTCGGCCGAGCGTTGGGCATGTAGCATCACTTCATGGTCGCCCCGGGCGCGCGCCTGCTGCAGCAGCCTGTGCACCAGGCCACGACCCAGGCCGGTGCCACGCAAAACCCGGCTGACAGCCATGCGGCCGATGCGTGAAACACCAGACGAATGCCTGGTCAGTCTGGCAGTGGCCACAGGCATGCCAAGCCGGTTCCATGTCACCACATGGATGGCGCCTTCATCCAGTTCATCCCACTCCAGTTCGACCGGAATTCTTTGCTCCTGCACGAAAACCTCGGTACGCAGCGCGCGAGCATCTGGCCCCAGTTCTGCCCAAGCACCGATCTGGGACCGTACTGATGGCTCACCCGCTTCGAAGGCCAGCAGTGTCTCGCGCAATGCAGCAGGCACCGGACACGAGGTCTGGGATTGAGGATTGGCGAACACATAGAGCAGCTCGCCGCTCACCAGAATTTCATCGCCACGAAAAATGCCTCCTCCAAACTGCATGGAAGAGTTGCCGATGCGTTCGCAGCGCAATCCGATATCCAGCAAGTCGTCGTATCGCGCCGAGGCAAAGTACTCGACACTTGCTTTCTTGACATAGAGGTCACCCTCCAGTTTGTGCATCGCCGCCTCGTAGGGCAAGGCCAGCGCACGCCAGTAGTCGCAGATGGCGGTATCGAAATACATCAGGTAGTGCGGGTTGAAAACAATTTTCTGCATATCGACTTCAGCCCAGCGCACACGCAGTCGATGCCTGAAGCGAAAATGTTCCCGGGTGGGTGGCTTGGTGCGGCTCATGATTCCCTTTGTTGGGTAAATGCCTGGATCAGTGAACGATCAGCATTCTGCCAAATACGAACATGGGGCCACCCTGAAAGGATTTCTCATGATCGCCCTTGGCCCGGCCCAGATCAATAAGCTCTGGCAACTACTTTTGGTTCAGGGCGGGCACGCTGCAGAAGGTAGACCAGCAGCAGAAGCAGCAAGGCTGGAATGTACAACCATTCCTTGTCAGGCCGGTCAGTTTCAATTTCGATGCCGGTCACCACAAAGCCTTGCTCAAAGCCAGCCTTATCGGCCCGGCTCTTGAGTGAAACTGACATCACTTCAACCCGACCAGCAAAATCGGACAAGGTCACGCCCGAGGCGGCAATCCGTTTTCTTGCATCGCCATCATTGCCAAGTGGCAGCAATACGGTTTTTCGAATATCCCTGCCTTCCAGTGATGTACCCTCGATACGTACGCGCAGGCTGCTGTCAGCTGGAGCGTTTTGCGCCAGCTCAAACAGTTTTGTTGGCGCCTCTACCCGATACTTCTCATACGCAAAGTCAAGCCAAAATCCTGGCCGCAGCAAGGTAAAAGTGACCAGCAGGAGCAGTAGGGACTCATACCAGCGGTTGCGTCGCACAAACCAGCCTTGTGTGCCTGCGGCAAAAACCAGCATGGCTGTGATCGCACTGCCAACAACCAGCAGGAAATGCTGCCACGATTCGATATTGATCAGAAGCAGGTCGGTGTTGAAGACAAAAATGAAAGGCAAGAGGCCGGTTCGGATGCTGTAGAAAAATGCGGTCGCGCCAGTCTTGAGAAAATCTGCCTTGGCAACCGCTGAGGCCGCAAAGGCGGCCAGCCCGACCGGCGGGGTGACATCGGCCATCAGACCAAAGTAAAAAACAAACATGTGCGCCGCCACCAAAGGCACAACCAGACCTGTCTGGGATCCGAGTTCGACGATCACTGGTGCCATCAGAGTGGAAACAATGATGTAGCTCGCGGTTGTTGGCATGCCCATGCCCAGGATCAGACATACCAGTGCCACCAGCAGCAACATCAGGATCAGATTGCCAGCCGAAATCAGTTCGACCAGTTCTGACATCACCAAGCCCAGACCCGTCACCGACACAGTGCCGACGATGATGCCGGCGCTGGCAGTGGCAATACCAATGGCAATCATGTTCCGCGCACCAAGTTCCATGCCGTGCATCAGGTCAGCCCAGCCGTCTCGCACACGGCCAAATGGTTGGGCTTGGCGCCTGAACAGGGCCATGATTGGTTTTTGGGTCAGAAGAATGACAATCAGTGAGATCGTGGCGTAGAAAGCGGAAAGACCTGGCGAGAGCTCTTCGACCAGCAAGGACCAAACCAGCAAAACCACCGGCAACAGGTAGTGCAGGCCAGCCAGCACTGTTTCCTGCAATGGCGGCAGGGTCAACATGGGCGCTTCAGGGTCGTCGATTTCCAGATCGGGCTGCCTGGACACGCCCCATAGGATCGCAAGGTAGGCCAGGAATAAGCCCGGCACAATCACCCAGATTGCATATGGACCCAGCAGGGACTTGAGCCATCCCAGACCGTAGTACACCGCGTTGGCTAGCAACAGCATGCCCGCAATGGTCATGGCAAAGCCACGCAGGCGTCCTAAAGTGCTAGAACCTGGAGCCCTGGGTAAACCTTGAATACCCATTTTGAGCGCTTCCAGATGGCTGATATAGAACAGCGCGATATAGGAAATCAAGGCTGGCAGAGCTGCATTGCGGCATATTTCTGCGTAAGGAACGCCGACATATTCAGCCATCAGAAAAGCCGCCGCTCCCATCACCGGGGGCATGATCTGGCCATCCACGCCTGCTGCGGTTTCAATGGCGCCAGCCTTGTGCGCCGGATAGCCAACACGCTTCATCAGGGGAATGGTGAAAGTGCCACAGGTGACCACATTGGCCACCGATGACCCTGAAATCATGCCCATCAGACCAGAAGACACCACCGCAGCCTTAGCAGGGCCTCCACGCATATGACCCAGCAAAGAATAGGACACCTTGATGAAATAGTTGCCCGCCCCAGCTTTCTCCAACAGGCCGCCAAACAGCACAAAAAGGAAGATGTAACTTGATGACACACCCAGGGCGACACCAAATACGCCCTCACTCGATAGCCAGTAGTGTGAGACAGCCTTGTTGAGTGAAATACCCTTATGTGCCAACACGTCTGGCATGTAGGGTCCCCAAAATGCAAATAAGAGCATCAGGCCGGCAATAATGGCCATCGGCGGCCCCACCACTCGACGCGTAGCTTCCAGCAGCATGGCCATGCCAAGCCCAGCAACGAACATATCGAGGAAAATGGGTTGACCTGGCCGGGTCGAAAGTTCCCGATAGAACAAATACAGATAGGCTGCACAAAATGCAGCGACTGCAGCCAATAGCCAGTCAGCGAACGGAACGCGATCGCGCGATGAAGCTTTTCGGAACGGATAGGCAGAGTAAGCCAGAAACAGCGCACAGCCCAGGTGCAAGGCGCGCATTTCAGCGTCATTCAGCACAAAAATGCGCAATGCAAATGGAAGCGGTGATGCGTACCACAATTGCAGCACTGACCAGGCAATGCAGACCAGGAACAAGATAGTCTTGGCAATGCCAACAGGTTTTCTGCTGCCCATGTCGGCTTCTTGTATCAGCTGCTGAAGATCTATCTCCTTCGCGCTTTTATCAGCAACGCTCATAGACACCTCGATTGGCTTGGCCGCAAAGCCAGCTGTTTCTAAGAGGTGCGCATCTTCCCTGAAGGCACCCCCCTAGGTAGGCCGGAACAGGCGGCTGAGCACCCATTCCGACAAATAACCTTGCTGGATTCTTTACTTGATCCAGCCTTTTTCGCGGTAATAGCGCGCTGCCCCCTCATGCAATGGTGCTGTCAGACCATCAGCGACCATGTTTTTGGGCTGGAGATTGGCAAATGCCGGGTGCAGTTTCTTGAACTCGTCAAAGTTATCAAAGACCGCTTTGGTCACGACATACACCATATCAGCTGGAACTTTGCTGGAGGTGATCATGGTAGCCAGCACACCATAGGTCGCCGTCGCCTGCGGGTTGTTGGCGTACATGCCGCCAGGAATCGAGGCGTAGCCGTAGTAAGAATGCTTTTTGACCAAGGCGTCTACACCAGGACCAGTGATTGGGACCAATTTGGCACCACAGGCGGTGGTCGGATCCTGGATATTTGCCGAGGGATGGCCAACGCCGTAGAAAAAGCCGTCAATCTTGTTGTCGCACAGGGCCGGGCCGTGCTCATCGGCCTTCAATTCCGAGGCCAGCGCCAGGTCGGAAATTTTCATATTGACGGCCACCAGCAATTCGTCAAAGGCAGCCCGTGTGCCAGAGCCCGGATTGCCGACATTCAGGCGCTTACCTTTAAAGTCTGCAATGCTCTTGATATTGGCCTCAGGGCGAGCCAGCAAAGTGAATGGCTCAGGGTGAATCGAAAATACCGAACGCATTTCAGGAAAAGCTGACTTGAATGGTGCCTCTCCCTTAACCCCTTTGGAGTGCACATCCGACTGCGACACACCAAAGTCGAGCTCGGCGGCCCTGACCGTATTCACGTTGTAGGCCGAACCACCGGTGGACTCTACCGAGCAGCGGAATCCATGCTTGGCACGGTCCTTGTTGACAAGGCGGCAAATGGCTCCGCCGGCGGCGTAATAGACACCGGTCACGCCACCGGTGCCGATGGTCATGAATTTTTGCTGAGCCTGTACCGCAGCGACTGGAAACAGAGTTCCAGCCGCCAGCGCCAGACTGGCTCCAAGCAAGGATAGATTGAGTGATTTTTTCATTTTGACTCCTTTGGACTGATTAAACACCAACTGCATGACTTAATGATGAGGACGGTACACCGATCGACTCCAGGCTCGAATCGATGCTTCGAACCAGTTTATCAACCAATTCATCGACATGGGCCTCGCTCATGATGAAGGGCGGAGCCAGCAAAATATGGTCTCCGTGCCGGCCATCCACGGTCCCGCCCATAGGATAGATCGCCAAGCCATTTTCCATGGCTTGAGCCTTGATCCGGGCGTGCAATCGATGGGCAGGATCAAACCAGAGCTTGCTGTCACGTTCCTGCACCAACTCGATGCCCCAGAACAGACCGCGCCCCCTGATGTCACCCACATGAGGATGCCGACCCAGTGCGCGCTTCAACTGAGCGCTGAGATAGTCACCTCGACTTTGTACCTGCTTGATCAGCCCATCGCGTTGAATCACATTTTGAACAGCCAGCGCTGCGGCACAGGCTACTGCATGGCCAAGATATGTATGGCCATGCTGGAACAAGCCGCTGCCACCAGCAAAGGCACTCACCAAATGGTCTTTCACAAGAACAGCACCAATCGGCTGGTACCCTCCCCCGAGGCCCTTGGCAATAGCCATGAGGTCGGGTGCCACATCCTCCTGCGTGCAGGCATGCAGGCTCCCTGTGCGTCCCATGCCGCACATGACCTCGTCCAGAATCAGCAATATTCCATGGCGGTCGCACAGCTCACGCACCCCCTTGAGATAGCCTGGCACGGGCATCAGCACGCCAGATGTGGCTCCGCCGATAGTTTCTGCAACAAATGCAATCACATTGTCTGGCCCCAGCTCTTGCATGGCCTGTTCCAGTTCCAAAAGCAAGCGTTGTCCGTACTGCCAGGGCGTTTCCCCTGGCAACTGGCCTCGATAGGCATAACAGGCCGAAACATGCGTGACATCGATCAGCAAAGGATCAAACTGGGCGCGACGCCATTCGTTGCCACCCACCGCCAGGGCGCCGAGCGTGTTGCCGTGATAGCTTTGCTTACGGGCAATGAAGTGGCGCCGCTGTGGCTGTCCAATTTCAACGAAATATTGCCGCGCCATTTTGAGCGCCGCCTCCATCGCTTCACTGCCGCCGCTGACAAAATAGACATGGCTCATACCTGGCGGCGCAGTTTCAATCAGAAAATCAGCCAACTCCTCTGCCGGCTCGGTGGTGAAGAAACTGGTATGTGCATAGGCCAGGCGGTCGATTTGTTGGTGCATGGCCGCCATCACATCTGGATGGCCATGCCCCAGGCATGACACGGCTGCACCACCCGAGCCATCCAGATAGCGTTTGCCACTTTCATCGATCAGATACGGCCCCTGCCCTGAGACTGCCCTGGGCGGTAGCGTTTTCAGATGACGGTGCAAAACATGGGTGTCACGGTATGGCATATGCTTTTTCTGAAAAATCAGTGAGATTCAAATACTGGGCAATCGATCAACATAGGCCTGCATTTTTTGCAGCCGCTGCAGGTTGTCTCGCAGGTGAAGCCTTGTTTGCTCACCACCGCGTATTTCGATCATGGCAACCAGTTCTTCAGCCAGCGCTAGAGCACCAGTCATGGAATGAAAAAATGCCGGCGAATCGGCCTCCATCACCAGGGTCTGGATGGCGCACTGTCCCAGAGGGCCCAGTTCTGAATCTGTGAGGGCCAGCACCCCAACCCCCTTGTGGGCGGCCTGCTGTGCCAGCTCCACTGTCTGCCTGGTATAGGGCGACAGGCTGACCACAACCAGCAAGTCCTTGGGACCCAGGCGCCAAATCTGATCGGCGATGGTTCCAGCCTGATTGTTGACCAGACTGGTATGTGGCAAGAGCAACTGACAGCTGTAGTTAAGATGAAAGGCAATGCCGTAGCTGGCCCGCTGGCCTAGAAACAGCACGGATTGGGCCTGGAGTATGCGGTCGGCGGCATCGGCCAGGGACTGCTCGGAGTTTCTCCTCAGTACTGCGGACACGTTTTTGAGCTGGGCTTTACTCAGTTCGCCCAGGTCTGTGCCCGAGACAACTTCGCTTTGCATTTTTCGGTTTGAACGCAAGGAGAAATCTTCTCCTGCTGAGCGCAGCAATTCGTCTTGCAAGATCTGGCGCATTTCTTCAAAACCGCTGTAACCAAGTGCTCGCGCCAGCCTGGTCATGGTGACCGGCAAAACACCGGCAGCAAGGGCGCTGCGGCGCATGGATTGAACGCTGAGTTCCGCTGGGTGTGCGCTGACCCATCTAGCAGCGCGTGCCAACTCAGGGCTTAAAGCAGTTATGCTTTCACGCACTCGCTTGGCGACGGCTTGGTCCAGTTGCTTGTTCATGAAACTTATACTCGATGTCTTATTTGTTTCTTTTCCACAAAACGAATCAATTGTAACTATAACTGTATCAGGCAATCAATTTTTCACAAGTAAAGTCCTCAAACCAAGTTCGATTTATAGAAAATCAGAAGAACCATTCATCATTTCAGGTAAAAAATATGTCTCTCATTTACTACATTACCCAGGTTCAGTTTGACTTTGGCGCCATCCAACTCTTGCGCCAGGAGTGCGATAGAACGGGAATATCACGTCCCCTGATCGTGACGGACCCAGGGGTAGTGGCAGCTGGTATCGTGGCCAAGGTACTCCAGGCCCTGAACAAACCATCCGGTGCAATGAGCCATGCGGTGTTTGATCAGACACCGTCAAACCCGACTGAAACTGCGGTGCGTGCCGCGGCCGATATGTACAAGCGCCATCACTGCGATGGCTTGATTGCCATCGGTGGTGGTAGCGCCATTGATTGCGCCAAGGGCGTTGCCATCGCGGCCACCCATGAAGGCCCGCTTAAAACTTATGCCACCATCGAGGGCGGCTCGCCTAGGATCAGCGAGAAAGTACCGCCACTGATTGCCGTACCCACAACTGCAGGCACCGGCAGCGAGGTGGCGCGCGGAGCGATCCTCATCGTGGAGGATGGCCGCAAGCTGGGATTTCACTCCTGGCATCTGGTGCCCAAGACCGCAATCTGCGACCCTGAACTGACCCTGGGCCTGCCGCCAAAGCTGACAGCCGCAACCGGCATGGACGCCATTGCCCACTGCATGGAAACCTTCATGGCGCCGGCTTTCAACCCGCCTGCCGACGGCATCGCCCTGGACGGGCTGCGACGTGCCTGGGAGAACATTGAACGCGCCACCCAGAACGGCTCCGATCGCGAGGCTCGACTCAACCTCATGAGCGCTTCCATGCAGGGTGCCATGGCATTTCAAAAAGGCTTGGGCTGTGTGCATTCGCTGAGCCATAGTCTGGGCGGTGTCGATCCTCGCCTGCATCATGGCACCCTCAACGCCATGTTTTTGCCGGCAGTGATTGAATTCAATGCGGGCGCTGAATCCGTACAAAAGGAAAGCCGCCTGTTGCGCATGGCCAATGCCATGAACCTGGATAGCGCGGGAGACCTCGGCGAAGCCATCATGGACATGAACCGTCGCCTGGGATTGCCCTCGGGCTTGCGTGCAATGGGCGTGGGCGAGCAGCAGTTTGGCTCAGTCATTGCCGGCGCCATGGCGGATCATTGCCACAAAACTAACCCGCGCCTGGCTTCGACCGATGACTACCGCTCCATGCTGGAACAGGCGATGTAAGGTTTATTCATCCAGAAAGCCACCCCGATAAAAGCTCCAGGCTGTGCCATCGTGCAGGTAAAAATAACCATCTGCGCAAGCATCCTTGCCCGGAAAGTATTCGCGGTAGGCCTTGGGGATTAGTCGCTCCAGCTGTTGATCTGACAATTGCTCGAACTCATCGGGGGTGATGGGCCGTCCAACCCGGGGTTTGAAAGAATCCATGTGCGGCATTATCCGCGCCATCGCCTCAGCGCATCATTCGAGCCACTGTCTGCCCGTATCAACACTGTATGGTGTTACGACAAAACTTGTCCAACTCACGCACCGCTGCCTGACCTTGAACCGCATTCCTGGCTTTGGGGCCGACATCGAGGCTGAGTTTGAATTCATACTTGCGGAAGAACTCATCAAACAGTTCTCCACCCAGGGTAGCCCATGCGGTCAGGGTATCGTCTTTCGCGTCATGCTCAAGCAATACTGCGCACAAGGGCTGTCTGGCTGGGCCGCCCAACACGCGCGCGCCTTGGGCTGGGTCATACTGACTGTGGTCGGCACAGCAATGGATCAGGTTGTCAGCCAGTCCTTTACCGGCTTTGGTCTTGCGAAAGCTGATGAAGCTGACCTGTTTTGTCGGATAGACCAGCTGATGGGCGCAGATTGCTGAAAATGCGACGATCGAGCGTTGCGGGCCTGCGCCGCCAGGCCACACATACGCAGCTTTCTCCTCGGTGCTCAGGGCATGCGCCTGTGCCGGCCTACCCAGATTGAGCAGAAATACTGGGGTTGCCTCAAAGGGGTAATGAAAGACGTAATTGGTCTGAGCCTTGAGTTGGCTTGCCCGCAAGGCCACGCCTCGCTCATCCGTTAGCAAGACGCGCGCGTAGGGGTGCGGCTTGGCGTCGGCAGCCAATACCGGCAACGCCATGGAGGCTGTCAGGCAAGCCAGACCAGAAGAACAGGATTCAACAAACTCGCGACGGTCCATGAAGTCTCCTTTTGGAATGGGGTCAATTTATCCGCACGGAATGAAAGCTGTCAAGGCTCATTCATCCGACCGTAAGGTCTGGGTTCTGAACCGAGGACTCAACTGAGGAGTTGGCTCCAGGCCTTGTCCAGCCGTTTAACACTCACAGGCTGGGGGGTGCGCAGTTCCTGGGCAAAAAAACTGACACGCAGTTCTTCCAGCAACCATCGGAATTCCTGCAATCGCTCATCCATCACACCTTTGCGCTCAGACACCAGACGCCAGTAGCGCTGTTCCATTGGCTTCAATTCTGCCAGGCGGGCAGCATCTCGAGCAGGGTCGGCACGGAATTTGTCCAGACGCAAGGTAATTGCCTTCAGGTAGCGGGCCATATGCTGTAACTGCGGCCAAGGAGTCTGCGAGATGAAGTGCTTGGGCACCAGGCGTTGCAACTGTTGGCTACAGTCAACAGCCGCATCAGCTGCGTTTTTGTTGTCCTTGATCTTGCGTGTGGCGACAGCGTATTCGCTCAGGATGACGCCAGCCAGCCTTGCAATCTCATGGGTGATGAGCGTGAGCCTTCCCCTTCCCTCCTCCAGTCGTATTCTAAAATCTGCCGCATTGGCTGGCAGGGGATCCAGCAGGAAGGCGCGATCCATCGCCACATCAATGATCTGGCTGCGCAGTTCCTCCAATGACCCCAATGACATATAGGCCACAGCCATCTTTTGCAGATCAGGAATATTTTTTTCCAGATATTTCAGAGCATCCTTGATTTGCAGAGCAAACAGGCGACGCAAACCACCACGGTGCTTGGCGGCGGCCAGCTCTGGCAGATCAAACACCTCAATGCTCACCGCATCCATCTGGTCTGTCAGAGCGGGAAATCCGATCAGCGTCTGGCCGCCCTTGCGGATTTCCATCAACTCGGGCAACTCACCAAAAGTCCAATCGCCGAAGCGCTGATCCCCACCCAGCGCCGCTGCGACCGCAGCCGATTGCTCAGACCGATTCGGCGGTTGGACTGGCCCATGCGATGCTTTGTCTGCGGTACGGCTAGACCTTGGCTGTGCAGATTCAACCATGGCCGCCCCTGCAGTTGCAGATGCGAACTTGAGGCCGGCCAGCGCTTGAAAAGCACCTCGCGCCTGTGCACCCAGCTCGGCCTTCAACGCGCCCAGATTGCGCCCTTGGCCCAGTTGACGGCCGTGTTCATCCACTACCCGAAAGTTCATGAACAGGTGGGCACTCAGCATCTCCAACTTGAAGTCTGCGCGCTTGACATCCAAGCTGGTGTGGTCGCGCACCTGTTTCAGCAAGGTATCGGTCAGGCTGCCATGGCCAAATTGATCGGGCTGACCCAATTGCTGGGCCAATCTGGCGGCTGACTCAGGTAGCGGCACAAAGCGGCTGCGCGGTCGTTGCGGCAGACTTTTCAGCAGCGCCTGAATCTTCTCTTTCAGCATGCCTGGCACCAACCATTCACAGCGCTCCTCATCAACCTGGTTGAGCACAAACAAGGGCACAGTGACGGTGACGCCATCTTTGGGATCGCCCGGTTGGTGCAGGTAGCTGGCGGTGCAGTCCACCCCCCCCAATCGAAGGGTCCGGGGAAAGGCACTGGTGGTGATGCCTGCGGCTTCATGTCGCATCAACTCCTCTTGCGTGAGCTTGAGCAGATCAGGCTGGCTCCTGACCGCCTCGCGGTACCAGCGCTCACACTCATACCCACTGCTCATCAGGGGGGGCAATTGCTGGTCATAAAAGGCATAAATCAATTCATCATCGACCAGTACATCCTGGCGGCGCGACTTGTGCTCCAACTCCTCGACCTGCCGTATCAGCTTCTGGTTGGCAGCGAGGAAGTGCAACTTGGTTTCCCACTCGCCAGCCACGAGGCCTTCACGGATGAAAATTTCGCGCGCAGCCGGTGGGTCTACCTTGCCGTAATTGGTACGCCTGCCGCTGTACACCACGACGCCATAAAGAGTGGCCCGCTCAAGTGCCACCACCTCCGCCGCTTTTTTCTCCCAATGGGGATCGAGCAATTGCTTTTTCAACAGATGTCCGGCCACTTGCTCAATCCAGGCAGGCTCAATCGCAGCGATGCCTCGGCCATATAAGCGAGTGGTTTCCACCAGCTCGGCGCAGACAATCCAACGCCCGGGTCGCTTGGACAGGTGGGCCCCCGGGTGGCGATGAAACTTGATGCCACGCGCTCCCAGGTATTCCCCACTCTGGCTCTCCTCCTCCAGCTTACAGCCGATATTGCCAAGCAAGCCAGCCAACATGGACAGGTGCAGTTGTTCATAGGTGGCAGGAGACTGGTTGATCTTCCAGCGATGCTCGGTGACCACAGTCAGTAGTTGGCTGTGGATGTCGCGCCATTCGCGCACCCGGCGCATGTTGATGAAGTTCTGCCGCAACAGTGCTTCGTACTGGCGATTGCTGAGTTTGTGTGACGCGCTCGCAACGCGAGCCTGACCGGCAGACGCGACGACGGGTGGCGAGTGGGTGGTGCCGCGGTTATCGTGGTGGCCCCCACGGGCATCATGAATCCAGTTCCACAACTTGAGGTAACCCACAAACTCGCTTTTGTCATCATCGAACCTGGCGTGCGCCTGGTCGGCTTGAGCTTGCGAATCCAAGGGACGATCACGCACATCCTGAATGCTCATGGCGCTGGCAATGATCAAAACTTCTTCCAGTGCGCTGCGCTCACGCGCCTCCAGAATCATGCGTCCGACCCTGGGATCCAGCGGCAGTTTGGCCAGTTCACGGCCCACAGTGGTGAGCTCCTTGTGTTCGTCCATCGCGCCCAATTCGACCAGCAGCTGATACCCATCGGCAATGGCCCGCCCGGTCGGAGCTTCCAGAAAGGGGAAATCATCCACTTCACCCAGATGGAGCGATTTCATGCGCAGGATGACACCTGCCAGAGATGAACGCAGAATTTCCGGCGTGGTAAATCGATCACGCGCCGAAAAGCTCTGTTCGTCATAAAGACGAATGCAAATTCCATCGGACACGCGGCCACAACGACCAGCGCGCTGGTTGGCCGCCGCCTGGCTGATTGGTTCCACCAGCAACTGCTCGACCTTGCTGCGAAAACTGTAGCGTTTGACCCGTGCGGTACCGACATCAATCACATAGCGGATGCCAGGCACGGTGAGCGAGGTTTCCGCCACATTGGTGGCCAGCACAATGCGCCGGCCGGTGTGGCTGTCGAAGACACGCTCCTGCTCGGCCTGGCTCAATCGGGCAAACAGGGGCAATACCTCAGCGCTGCGGGTCAAGGCGTTGTGCTGCAAGTGCTTGCGCAAATGGTCGGCCGCTTCTCGAATTTCACGCTCACCGGGCAAAAAGACCAGGATGTCACCCCCGGCCGGGCCCTGCCAGAGCTCATCCACTGCGTCGGCAATGGCATCATTGAGGTCGTAATCACGGCTATCCTCATAAGGTCTCCAGCGTTGTTCCACCGGGAACATCCGGCCTGAGACCATGATGACCGGCGCCGGGCCCTGGCGTGAGGCGAAGTGGTTGGCAAAGCGCTGCGCATCGATCGTGGCCGAAGTGACGATCACCTTGAGATCAGGCCGCTTGGGCAGAATCTGTTTCAAATATCCCAGCAGAAAGTCGATATTGAGACTGCGTTCATGGGCCTCATCGATGATCAGGGTGTCATAGGACTGCAGCAATGGGTCGGTCTGGGTTTCTGCCAGCAAGATGCCATCGGTCATGAGCTTGACTGAAGCGCCCGGCCCGATCCGGTCCTGAAAGCGCACTTTGTAGCCAACCACCTCCCCCAGGGGAGTGTGAAGCTCTTGGGCAATCCGCTTGGCCACCGAGGTGGCGGCAATGCGGCGCGGCTGGGTGTGGCCGATGAGGCGGGCGCGAGGCTTGCGCTCAGGAGGGCGGCCCTGGCCTGGTGCTACTGCCACTGGCCGACCGCGCCCCATGGCCAAAGCGATTTTGGGCAACTGGGTGGTCTTTCCCGAGCCGGTCTCGCCGCAGACGATGATCACCTGATGTTGCTCTAGCGCGGAGGTTATTTCGTCGCGTTTGCCCGACACCGGGAGCGAATCAGGGAACTCGATTTTCAGGTCAATGGGGCTCAAAGCTAGATCTTCATAGACAATTCGGGATTATCCCTTTCCATCTGTCTTAAACCCTGTTGCCGCATGTCCACCGTCTTCAACTTCACCTTTGTCCCATGGTTTCGCTCGGTGGCGCCCTATATCCATATGCACCGCGGCAAAACATTTGTGGTGGGCATCGCTGGTGAGGCCATCGCCGCTGGCAAGCTGCAACACCTGGCCCAGGACTTGGCCCTGATCCAAAGCATGGGGGTGAAGATCGTGCTGGTGCACGGCTTTCGGCCCCAGGTCAATGAGCAGTTGAAGGCCAAAGGCCACACCCCCCGCTATTCCCACGGCATGCGCATCACCGATGAAACCGCCTTGGACTGCGCGCAGGAGGCAGCCGGCCAGTTACGTTACGAAATCGAGGCGGCCTTTAGCCAGGGGCTGCCCAACACACCGATGGCCGGCGCCACAGTGCGGGTCATGTCGGGCAATTTCATCACCGCCCGGCCGGTAGGCATTCTC
The DNA here is from genome assembly GCA_964228805.1 of Burkholderiaceae bacterium. Lineage (GTDB taxonomy): Bacteria > Pseudomonadota > Gammaproteobacteria > Burkholderiales > Burkholderiaceae_C > Hylemonella. The sequence goes on from CAXRBE010000027.1 coordinate 21,835, forward strand.
GATGGAGTTGATTTTCAGCATTCAGGTCTGGTGCGCAAGGTGGACGTGGCTGGCATAACCCGCACCCTGGACATGGGTGCCATGGTGCTGCTCTCGCCATTCGGCTTTTCCCCCACTGGTGAGGCCTTCAATCTGTCCATGGAAGAAGTTGCCACCTCGGTTGCCACTGCCTTGCAAGCCGACAAGTTGATTTTCATTACAGAGGTGCCTGGCATCCGTATTCGCCCTGAAGAGCCCGAAAGCGAGGACAACCCAATCGACACAGAATTACCGCTGGCAAACGCCGAGAAGCTTTTGGCCTCTTTGCCGGCACCCCGGCAACCCACTGACATTGCTTTCTATCTGCAGTATTGCGTCAGGGCCTGCAAAGCGGGCGTGGACCGCAGTCACATCATCCCCTTTGCGGTAGATGGTTCGCTGCTGCTGGAAATTTATGTCCATGATGGCATTGGCACCATGGTGGTTGATGAAAAACTGGAGGAACTGCGTGAAGCCACCGCTGACGATGTGGGTGGCCTTCTGCGCCTGATCGAACCCTTCGAACAAGATGGCACCCTGGTCAAGCGCGATCGCACCGAGATCGAGCGCGATATTGGCAACTACAGCTTGCTGGAACACGATGGCGTGATCTTCGCCTGTGCAGCACTTTACCCATACCCAGAGGCCAAGTCAGGCGAAATGGCTGCCTTGACCGTGTCGCCAGAATCTCAGGGCCAGGGAGATGGCGAAAAAATTCTGCGCCGCATTGAGTACCGAGCCAAGGACATGGGCCTGGACAGCATTTTTGTACTGACCACCCGTGCCATGCACTGGTTTCTCAAGCGCGGTTTTCAGTCGGTCGACCCGGAATGGCTGCCTGATGCCCGCAAGCGCAAATACAACTGGGACCGCAAGTCCCAGGTGCTGGTAAAAAAGCTTTGAGTCTGCGTAGAACTGGATCAAATCAAGTTCGAGATGTGGGGACCATCTAGCCACGCTGGTCGTGGCGCGACAAAAAGTCTTTCAGGGCAGCATCGAATTTTTCAGTCTGCTCGACATTGGAGATATGGCCGGCATCTGGAATGACCACAAACTCGGAATCGGGCAGATTTTCATGAATACGCTTGGCCATGGCAGGGGGCGTTCCATGGTCGTTCTCACCAACCAACACCAGGGTTGGGCAGCGGATTTCCTGCAGCCGATCCAGGGTGTCAATTTGGGCAATGGCCGCGCAGCAGCCGCAAAATCCATTGACCGGGGTGGCCAGGATGCCCTGGCTGATGCGTTCAATCACCTCGGGGTGTGAAGCTCTGAAAGGTGGATCAAACCAACGCGACAGGGTTCCTTCCAGCACACCTTGCATGCCGTTGGCTTGTGCTGCCTGGATGCGTTCATTCCACATGGCTTCGGCGTTGGGAGGCCGCCGACTGGTGGTGTCGCACAGTGCCATGGTGGCAAACACGCCAGGATGCTTGAGGGCATAGGTCTGCCCGATCATGCCGCCCATGGACAGCCCGACCCAGTGGGTGCGCTCAACGCCCAGGGCCTGAAACAGTCCATGCACATCATCGGCGAGCTGTTCCAGGGTGTATGGCCCGGGCGGCGCGCTCGATTGGCCATGACCACGAGTATCAAAGCGCAGCACGGTATAGCGCTGCGCCAACCAGTTCATTTGCGGATCCCACATCGTGGTGTCGCAGGCCAGCGAATGCGAAAGGGTGATCCAGGGACCCTGACCCTGCACTGTGTAAGCGATCTCGATGTCACCCAGGCGTATTTTTTTCTTATCCATCTTCGACTCCTTAATTCATTGGAATACCGGCCGCACGTGACAGGCGAATGAAGCTGGCCACTTCATCCGCAATCAATTTGTCGAATTCGGCTGGCGTACTTGTCAGCGCGGTGGTGCCTAGGGGGCGTAATCGTTGCGTCATCTCGGGCGTTTTCAGGGCTGCCCCGACATCGGCATTGATCTGCTCGATCACTCTACTTGGTGTTTTTGCTGGAGCCAGCAGGCCGTACCAGAATATCCACTTGTAATCAGGCACACCCGATTCCGATACTGTGGGCAGATCGGGCAGTTCCGCCACCCGCTGGGTGCTGGTGACCGCAATCGCCCGCGCCCGGCCGTCCCTGACCAGATTGATGGCACTGGCAAAGGGTGAGATAAACAGATCGACCCGGCCAGCAATGGTTTCATTGAGGGCCTCAGGAATGCCCTTGAAGGGCACATGCACGATATCGAGACCAGCCTGGCTTTTCAGCAACTCGACTGCAAAATGTGAGCCACTCCCGGTGCCGGCAGAGGAAAAATTGAGTTGGCCAGGACGGGACTTAGCCAGGGCAATGAACTCGGCCATGCTTTTCACTGGCAACTTGGGCGAAACAATCACCAGGGCCGGTCCAGTGGCGGTCAGCGTAATGCCGGAAAAATCCTTCAGTGGATCAAAGGGCAGTTTGCTGTAGAGCGCCGGAACTATCGCGTGGGCAGACGAAACCGACAACAGGGTCAGGCCATCGGGAGCTGCCGCTGCCACCGCCTGGGCCGCGATGTTGCTGCCAGCGCCTGGACGATTTTCCACAGTGACCGCTTGTTTCCATTTCTCATTGAGCTTTTGCGCAATCAAGCGCGCGGTAATGTCTGGCACGCCACCGGGCGTGAAACCCACCAGAATCTTCACTGGTTTTGAGGGAAATTCCTGCGCCAGCACCAGACCTGTAGGCAGAAGCGCCAAAGTGACCAACAGGCTCCCAGCAATACGCCGGCTGATTGAGATATTCATCCAGTCACTCCTTGTCGATGATGCTGCTTTTGTTTGTCGGGCGTTTGTCGGGCGGCAGTGTACCCGCTCATCCCAGAGCGGCCAGCCTCTGTTCTTGCCGACGTGTCAGCCGATCAATATCAGCCTGGTCCTGTGACGACAATTTGGGGCCAGGTTTGCGAATTGCAGGGGAGGAGATCACACCGCGCTGGGCCAGAATGTGCTTGCGAACTGCCAGACCGATATTGGGCTGCTGCTCGTAACGCGCCAAAGGCAGGTAGGCATCGAACAGATCGTGCGCCCGCTCAATATCGCCCCTTGCGTGGGCTGCGCAGACATCGACCATCATTTCGGGATAGGCAAAGCCGGTCATGGCGCCGTCTGCGCCGCGAGTCAGCTCTTCTGGCAGAAACAGACCACCACCGTTGCCGGTCAGGATCGAAACTCGACGCAGATCACCCCTATCGCTGGCTGCACGGATGGCCGACAGCTTGGCCAGCCCGGGACAGTCTTCGTGTTTGAGCATGACGCATGTGGGGGAGTTTTTGAGGATCTTGAGAATCACGCCAGCGGACATTTGTACTCCGGTGGCCACGGGGTGATCTTGCAGCACCCAGGGCACCTGGGGCCCCAGGGTTTCGCTGACCATCTCAAAATAGGCGGTGATCTGGTCATCGGTTCGCACTGTTGCTGGCGGCGCCACCATCACGCCATTGGCCCCCAGATCCATCACGCTCTGGGTCAGTTCCTTCATGGGCGCAAAACCGGGCGCAGAGGCCCCCACCACCACGGGGACACGCCCCTTCACCCGCTGCAACACTTGTTTGACAAAACTGCGCGACTCTTCAATGGTCAGCTTGGGCGCCTCGCCCATGATGCCCAGCACGGTCAGCCCAGTGACCCCTTTGTCCAGGCAGAAATCCACCATACGGTCGGTGCTGGACAGATCAAGCGCTCCGCTATCGGTAAAAGGCGTCACGGTGATCAGGTAGACGCCATGTGCGCTGGAATCAAGTTGTGCCAATTGTTAACTCCTTGTTGTCAGTCCGTCTGTTGGTGCCTTCAAAACCTGCGCCAAATCAGCCACAGTGCCAGCAGTGACAAGCCGCTAAAACCTAGAAAAGACCAGTTGGCGATCGAACCACCCAAAAAGGTCCAGTCCACCGCACTACAGTCGCCGCTTCCCTTGAAGATCATGGGAATGGCCCGCTGTAAGGGAAAAGTCTCGATCATGCCGTAGAAATCACGGCTGCATGAAAGCACTTCCGGTGGGTACCACTGCAGCCAGCTTTGCCGAGCGGCGACGAAAGCGCCCGAGACAGAAAAGCCCAGCACCAGCCAGCTGGACAGTTGAAGCCAGATTTTGCTCTTCATGGCCAGGCCCAGCGCAGCTGCAGCAGCAATCAAAACCAAAGCGTAGCGCTGCACAATGCACATCGGGCAAGGTTCCAGGCCAACCACATGCTGCAGGTACAGACCAAAAGACAACAGGCCCAGGCAAAAAACAAGAATGAGGGCCATCAATTGGCGGGTTGAGAGGTGACGGAACAACATCTGAATCAACTGGGATAATCTCAGGCTAAGACAATTTCGGCATTATCGATTCAAGAGAGCACACAATATGGCACGCATGGTCAACTGTATCAAGCTGGGCAAAGAGGCTGAAGGCCTGGATTTTCCCCCTTACCCCGGTGAACTGGGCAAGCGTATCTGGCAAAACGTGAGCAAGGAGGCCTGGGCCCAATGGCTGAAGCACCAGACCATGCTGGTCAATGAAAACCGGCTCAACCTGGCCGATGCACGCGCCCGCCAATACCTGGCACGCCAGATGGAAAACCACTTTTTTGGCAGCGGCGCCGATGCCGCCGCCGGTTACGTCCCACCCAGCGACCAGTAAATCCCGCCCGTGCTCGCCCAGGCTGTCGCTACGCTCTTGGCGGACAGCCATGGCTTGCCAGTCTGGCGGGTACTGGATACTGGCTTTTCAGCCGCCCGCCTGCTGACACTCTGGCAGGCTTGGCGCGACATGGCCAATCCTCCTCTGCTGCTGCATCTGGTTGTGGTGAGCTCCGCACTGCCCTCAGCCGACGATCTGAAAAGATCGATCGGGCCTTTGGGTGGATCCCAACTGATCACCGAGCTCGACGAGCAGTGGCAAGGACTTTTGCCTGGTTTCCACCGCCTGTCCCTGGCTGAAGGACGATTTCTGCTTACCTTGTGTCTGGGTGAACTGCAACCCATGCTGCGTGAACTTGGTTTTGAAGCCGACAGTATCTGGTTTGACAGCACTCAGCTATGGAACCGCTGGAGCCTACAAGCCCTGGCACGGTGCTGCCGCCGCGGCACACAGCTCATCAGCACCAATCCACCAGCCCTACCTCAAGGCTTGCTGACCCAGGCTGGATTTCATTGCGGCAATGAATCCACCCGCTACGACCCACCATGGACTGTCAGAAACAGAAATCCCAAGCCGGCAGCTGCAGTTCCAGGAGATTGCGCTGTGATCGGTGCCGGGCTGGCGGGCGCCGCTGTTGCAGCGGCACTAGCTCGTCGGGGCTGGCGTGTCTCGGTGTTTGACGCCGCAACCGCACCGGCCGCAGGCGCCTCGAGCTTGCCAGTGGGCCTGCTGGTGCCCCATGTGTCTGGCGATGACAGCCCGCGCTCGCGGCTGTCTAGAGCGGGCTTGCGGCTGGTGAGGCAGCAGGCGCAGCGCCTGTTGAAGAAAGGCCAGGACTGGGCGCCCAGTGGTGTGCTTGAGCGGCGTGTGGACCGATCCCTGGGCTTGCCTGACTGGTGGCCTCAACAAGACCAGGACCTGAGCCAGCCTGCACAGCCAATACACGCGCCCTGGCACGCACAAACCATACCGGGCCCCGAGTTGTGGCACCCTCAGGCTGCCTGGATCAAGCCGGCAGCGCTGGTGCTGGCCTGGCTGAGCACTGAGGGGGTCAGGTTCATAGGCCAATCTGATGTCGACCGGCTCCAAAGGCTAGAACAGGGTTGGCAGTTGCTTGACTGTGAGAAAAGGGTTTTGGGTCGGGCAAGCCATGTGGTGCTGGCCAATGCCGCCAAAGCTCCTCATCTGCTTGTCAATCTCAAACAAGTCCTGCCACTGCCACCACTGCAAGCTGTGGGCGGCCAACTCAGCTTTGGACTGAGACAATCCATCGATTCATCCATGTTGCCGCCTTTTCCAGTCAATGGGCTGGGCAGTCTGATTCCTACAGTACCCACGCCGCAGGGGCTGGCCTGGTTCGCTGGTGCGACTTACGAAGATCCCTTGTCGGAGGATCTGCCCACCGAACGAGCTCATCGCGAAAACTTTGACAAGTTGCGCCAGCTTTTGCCAGCCACCGCCTCAGCCCTGGAGCCCTACTTTATGCAAGCGCGGGTGCAAAGCTGGGCTGGGCTGCGATGCGTCAGCCCTGATCGCTTGCCCCTGGTCGGCCCGCTTGAAAAGGTTTTGCATCCCTCACTTTGGGTCAATCTGGCCATGGGTTCGCGCGGGCTGAATTTTTCTTTCTTGTGCGCCGAGTTGCTGGCAGCTCGTTTAGCTGGCGAGCCATTGCCAGTCGAAAATTCCATCGCTCGAAGTCTGGAGGCCAGTCGTTTCAGTCCAAGTTCTGCGCAGCAATAGCTGAAGACCAAAACCATGCAAACTGCAGTAGCCCAAGTCCTGAACCGTCAAAAAACTTGCCCATAGTCCCAGAAAGGTCACAAAAGCCAATAAAATCAAGGGCTTTGACCAAAAATCTCGATCCTAAACATGACCCACGTTGTCACCGAGTCCTGCATCCGCTGCAAATACACCGATTGCGTTGACGTTTGCCCTGTCGACTGTTTTCGCGAGGGGCCAAATTTTCTGACCATCGACCCCGATGAATGCATCGATTGCGCGGTTTGCATTCCCGAGTGTCCGGTGAATGCTATTTTTGCTGAGGAAGATGTGCCCGCCGACCAGCAACACATGACCGCGCTCAATGCAGAGTTGGCCAAACTTCCTAACTGGAAGAGCATCACCAAACGCAAGGCTGCCCCAGCTGACGCCGACGAGTGGAAAGACAGAACCGACAAGCTCAAGGAACTGATCCGCTGACGCCTCTGAAAATGGACCCGAAAATAAATCCTGCCGTGATTCAGACCGCCCAGAACCATCAAGGCCCCATCGAGACCGATGCGGTCATCATTGGTGCTGGTCCGGTCGGTTTGTTTCAGGTATTCGAACTCGGATTGCTGGAAATGAAGGCCCATGTGATTGACTCGCTGGCATACCCTGGCGGCCAGCCCATAGAGCTCTATCCCGACAAGCCTATCTATGACATCCCTGCCATTCCGGTCTGTACCGGCAAAGAACTGACTGAGGCCTTGCTCAGGCAGATTGAGCCTTTTGGGGCCACCTTTCACCTGGGGCAAACAGTCACCGTGGTGCAAAGGCAGGACGATGGCCGTTTTTACGTTGAAACCAGCAAGGGAACGTGTTTTTTAAGCAAGACAATTTTCATCGCCGCTGGCGTGGGCGCTTTTGAGCCCCGCACACTCAAGGTGGACGGTCTGGAAAAATTTGAGGGCGAGCAGCTTTTTTACCGGGTGAAAAACCCGGCTGAATTTGCTGGCAAGAACCTGATGATTGTGGGTGGTGGTGACTCGGCCTTGGACTGGACCCTCAATTTCGCCCAGGATGGCCCGCACAAGGCCGAGAGCGTGATCCTGCTGCACCGTCGCGACGGCTTCAAAGCAGCTCCCGCCAGTGTGGCCAAGATGAGGGAGCTGTGTGAGCAGCTGGAGATGCAGCTCATCATCGGTCAGATCACCGGGTATGAGGAAAAAGAAGGCCAGTTGGCGGCAGTCCGGGTCGCTGGTGGCGACGGTGTCACCCGCGTGGTACCCCTTGACATATTGCTGGTCTTCTTCGGCCTCAGTCCTAAACTTGGCCCCATCGCGCACTGGGGCCTGGATATCGAACGCAAACAGCTGCTTGTCGATACCGAAAAGTTTTCCACCAGCGTGCCCGGCATATTTGCCGTGGGCGACATCAACACCTATCCGGGCAAGAAGAAGCTGATTCTGTCTGGATTCCATGAATGCGCTCTGGCAGCCTTTGCTGCAGCTGCCCTGGTTTTTCCCGAAAAGGGAAAAATTCATCTTCAGTACACCACCACCAGCACCAAGCTGCATAAGGTGCTGGGTGTCGAGTCCCCGGTCTTTGATTGACATTTCGCCGGGTTTTTCGAAACCTGCCTGGCCCATACTTAATGGGATCCCCTTCTGACTAAAATAGTGGTGTGTTCGATCGAACACGTTCGCTGGGGGTGTTGCTTGACCAGTTTGGGCACGCGGCTGAGAAAAACCCTTTGAACCTGACTGAGGTAATGCTCACGCAGGGAAGCAGGCCGACCGGCCCAAGCAGATGTCGGTGCTATCCCGCTCCCTTGCTCTGAGCCCAAATGGAAAATGAGTTGTGTGGGCGCTACGCTAAGACAGAATCTTCATGGGCAGCGGCGCAAAGCCATGATTGAGTGGACCGTGGCCGTGACCGGTATGCACATCCTTGCCAGCATCAATCGCGCTCAGGATAAATCTTCGGGCGCTACGAACTGCTTGCGTCAGGTCCAGGCCGATAGCCAGATAAGCAGCAATGGCCGAGGACAGTGTGCAACCGGTACCGTGCACATTGCTGCTCTCTATCCGTTGGCTGGCAAGATGCACAGGCTCACCGCTGGGCTGCAACAGCACATCCACCACCTCGGCTCCAGCAAGGTGTCCGCCCTTGAGCAACACCGTCGGCGCTCCCAGCGCCAACAGTGCGCTGGCAGCCTGGTCAAGTTGGGCCACTCCCAATATTTTGCGACCGAGCAGCAGCTCGGCTTCATCCAGGTTGGGCGTGACCAGTGTGGCCAGGGGGAAAAGTTCTCTTACCAGCACCTCGATGGTCTGCTCGGAACTCAGTCGGTCGCCGCTGGTAGCCACCATCACCGGATCCAACACCACATGCGGCAGGGCATGTCGACGTATTGCCCGCGCAACCTCATGCACCACCTCAGGCGCGTGCAACATGCCGATCTTGACAGCGTCCACACCAATATCGTCCACCACCGCATCGATCTGTGCCGAAAGAATTTCAAGGGGAACGCCATGGATGGCGCGCACACCTTGGGTGTTTTGCGCGGTAATCGCAGTGATGGCTGTCATGCCAAAACATCCAAGGGCACTGAAAGTCTTCAGGTCAGCCTGAATGCCCGCGCCGCCGCCGCTGTCAGATCCGGCGATGGAAAGAACCCGCGGGTAATGTTTTTCGTAATTCATGGCGAAAATTATCGAGGCTTTTTGACATGAGCCCTGCAAAACCCAGTTCAGTGGTCCTGGGCGCCGGCCTCATGGGTCGACTGCTGGCCTGGCAACTGGCTCGTGCCGGCCACCGTGTCTCAGTGTATGAGGCCGGCGATGCCCAAGCCTTGGGTTCGCCCGCCCGGGTTGCAGCTGCCATGCTGGCACCCTTGGCTGAATCTGCCATTACCGAGACCAGCGTGGTAAGAATGGGCCACCACGCCTTGCTGCGCTGGCCGGCATTGCTGGCCCAGTTGCGTGAGCCAGTATTTTTTCAGAAGGCTGGAACCCTGGTTCTTTGGCATCGCCAGGATTCTGCCGAGGCGTCGCGATTTGCCGGTTTGCTGCAAAACACCCAGCAACGGCTGCCAGAGTTGCCGCACATGCGCCGACTGGATGGCGCCGCCATTCGCCAATTGGAGCCAGCTCTGGAGAACCGCTTTGCGCAGGGGCTGTATCTGCCTGGGGAGGGTCAGCTCGACAACCGGCAATTATTAAAGGCCCTGCTTGATGAGATGCAAGCCTTGGGCGTGATGCTTCATTGGAATAGTCCGCGCTCGCCAGAAGATTTTTCCTCTGTCATCGAAAATCAAAGCAACTGGCTGTTCGACTGCCGAGGCCTGGGTGCTCAAGCTCAATGGGCGCAATTGCGCGGCGTTCGGGGCGAAGTGGCACGCATTCATGCACCCGATGTGCACTTGAGCCGCCCCACCCGCTTGCTTCACCCGCGCTATCCGCTTTACATTGCGCCCAAACAGGAACAGCTGTTTGTGATTGGCGCCACCGAAATTGAAAGTGAGGATTTGTCGCCTCCCAGCGTACGATCCACCCTGGAGATGCTGAGTGCTGCCTATGCGGTTCATCCTGGCTTTGCAGAGGCCCGTATCCTGGAGATCACTACCCAATGTCGCCCTACCCTGCCTGACAATTTGCCTGCCATTCGACGTCTTGGCCCACGTGTTCTTCAGATCAATGGGCTCTATCGCCATGGCTTCATGATCTCTCCCGCATTGCTGGATGTGGTCATGGAACTGGTGCAGGCAGATGAATCGCCATTGGCCACAAGACTATCGCTACGGATCGAGAGCTAGGCCATGAAAGTGCTGATCAACCAAAAACCTCACGAACTGGCCGAACCTGCCACCTTGGCTGATGTCGTAGTGCTTATTCAGGCCAAGCCGCCGTTTGCAGCCGCAGTGAATACTCAATTTATCCCTCGTACCCAATATACCCAAATGACATTGCACGACGGCGACCTGATCGAAATCATTTCCCCTGTGACCGGAGGCTGACATGGCCAACCCCAGCAGCATCGACCCCCTGATTCTTTACGGCGAAAGCTTTGCCAGCCGCCTTTTGCTGGGAACCTCGCGCTACCCTTCGCC
>CAXRBE010000028.1:0-4026 GCA_964228805.1 Burkholderiaceae bacterium
TCGAGACATCCTGGATCAAACTCGAAGTCATTGGTGACGACTACACCCTGCAACCCGACACGCTCAATCTGGTGGAGGCCGCCGAGGCACTGATCAAGGACGGCTTCAAGGTTTTGCCTTACACCACAGAGGATCTGGTGCTGTGCCAGCGCCTGGTGGATGTGGGTTGCCAGGCGGTCATGCCCTGGGCTGCACCCATTGGCACCGGCAAAGGCCCGGTCAATCCTTACGCCATGCGCACGCTGCGCGAACGGCTGGATGTGCCCATGATTGTCGATGCCGGCCTGGGCCGCCCGTCTCACGCCTGCACGGTGATGGAATGGGGTTATGACGGAGTGCTGCTGAACACGGCGGTGGCCTTGTCCCAGGATCCAGCGGCCATGGCATTGGCATTTGCCAACGCCACCCAGGCAGGCCGCTTGGCTTGGCGCTCTGGGGCCATGGCCGAACAGGACGCAGCACAACCCTCGACCCCGGTTTTAGGAACCCCCTTCTGGCATCACCCATGAATACCAGCAAGCAATTGACGCCTCAGGCGCAGGCTATTGTCAGAGCACATCAAGACCTGGCCCTGTCTATCAATGACTCACCAATTCCTGTCTTTCACTTGGAAGATCCTGCCTATCGCCATGCCAAACTGGCTTGCATGACCCTTGGTTTTATTGAAGCTGATGCTGAATGTCTGGCGCAAGCCTGGTCACGTATGGCCCAACGCACCGGCAGGTTTGACCCGAGTGAATGGCCAGACACCCCGCATGATTTTGGACTGTCTCCCTGGCCTCGTTCTAATTCCTTTGCGCCCTGCCCCAAAGCGCTGGGCCTATACGCGGTGCTGCCCAATGCCGAATGGATAGGACGTATGGCAAGGGCTGGCGTACCAACGGTTCAATTACGCTACAAATCTGACGATGCCCAAGCAATACGTCATGAGGTGCAAGCCGCAGTGCAAGCGGTACAGGGCACCAACTCCCTGCTCTTCATCAACGACCATTGGCGCGAGGCCATTGCTGCCGGCGCTTATGGCGTGCATCTCGGCCAGGAAGACATGGCAACGGCAGATCTTTTGGCTATTCGTCATGCAGGCTTACGCCTGGGATTGTCTAGTCATGGTTACGCTGAAATGATTCATGCCGACCGCTTCAGCCCCAGCTACATTGCCATGGGCGCGGTCTTTCCCACCACGCTCAAGCGTATGCCCACTCCTCCCCAGGGACCTGATCGGCTGCGGGTTTACGCACGCTTGATGCGCGACTATCCCCTGGTGGCGATTGGCGGCATTGACATCGAAAAATTTCCACTTGTGCTCAAAAGTGGTGTCGGCTCCATCGCGGTGGTGCGCGCCATCACTTCAGCAGATAGACCGGAATATTCTGCTCTCCAAATGATGGCGCAGATGAGCTCTCGTCATCTAGACAATTGAATACAAAAACGAAAAGTCACGCAAAAGTACAATTTTTCAACGCTATAATTTCGATTCTTATTCCCCGATAGCTCAGTCGGTAGAGCGCCGGACTGTTAATCCGTAGGTCCCTGGTTCGAGCCCAGGTCGGGGAGCCAATAAAGACAAAGGTTAGTGATGTAGCAGTCACTAACCTTTTTTCTTTTCTGGTAGCCGTGTAGCCACTGCGTAGCCACTGGTACAGGGTTTTGGGCTCAATCAGCTACTTGCCAGCCCTTCTCCAGACACCCAACAAAAAGCCCAGCGCGAGGCTGGGACCTGTCAGGTTTATTGAACGTTCTCGCCCGCCAACAGCATCCTTTCAACACACCAACGCACCCCTGGCCGTTGGAGTGGGCTAGACATTTGCAAAGTTCAATTTTTATGCTACATTGAACCCTGAGAGTAAGTCTTCGAGTTTAAATAAGATATTCATAGTAAAGACTGTTCATGCGTATTCTGGCTATCGTGCTTGGCACTTTGTTAACCTCCTTCGCGCCCACTTCATGGGCCTCGGCTGAAGGCACCTTCGGATTGGCTGCGATGGTGCACACGCCTAACTGGCCGAACAACATTGATGTCATGCCGTGGGACGGATCAAGCGGCGGCGAGTTTGTTTATCGAGCTATACCTTGTTCGGGCAATGCCCCGATGAACAACATATCTTCAAACCTGCCTACTTACAACTCACTCATCCCCGGGAGCCGCTCTCCTGCTTCCACGCGATCACACCCGTTTAAGTTCACCGTACGTGACGGTAAACTCAGCGGTACGATCAACCTGACCGTGTGCAAACTCGGTTCCGGGCCCACGAAAGATGAAATCGCTGATGGAAATCGCGATAGGATATTTGTCAACTTCCAAGCTGATGCGACCAAGCGCACGGGTGAGGAAACAGTCTTCTCCGGCACGTTCAAGATCGCCGGGGGCACAGGGCGCTACCAGCGCCTGACCGGAGACGGGGTCATCCGTGGCTACTTCATGTGCTTCGACCCGAAGGGCTGCGTCGAGGGCAATGGTGGCAAATTGCGCGACATGCAGTACGTGATGGAAGGCCGCTTCAGTGACCCGGCATTCCGACCCTAATGAGTTATTGAAAGGATTGGGCATGGCTTCACTGCTTCGCTTCTTGTGCGCCTCGATCATGTCGCTGGGCTGCTCCGCCGCGCTGGCTTGCGGTCAGGTTGCCCCGTGTGAACCATCGAAACCCGGCGCCATGACCGAGATACGCGGTTACGGCTATGGTTTTGATGGCGGCGATCGCTCAGTCACACTGAAATGGATCGCGACGGGACAGGTCGCCGCAACGGCGCCGATCGATGAGAACGGCGACTTCGTGGCGCGCGTTGCCGTACCACAGACCCCGGGGCTGCATTCGCTTCTGGCCACCTTGGGCAATGACGATCCGGTGCCTGTGAAGATTTCAGTGCCGGTGGTGATCCCATGGTACTTGGCCCCAATCGACGCGCTAGAACGTGTCATTGAGAACTCGTCGAAACAGGTCTTTCTCTTTGCTGCTCTACTGGCATGCCTTGCTTGCGTTGCAGGCTGGTTGCTGAAGGGGCGGCGGCGACAGTTGGCTGCAGCGAGCTGATGCGGGGCTGCTGACTGCGCCTCCCTCCGCAAGGAGATCAGCAGATGCGCGGGAGTTGATCGCCTGCGAGCATCTCCACGACTCGCTTACCCCCCATCTGTGTCTCCAACACTACGCGCCCAGCAGGGCTTGAGGTCACCTCTCCAATTACCGCAGCACGACGCCCGGCAGGAGTGGACTGCATTGCCTTGACGACCTTGTCAGCATCCTTGGAGGGGACCACTGCGACCAACGTACCCTCGTTGGCTAGGTAAAGCGGATCGAGGCCAAGAATCTCGCATGCCCCACGCACACTTGCATCTACGGGGAGCGCCGATTCAACAAGTTGGATGGCCACGTTGGAGCTCTCTGCGAACTCCTTGAGCACGGTGGCCACTCCGCCACGAGTCGCATCGCGCAGGCAGTGAACATCGCTGCCTGCCAGCAAGATCTGAGATACCAAAGCCCCCAGCGGTTGGCAGTCGGAAGACAAATTGGACTGGAGTGCAAGCTGCTCGCGCGCCATCAGAATGGCGATGCCGTGGCGGCCGATATCACCGCTGACGATGACCTTGTCGCCGACCTGCGCTCGCGACGCGGATACCTGCACGCCGCGTGGGATCACGCCCACTCCGGCAGTGTTGATGAAAAGCTGATCGGCAGCGCCTTTCTCAACAACTTTGGTGTCCCCTGTTACGATTTGCACTCCGGCGCTGTCTGCCATTTGCCGCATGCTTCGGACCACGCGCCGAAGCGTGTCGATGGGCAGTCCCTCCTCAAGAACAAATCCGCATGACAGGTAGAAGGGGCGCGCTCCGCTCATCGCCAGGTCGTTGACTGTGCCCGCCACCGCCAGGGAGCCGATGTCACCGCCCGAAAAAAAGAGCGGAGCCACCACAAAGGTGTCTGTCGTGAACGCAAGCCGGTCGCCGTGCTCCATAAGCGCTGCCAGTCCAAATTCCGCCTGGTCTTCCAGGGCAGAGAGCCCGGGGGTAGCGAATCCGGCGACGAACAC
>CAXRBE010000029.1:0-12472 GCA_964228805.1 Burkholderiaceae bacterium
AGTTTGGATCATTTCAATTTTCCCAACTTGCACCGGAATTCACCACCCGCGGCAGCGTCATCCAGTCAGTCTTGGGCCCGTCGTCAACGATGCAAACCACTCGCATCGTCTTCGCTGGGCAGAACATTCGCGCCAAATCGCCGCGGGCCGCAAAGCCCGGTAAACAGCAATCTTTATCGCGAAGCCGAAGATTATGCCATTATTTTTCCTTAGTGTCAAAGCGCATCAAATTGGTTGGTCGGTGTTCCTTTGCCCGTAAGGCTGGCGCAGGCCAACCCTCGCCTTAACATTCTCTGCTACCGCCAAAGCCTTATGTAGACCAGAGCGCCTTGTTGTGATCGACAATGAAATTTGAGTTAGCGCACACTTACTTTTTATGCTACTAATGATCTTTGATCAGCCTGCCCTGCTGATTCTCTGACTAGATGACAGATTGAATGGAAAAGGTCAGGGCCATGAATCGACCAAGTCCATCGGCAAACTGCTTGGCGCAACCTGCGACAATCTTTCTCGCAGCCCGGTCTCACCCGCTGCTAGGAAGAGGAAATTATTTCAATGCTTGACAGGATTGCGTTCATCGGCGGCGGCAATATGGCCAGCGCCATTCTGGGCGGAATGATCCAACAAGGCGCCAGCCCGGAAATGATCGATGTGGTCGAGCCCTCCGCTGCGGCGCGAGAGCAACTCGGCCACAAGTTCGGTCTTAGCCCCAAGCCTGAGGCGGGGGAATTTCTCAAACAGGCCGCGCTGGTCATCTGGGCGGTCAAACCCCAGATCTTCCAGCAAGCCACCGCCCCGGTTGCGCCACACACCGCTCAGGCCCTGCATCTGAGCGTGGCTGCTGGCATTCCCAGTGCCAGCATTGCGCGCTGGCTTGGCAGTGAGCGGGTGGTTCGCAGCATGCCCAACACCCCAGCGCTGATCGGTCAGGGCATCACCGGACTGTTTGCCCGCCCTGGCGCAACACAAGCCGACCGGCTGCGCGTCGAGCAAGTCATCGCCCCTACCGGCTCATTCGTCTGGCTAGAGGATGAAGAGCTACTCGACGCAGTGACTGCGCTGTCTGGCTCCGGACCGGCCTATGTTTTTTATTTTCTTGAGGCCATGACCGCAGCCGGCGCGCAGATGGGCCTGGCGCCTGAGCAGGCCTACCGTCTGGCTGTGCATACCTTTCGCGGCGCCAGCGCCCTGGCCCAATCCTCCAGCGAGCCGCCGGATGTGCTGAGACAACGGGTGACTTCCAAGGGCGGCACCACCGATGCCGCAATCTCCGTCATGGAGACGAAACAGATCAAGGAAAACTTCATGCAGGCCCTGCATGCTGCGCACCGACGCGCCGGGGAACTGGGCAAAGAGTTCGGTCAGCAATAATCTCTCCATCAAAATCCAGGATAAGGACATGAACAAATCATTTAACCGTTTCTTGCGCACTGCAGCACTGGCCGCAAGTTTCAGCCCCGCTCTGGTCATGGCCCAGGCCCAGCCTGCCATGCCGGCTCAACCCGCTGTGGTTCCGGCTCAGCCGGCAGTGGCGCCCAATCAGCCTGCAGTGGCTCCGGCACAAGCGCCCAAGCCTGCTCAGGCCCAAAGCGCTCAAGAAAATAACAAGCCAGTCAAGGCAGCCAAAGGCAAATCTAAAAAAACCAAGAAGGCCAAGAAATCCGGCAAGAAAAAATAAACCCTGGCGCTTGAACAGCATCACCAGGCTGACCGATAGTCAGCCTGTTTTATTTGCATGCCAAGCCAAGCACGATGCCCGCAAACATCGTCAATCCGAGCCAGTGATTGAGCCGAAAAGCCAGGAAACAGCCCTCACGCTTGCGCAGTCGAATCAGCCGGTAATGCCAGGCCACCTGAGCCAGTGCCAGCAACAAGGTGACAAACCAAACCGAGGGGGCCAGACGCTCCACCAGCAATAGCGTCCAGCACATCAGGTGAACGGCATAAAAGCCCAGTATCGCCGCCACATCAAAATTACCCAGGGTAATGGCTGAAGTTTTCATGCCGATCCTGAGATCGTCGTCGCGGTCCACCATGGCATATTCAGTGTCGTAGGCCAGCACCCAGAACAAATTGCCGAACAACAGGGCCCAGGCCAGCGTCGGGACTTCACCACCCACTGCTGCAAAGGCCATGGGAATGCCAAAGCTGAACGCCACCCCCAGCACCGCCTGGGGCATGGCAAACACCCGCTTGGCAAAAGGATAGGCCACCGCCACGGCCAATGCCGCGAAAGACCAGGCAATCGCTGCCTGATGAGTGGTCAGCACCAGAAGAAATGCCAACAGGGCAAGCGCTGCACCAAGCCACAAAGCCTCTGGCACAGACACTTGGCCTGAAGTCACCGGTCGCTGAGCGGTGCGCTTGACATGACGGTCAAAATTTCGATCGGCCACATCATTGAGGCAACAACCAGCGCTGCGCATCAGAATGGTGCCCAGCACAAACACCGTGAGCAGATGCCAGCCAGGAAACCCGCCAGCCGCCACCCAGAGTGCACTCAGGCTGGGCCATAGCAACAAAAGCCAGCCAGCCGGCCGGTCCCAACGTATCAGGTCCAGGTACAAGGCAGCTTTGTGGCGCCAGTCCATGGGAAATTGAATCCCTGCTCAGGACAAGCGGTGAACGCCCGGCAACTCGCAGGCGTAGATGGCATTGCGCAATGCCGCGATGGCCTCGTAGCGGGTGAAGCTGCGCCGCCATGCCAGCACCACCCGACGTGAAGGCGGATCGCCGGCAAAAGGCAAATATTTCACATAGGCGCTTTCACTACCATGGCCTTTCGAGCTTCTGCGTGACTTTGTCGTCAGTGCATCCTTGGGGATGCTGAGACGTGGAACCAGGGTCATGCCCATTCCTGCAGCCACCATATGCTTGATGGTCTCCAGAGATGAGCCTTCAAAACTGCGCCGTATTCCCTCGGCATCGCTGGCAAAACGTGCGAACTCCGGGCAAACCTCCAGCACATGGTCACGGAAGCAGTGGCCAGTACCCAATAGCAGCATGGTCTCTTGCTTGAGTGCCTCCGCGGTGACCTGCTGGCGTCGAGCCAAGGGGTGCTGGCTTGGCACGGCAGCAAAAAATGGCTCGTCATAAAGCGGGGCCAGCGCCAACCCGACATCGGGAAACGGCTCAGCCAGAATCGCGCAGTCGATCTCGCCGGTGCGGAGCATGTCCAGCAATTTGACCGTAAAGTTCTCCTGCAGGATCAGCGGCATCTGGGGAACATGCCGGATCATCTGCAGCACCAGGTCGGGTAGGAGATAGGGGCCGATGGTGTAGATCACCCCCAGGCGAAGCGGGCCGGTCAGTGGATCTTTTCCGCGCTTGGCGATCTCCTTGATCAAGGCGGCCTGCTCCAGCACAGCCTGGGCCTGGCGCACAATTTCCTCGCCCAGCGGCGTGACATTCACTTCAGTGGCTGTGCGCTCGAAAAGCTTGACATCAAGCTCCTCCTCCAGCTTTTTCACCGCCACCGATAGTGTGGGCTGGGAAACGAAACATGCCTCAGCCGCCTTGCCAAAGTGTTTCTCGCGGGCTACCGCCAGAATGTATTTGAGTTCTGTCAGCGTCATGGCTGAATTGTGACATCGCCCTTAGTTGGCCCCGATAACAAAAGCTGCCCGACCCGGAGCCAGATCCGAGCGCTGTAGCAACCGCCGGTGCATCAGGATGACTGCAGCAGCCCTGGCCCAGCCCTCTTCAATGCCCGGCTAAGAGCATGACAAAATCGCGCCTTTATCGACCCTGATGCGTGAGGAAATTTTGAGCCAGCTTTTTTCACCTTACTCCCTGAGCAGCCCGCGTGGCCAATTAAATCTGTCCAACCGCATCGTGATTGCGCCCATGTGCCAATACTCGGCCGTGGAAGGTCAGGCCACCGACTGGCATCTGAGCCATTGGACCAGCTTGCTCAACAGTGGCGCCGCAATGATGACCATCGAAGCAACCGGGGTCACGTCCGATGGCCGCATCACGCCACATTGTCTGGGGCTGTGGAATGAGCCGACCGAGCAGGCGCTGGGCAATGTGCTGGCACGCGCCCGCAAGAATGCCCCGGCAACGCCGGTTTGTCTGCAACTCAGTCACGCTGGTCGCAAAGGCTCCAGCGCCGCCCCCTGGCATGGCGGTGGTCTGATCACACCGGCGCAGGGCGGCTGGCAAACTCTGGCCCCTTCAGCCCTGCCGCAACTCCCGGGCGAAACTGCGCCTGCCGCCTTGACGACTGCGCAAATCGGGCATTTGCGTCAAGCTTTTGCACTAGCTGCGCAACGTGCCCAGCGCATCGGCATTGACGCCATTGAGTTGCATGCCGCGCACGGTTATCTGATCCACCAGTTTCTCTCTCCGTTGTCCAACCAGCGTGATGACGAGTATGGGGGCAGTCTGGACAAGCGGCTACGCTTTGCGCTGGAGGTGTTTCAGTCAGTGCGCGCCGCCTTTGATGGGCCGGTGGGGATGCGGGTATCGGCCAGCGACTGGATCGAGGGCGGGTGGGACCTTGCACAAACCCAGGAACTGGCCAGTCGCCTCAAGGCCCTGGGCTGTAATTTCATCCATGTCTCATCTGGAGGCATCTCGCCTCAGCAAAAAATTCCTATCGGGCCTGGCTATCAGGTGCCTTTCGCGCGCGAGATCAGAAAGTCCAGCGGCCTGCCGACCCTGGCTGTAGGCCTGATCACCGAGCCCAAGCAAGCTGAAGAGGTGCTGCTGGCTGGCGATGCCGATCTGGTGGCAATAGCCCGCGCCGTCCTCTTCAAGCCGCGCTGGCCCTGGGAAGCCGCCGCCGCCTTGGGCGGCCAGGTGCAGGCCAGCGAACAGTATTGGCGCTGCCTGCCACGCGAAGCACAGGGCATATTCGGCAACGTCAAGATCGGTATGCGCTAAGGCGCTGACCCTGCACAGTCTGCAGACTGTCTGGCCATGCAGGTCTGGCTCAGGCCTTGAGGAAGTCAGCCCGGCCGCCAAGCCAGCGCGCCACATGCCGGGCAGCAGCGTCGGCATGCTCGTCCAGCATCACTGCAGCGCTGCTGCGAGCCCAGGCCAGTAAGTGGGTATCGGTGCCAAGATCGGCAAAACGCAGCATTGCCGCGCCCGATTGGCGCGCCCCTAAAAACTCGCCCGGACCACGGATGTCCAGGTCCCGGCGCGCAATCTCAAAGCCGTCGTTGGTCTCAGCCATGGCCTTGAGACGCTCACGCGCCGACTCTGACAGTCGGGGTGCTTCGCCAGTCGAGTAAAGCAAAACACAAGCCGATGCGGCCGCACCACGCCCTACCCGCCCACGCAGCTGATGCAACTGGCTCAGGCCAAAACGCTCAGCGTGCTCGATCACCATCAGTGTTGCGTTGGGCACATCCACGCCCACCTCAATGACGGTGGTGCTGACCAGCACACCCATCTGCCCACTTACAAACATGGACATCACTGCCTTTTTTTCGGCAGGCGACAGGCGCGAATGCAGTAGCCCGACCATGACCTCAGTGGCTGGCCCGTCTGGCTGCGTGCCATTAAGCGCCGCCAGCAAGTCAGCATGGGTCTGGGTCGCATTGCGCAGGTCCAGGGCCTCGCTTTCTTCAATCAGGGGACAGACCCAATAAACCTGCCGTCCCTGCGCCAGCTGGGAGCGGATGCGCTCAATCACTTCAAAGCGTCGATGCTCAGACACCAGCTTGGTCACGATCGGGCTGCGACCGGGCGGCAACTCATCCAGGGTGGAGACATCCAGGTCGGCGTAATAACTCATCGCCAAAGTGCGCGGGATGGGTGTCGCCGTCATCATCAGCAAGTGCGGCTCAAGCTCGTCATCAAGCGTCTTGCCCCGTAGCGCCAGCCGCTGGGCCACACCGAAGCGGTGTTGCTCATCAATGATGGCCAAGGCAAGTTTTTTGAAATGCACCTGCTCCTGAATGACCGCATGGGTACCCACGACCAGCCCCGCCTCACCACCCGTAATCAGCTCCAGCATTGCGGCACGTTCTTTCTTTTTCTGGCTGCCGGTCAACCAGGCCACCCGCACGCCCAGCGGCTCCAGCCAGCCCACCAGCTTGCGAAAATGCTGCTCAGCCAGAATTTCGGTGGGCGCCATCAAGGCACACTGCCAGCCTGAGTCGATGCAGCGCGCAGCCGCCAACGCGGCAACCACCGTCTTGCCCGACCCGACATCGCCTTGCAACAAGCGATGCATAGGTTTGGGGACCACCAGATCATGTGCAATTTCCTCGCCCACTCGGCGTTGCGCCTGCGTCAGCTCAAAGGGCAGCACTGCCAGCAAGCGTTCCTGCAAGGCACGGCCAGCCAGGGTTTTCAGTTCGGGTGCGCGCAAACGATCCCGCTCGCGGCGCGAATGCAATTGAGACAGCTGCTGCGCCAGCAGCTCTTCAGCCTTGAGGCGTTGCCAGGCCGGATGCGTGTGATCCTCCAGTTGCGCCATTGGTACATCGGGCTTGGGCTGATGGAGAAACTCCAACGCCTGCCGCAGCGTCCACAATGGCTTGAGCCTGAGGCTCGCCGCGAGTTGCGGCGGCAGCGTTTCCGACAAGTCTGCATGGGCCAGCCCATTGAGCACCGCTTTGCGCAAATAAAGCTGGGGCAAGCCAGCCACCGTGGGATAGACCGGCGTCAAGGCCTTGGGCAACTCACCGGTGGCCGGGCGTGTCTGCGGGTGCATCATCGACCACCCTAGAAAGCCGCCACGCAACTCCCCCCTGACCCGAATCCGCGCACCCACCGCCAGCGCCTTTTGCTGCGAGGGATAAAAATTGAAGAAGCGCAGCACACAAGTGTCGGCGCCGTCTTGCACTGTCACCAGCAGTTGGCGGCGCGGCCTGAAGGTGACTTCAGAGGACGTCACCTCCCCCTCGATCTGCACAGTCTCGCACTCGCGCGCATCGGCCAGGCGGGTAATGCGGGTCTCGTCCTCGTAGCGTAAGGGCAGGTGCAGTGCCAGGTCGATATCACGCGTCAGGCCCAGCTTGAGCAGCGCCTTTTGCGGCACAGACAATGTCGGCCGGGAAGAATGCTTTGCCGAATTGCTGGAATTCACCTAAGGCAAGAGCGACAGCCTGAAGCCGAACTGATTGACCCGACTCATTGCGGCTCAATTTTTGCGTCGCGGATTGCCTTGGCCCACTTGGCACTTTCAGCACGGGTGCGCTGCGCCAAAGCCTCGGGGCTGCCAGGTTCGACCATGAAGCCCAGCGGCGCAAACTTTTCCTGCAGGTCCTTGCTTTGCGCCGCCGCATTGACCGCCTGGTTCAGTCTGTTGATTGCCTCGGCAGGCGTACCCGCTGGGGCAAATACCGCGAAATAGGCGATCAGTTCATAGTCCTTCAGACCGAGGGCCTCGTTGACGGTGGGCAACTCGGGGATGGCCGCCGACCGTTTGGTCGAGGTGACTGCCAGGCCACGAATCTTGCCGCCTCTGACCTGCGGCAAAGTGACAGCGAAGTCGGCACTGAACATCATCACCTGGCCGCCGATCAGATCGGTCATGGCAGCCGGCCCGCTTTTGTAGGGCACATTGGTCATCTGCACGCCCGCCATACTGGCCAGCATCTCGGCTGACACCAGCTGTGATGTACTGGCGCTGGCAAAAGTCACCTGTCCTGGCTTGGCTTTGGCCAGGTCAATGAACTCACGCAGTGTCTTGGCCGGCACATTGTTATTGATGGCAACGATCAGCGGCACCGAGCCCTGATAACCCACCGGCGAGAAGGCTGTGTCCTGGTCATAGGGCAGTTTTTTCATCAGGCTCTTGAGTGCAGCATTGGTGCTGTTGGTACCGAACAGGATGGTGTAGCCATCGGGGGCCGCTTTGGCGACGGCGTCAGCACCCAGCATGCCATTGACGCCAGCCTTGTTCTCGATCACGATGGGCTGACCCAGGGCTTCGGACATCTTGGCGGCAAAGGCGCGTCCGATTTGATCGGTGGCACTGCCCGCCGCAAATGGCACGATCGCCTTGATCGGTTTGTTCGGGTAGGGCTGGGCCATCGCGGCAACAGCAGCCCAAAGCACGACAGACAAGATGGCGCAGCGGCGAAAAATCGTGAACATCAACGTCTCCTTAAAATCAGGCCCCAAGTGTAGACCCGTCCTGGTTCAAATTCATTTCCAACACAGCCGAGCTCAAGGTCTTGCCATGCGCATCCAGTGCCAATGAGCGTGTCACCCCACCCGCCAGCGCATCGTCCAGGACAAAGTGCAGCGCGCCGAGCTGTGCCAGCGCATAGCGCCTGACCTTGCCCCGAACCAGGCCCGAATACAAGGCCTGGACGCGCTCGACAGTCAGCGCCCGTTCCAGCACGGGGTAGTCTATTGGCCTGAGCGCAATCACGCTGAGCGTGGCCCGGTTGCCCTTGTCGCCCGAGCGGGCCAGAGCAATTTCGCGTAGTTTCATGTCATAACTCCAGCATCCGACATTCAGGGCTGACCGCTTCGCGTGGCACCAGGGCCGAAGCTGCTGCCACCACTTCGCGCACCGACTGGGTCACACCACCGCCAGCGGCCGGGCCGTTGAGATACAGAGCCTCAACTTCAAGGCCGGCAAGTTCGGCCTGCTCGCGCTTGGGCGCACGCAAGGCCAGCCGCAAGCGCACCTCGTAGGGCTCATGCTCAGCACCCAGGGCCGGGCCATGCATCGCGTTGACCCCAATCAGCTCGGCCCGGTGTTCCAATCTGTCCAGGCCAAGCAGGGACAAGCGCTCGCGCAACACCTGTAGCGCCAGCTCACCGCGCGTACGTGCGCCAGGACCGGCGTAGGAAATTTGCCCCTCACCAATAAAGCCCTCTCGGTAGCCCAACGTCGCCTTGAGCCAATTGGGGCGTTCTCGCCCGCTGGCACCGGTGACGCCAACCCGGTCAGCGCCCAGCTCCTGCAATTGCACTGCGGAAAAATCAGCCACCACATCAGGCTGCAGATAGGCGGTCGGGTCTTCAATTTCGTAGAGCAATTGGGCAGTGCAGCTCAGGCGGTCGACCCGGCCGCCAGTGCCGGGCAATTTGGTGATCACGGCCTGTCCATCTTCCTGCACTTCTGCCAATGGAAACCCGACCATGGCCAAATTTGGCACCTGTACAAAAGGTGGATCGGCCAGATAGCCCCCACTCACCTGGGCGGCGCACTCGAGCAAATGGCCCACCGCCACCCCTTGACCGAGTTGACCCCAGTCATCGTTCGCCCAATTGAAATGGTGCATCAAAGGCGCCAGGAACAAGGCCGGATCGGCCACCCGTCCGCAAATGATCACATCTGCGCCCATACGCAGGGCGGGCAACAGGGCGTCTGCGCCAAGATAAGCATTGGCCGAGATCAGGCTCGGGCCCAGCTGGTGTGCCGTTTTGGCCACCAAGCCCGTGTCGAGCAGAGGCACATCATGGCTTCGTAGCCAGGGCAGCACATCGTCACCCAACACCACCGCCACCCGCAGACGGGACAAGCCCAACTCTCGCGCCACCTCAAGCACCGCCTGTCCGGCCGCCATGGGGTTGGCCGCGCCCATATTGCTGATGATGCGGGTGCCCTGGCGCACGCAGGCCGGTAACACGGCGCGCATGCGCGCCTTCAGCAGGGGATCGTAGCCTTGCTTTGGGTCCTGGCTTCGCCTGAGCTGCGCCAACGCGATGGTGCGCTCGGCCAGGCACTCAAACACCAGCGCATTGAGTTCGCCCCGTTGCGCCAGGTCCTGCGCTGGGTCAATCCGGTCGCCTGAGTAGCCAGCACCGGAGCCGATGCGAAAAGCTTTCATGGAGAGGATTATTTCACCCGCCCCAGCCAGGCCTTGGTCATTGCGGCTGGCATGGGAAAATAAGGCTTATCTTTTCATGACCTTGGTACGGGTCGGTCCAGCCCTCAAGCACATGCCCCAGGTTTGCCACGCCCAGCGCGTTTTTACCCTCAATGACTTCGATTTTCAGCTCCCCCCTGAGCTGATTGCCCAACACCCAGCCCTTGAGCGCAGCGCCTCACGCCTGCTCGATGGCACTGGCCCCCAGCCTGTTGAACGGGTCTTTCGCGACCTGCCCGGGCTGCTGCAGCCAGGCGACTTGCTGGTTTTCAACGACACCCTGGTGGTTAAGGCCCGCCTGTATGGCGAAAAGCCAAGCGGGGGCAAGCTGGAGTTGCTGGTGGAAAGGGTGCTACCCAGTCATGAGGTGGTGGCTCACATGAAGGTGAGTAAAAAGCCACCGATCGGCACTGTCCTGCGGATGGGCGGCCTGGAAAAAAGCGGCGCTGGGGACGCCCCCAATGGGCCGGGTCGCACATCCTCTTCGAGTCCCCCAGTGACACCAAGCCCTGATGAGGGCTTCACCGCCGAACTGCTGGGTCGTTGGCCAGATGAGCAAGGCCCCCTGTTTCGTCTGCGCTTCAGCGACGAGCCCCTCCATCTGATGGAGCGGTTCGGCCATGTGCCTCTGCCGCCCTATATTGCCCATGACGACTCAGCCGAGGATGAGGCACGCTACCAGAGCGTGTTTGCTGCCAGGCCCGGGGCGGCAGCAGCCCCCACTGCAGCACTGCATTTTGATGAGGCAGTGCTGGCGGCGCTGGAGGCGCGTGGCGTGCAACGGGCCAATGTCACCCTGCATGTCGGAGCAGGCACCTTCTCGCCGGTGAAAACCCAAAATTTGGCCGAGCACAGGATGCACAGTGAGTGGTACGAAATTCCAGCAAGCACCCAAGCTGCGATAGCTGCCACCCGCGCTCGGGGCGGGCGCATTGTGGCGGTTGGCACCACCACGGTGCGCACGCTGGAGTCCTGGGCCCGATCCGGACAGGCCAGTGGCGACACCGCTATTTTCATCACACCAGGTTTTCGCTTCCAACTCGTGGATTTGCTGATCACCAATTTCCACCTGCCCAAGTCAACCCTGATGATGCTGGTGAGTGCTTTTGCTGGCTATGACCACATCATGGCGCTGTATCGTCACGCGATTGCCACGCGCTACCGCTTTTTCAGCTATGGCGATGCCATGCTGCTGCAAATACGTCCTTTGAGCTCAATCATCCAGGCATAGCCAGACCCGCCCGGCTTCCACCTTCACCGGCCAGCTCCGGATCGCCTCGGTGCAAGGCGCGCCGGTGGCAGCGCCAGTACGAATGTCAAAGCGGCCCTGGTGAAACGGGCACTCGATCTCAAAGCCCTCAAGAAAACCATCGCACAAGCGCGCATCGCCATGTGAACACAGCACATCGGTGGCATATACCGCCCCGTCTTGCAGGTACAAGACGATTTCCCGGCCAATAGCTGGAAAAGCGATTCCTGCCCCCTCAAACAGCTCCTCAACAGCGGCCACATCGACCCAGGCTGGTTGGTCGTCGCTCATGGTCAGATCGGATAAATAATGGAGTTGGGAATCATTTCGCTGTCATACACACACAGGCGTTGGGCAAACTTCAACCCTTGGGGGGTGCGCACCACCACATCCAGATAGCGCCCCACATTGAATACCGTGCTGGGGCCATCCAACTTGGTGCGAAAGACCGCGTAATTGGCTTCGCAATGGATCTGGCCATCAAGTACCTGGCGCACCATGGGCGCGCCCACCACATGGCGCTGGTAGTAAGGATCGTGAAACAGGGTTTCCTTGATGCCATAGACCCGATCGAGCAAACCAGCCTTGCTGTCAAAACCCAAAGTCGCCAAGGGAAAACCGCGTTCGTGATTCTCGCGGGGAATCAGTTTGTAGACACAATCGTCTGTGAAAAAGGTGGGCCACAGATCCCAGTCGCCGCTGTCGACCGCACTGGCGTAGTCGGCTTGCAGCTGCAGCAAGGCCTGATAGTCGGCAAAGTCGAGCATGCTCAGGCCTCCATCACCTTGCGCCAATAGGCGTACATGCCACGAATCAGCGTTTCGGTCACCATGTGCTCGGTCTCGCCCACCTCGCGTCCACCCATCTCAGCCAGCGCCCGGTGTTGCGGTTTCTGCTCGAAGCCTTGCTGGGAAAATTCAATCACCTCGCCGTCGTCGGCGCTGACAAATCCCGCTGGCCCGAACAGATTGGCCTGGCGCAGACGGCGCTCGGTCATCTCTGGTGTATCGTCGGCAAAGCCGAAATGGGTCCAGACAAAATCGAAGGCACCATGGCCATCGGGCTGGATATGGCGCGTGGACACGCTGTTGACCTGCTGCTGGAAGACCACGCTTGGAAACAGGGTGGTCATCACCACGGTGGGCCCACCCCACCAGGGTTCGGGCACGATGTCGAGAAAGCGCTTGTCATTGAGCTCCATGCTCTGCTTGAAGCTCGACACCTGGGCCGCCTCATTGCTATTCATGGCATTGCCCCGGGTGGAAATCATGGCCGCATGCCGATGGTGCGAGTCCATGCGCAGCTCGGACTTGTTATCGGCCCGCCAGAGGCCAAAGGTGACAAACCAGGTATGCAGCAGTCCCGGATGGTAGGGGTCCTTGATGTTTTCCTGCATCAACTTCCAGTTGCCAGGGATGCGTTGACGGTTGTAGCC
>CAXRBE010000030.1:0-6940 GCA_964228805.1 Burkholderiaceae bacterium
AAGGCCGACGGCGACCCGATCCGGCTCATGCTGCTGGGTGAGAAGCTGATCGCCTTTCGCGACAGCGCCGGCCGGGTGGGGGTGATGGACCATCGCTGCCCGCACCGCTGCGCCTCGCTGTTCCTCGGGCGCAATGAGGAAGGCGGCATCCGCTGCATCTACCATGGCTGGAAATTCGATGTGACCGGGCGCTGCGTGGACATGCCCAGCGTGCCGCCGGAGCAGGATTTCAAGGACAAGGTACACGCGCGCGCCTACAGGACAGCCGAGCGTGCCGGGGTATTCTGGGTCTATATGGGCGATCGTCCGCAAGCCCCGCCCCTGCCCGATGTGGAGGCGACCTTGATGCCCGAGGATGCGGTCGATGTCAGCTTCATGCGGCGTGACTGCAACTGGATTCAAGCCCTGGAGGGTGACATCGACACCTCGCATTTCGGCTTCCTGCATGTGGGACACCTGGACCCTGACAATGTGCCGCAGGGTCACCCGCTCGAATTCACCAGCGATGAGCGGGCGCCGGCCTACGAGGTCAGCGATGCTCCGTGGGGCACGATGTACGGCGCCTATCGCAAGGTGCGCAACGACCGCCTGTATTGGCGCTTTGCCAACTACATGTTCCCGTTCTGGACACAGACTCCCCAGGGCGAGTTCAGCAACAACATCCAGGCGCGCGCCTGGGTGCCGCTGGACGACACGCACACGCAAATGCTGTTCATCCGGCGGCGCACCGAGGTGCCAGGCACTGCCTTGCCACTCAAGGATGGCAAGCCCCTGGGAGGCAGCCGCCCCCGCCCGGGCATGCTTCCCAATGGCACAGGCTGGCTGGATCGCTGGCGCCTGGAAGCCAACGCCGACAACGACTGGCTGATCGACCGGCAAGCGCAGCGCAGCAAGCAGATCTATTCGGGCATCGACAATATCCAACTGCAGGATCAGGCTGTGTGCGAAAGCATGGGCGCCATCACGGATCACGGCTTCGAGCACCTGGGCCCTGGCGACCTGATGATTGCGCGCACACGCCGCCGGGCTCTGCTGGCAGCCAGAGCTTTTGCAGCCGGCCAGGCCGCGCCCTGTGTGGATGACCCCCAGACCCTGCTCGGGGCCCGCAGCGGCTACTTTCAGCTCGACCCGTCGATAGATTGGCGCGAAGCCTATGCCAGCCAGATGCGGCTTGCCCAGCGTGCGCCTGGCGTGTTGCCAGCCTAGCTTGCAGCAAGCGGCAGCTGACGAGCTGCGTTTTGCTTAGGGAAAACCCCCCCTGTGTGGGGGCTTGTTTTGCCTCACCATTCACTACTTCCTTCAATGTCTGACCGAGGTACATCTGACCATGAACTTTTCACGACGCAATCTCACCCTGGCGGCGCTGGCCGCTGGCCTGGCGCTGGGCCTTGGCCCAGCCTTCGCCCAGAGCTACCCGAGCAAACCCATTACCCTGGTGGTGCCCTTTGCCGCTGGCGGCCCCACCGACATCGTGGCCCGCACCCTGGCCGCCACCATGACCAAATCGCTCGGCCAGACCGTGGTGGTGGAGAACAAGGCTGGGGCTGGCGGCACCATTGCAGCGAACTATGTGATGAAGGCACCGGCCGACGGCTACACCTTTCTGATCCACCACAACGGCATGGCCACCGCACCCGCGCTCTACCGCAAGCTGGCCTACAACCCGATCAATGATTTCGATCATGTGGGCAATGTGGTCGATGTGCCCATGACCCTCTTGGCACGCAAGGACATGGCTGCCAAAAATCTGGGTGAGCTGGTGAGCTATATCAAGGCCAACGGCGACAAGGTCAACCTGGCCAATGCCGGCCTGGGCGCAGTGTCGCACCTGTGCGGCACGCTGTTTCAGCAATCGGTCGGGGTGAGCCTGACCACCGTGCCCTTCCAGGGCACCGGACCGGCGCTCAATGCCTTGCTGGGCGGACAGGTCGACCTGCTGTGCGACCAGACCACCAGCACCACGCCGCATATCAAGGCCGGCACTGTGAAGTTTTACGGCGTGACCACCAAGCAGCGCATCAAGGCGCTGCCCGATGCGCCCACCCTGCATGAGAGTGGCATGCGCGATTTCGAGGTGATCGTGTGGCATGGCGTTTATGCCCCCAAAGGCACGCCTGCGGCGGTGCTGCAGAAATTTGGCGATGCCAAGCGCACCGCCCTGAAAGACCCGGCCTTTGTCAGCCGCATGGCCGAGCTGGGCGGCGAAATCCCGCCCGCTGTGCGGCAAACTTCGGATGGCCAGCGCGCCTGGCTGGTGGCCGAAACCGACAAGTGGGGCAAGGCCATTCGTGCTGCCGGCGTGTTTGCCGACTGAGGCAGGCTGCAAAATGTCGCCCAGGGCTGGCCGCGTGCCAGCCCTTTTTTTTGAGATCACAGGAATGATCCTATTCCCCCGGCCCCGACTGCTTGCCAGTTTGGCCACCGCCGCGCTCTTGCTCTCACCCGCGCGGGCCCTCAATGCCAGCGCACAAGCGCTTGAGATGATCCGCATCCCGGCCGGGCCGTTCACCATGGGCAGCGACGATGGCCTGCCGGATGAGCGGCCGGCGCACAGGGTGACGCTAGCGGCTTTCGAGATCGACCGCCTGCAGACGAGCAATGCCGAGTTCGCCGACTTTCTCCAGCGCCATGGCACCACAGATGCCCAGGGCCGGCGCTACTTTGACTGGGACGATGCCGATGCACGCATTCACCGCGTGGGTGGTGTCTGGCGCGCTGACCCCGGGTTTGAAAACCATCCGGTGGTGGAAGTGAGCTGGCTGGGTGCACAGGCCTACTGCCGGGCGCTGGGCAAACGCTTGCCCACCGAAGCCGAGTGGGAAAAAGCGGCACGCGGCCCCCATGCCCTGCGCTACCCCTGGGGCAACAGCGCGCCTACGCCCGCGCAAGCACGCTTTGCCAGTGGCTGGAACCAGACCGCGCCCGTGGACGCCTATGCGGCGCACGCTAGCCCCTATGGCGTGGTGGGCATGGCGGGCAATGCCTGGCATTGGGTGGCCAGTGCCTACCGGCCCTACCCTTATCGCGAGGACGATGGGCGCGAAGACCTGGCGCCCGGCCCGGTGCGCGCCACCCGCGGCGGCGGCCATGACTCGCCAGCGGTGGAATTACGCAGCACCGAACGCGGCCTGGCCCTCTCGCGCGCGCCTGCGGCGGGGCATCACAACATCGGGTTTCGCTGCGCCCGATAAGGGGCAGCAACGCTGCGGTGTCACCTGGCGCGCAGCAACAAGGCTTTTGTTTTTACTTGGCTGAATCCGAGCGCAGGAAGCTGGGTATGACCGCTTTGAGCCTGGCTTTCATGGTGGAGACATCAAAGTCATTGGCTGCCACCTTGATCTGCTTGGCAGTGGCATTGCGGCCAGCCCGAAAGCGGTCCAGGATGGAGCTGGTCATCTTGGGCTGGTAGAGGCCCTTGGGTTGTGGCTTGGCATCGTTTTGCAGACGCCCGATTTCCTCGATCGAGCGGCCGAACTGGATAAAGTTTTCCCGGGTTTCTTCGTCCTGCGCCTTGACAAAGAATTCCGCTCCAAAAAACTCGCTGGCCTGGTCATTGAAGCGGACTGGCGGCGACAGGAAAAATGCAGTATTGAAGGATTGGAAAAAAATATTCTTGTAGGTGTCCATATTGACCACCCGGCTGGGCACAACAATGAGTTTGGGCGGGTGGCGCAATTTTGAATTGAAAACAAAATCAAACCGGTTGACAAACTCCAGGGTGCTGTCGAGTTCAACCCGCGACAGGGAACTGGGCACAAGCACCATATCGAATTCAAACATGAATTCAGCCGGGAGAATATCTGTCCAGGTCAGATCGGCAATGATCACCTCGGTGGCGGAATTGGCAGAACGCATGGCCTGCCTGGCCTGGAGCAAGGCCATGCCCGCGCCCTTGTTATTTGGCGAGGCTACCGAGATGCACTGAATTCCAATGGGTGCAATATTTCTGACCCATTTACCAGCCGTGCCCTGGTGATCGAGGTCGATCAGGGCAGTCAATTTGCCCGCGGTATGGGCAAAATAGGCCGCCAAGTTGGCAGACACCGTGCTTTTGCCGACACCGCCCTTTTGGCTGGTGATCAGTATTTTGAGTAACGCAGACATGGTTTCTCCTCGATATTGGTATTATTTACCCCCCCGATGAGATTGCGCATAAAATCTCGAGCCCTGCATTTAATCACGAATTTCGTGCTGCTGCCAACTTTATTGGAAAGGCCCGGTCATGAGTAATCAAAACCCGAAACTGGTCATGATGCGATTCGATCCCCGTGGCGGCTGGAGCAAACCCAGCGACGATCAGCTGGAGGCGCAGAATTCGCCGCAGAGCGAGACGCCAAGCACCCTGCAGAACGCCCCGCAAAACCCTGCACAAACCGCTGAAGAAACCACTGCACAAACCCCCACGCCTAACGCCACACCTATCGCTACGCCAATCACCGAGCCCCCGCCCCAGGTACCGCCGGCCGCAGCGCAGCCAGCGGAAAAGTTTTCCCCCGAATCGCTCAATGATTTGGGCGATTCGATAATGGCCCTTTTCAATTCCCTGAAAATCAATGACCCCCGTCTGCAAGTTTGGGAGGAAGTGAACTCTGCCATTCGGCAAATGTCAGATAAATTGACTGAAATAAAACAACTCGAAGACCGATTGGTGGCCATCAGGGCCGAAATTGATGGTCTGCGCAGCCAAACCTCGGAATTGGTTGCTTGCGCCTACCAAAGTGAAGTCGATGTGAATGCCACTTCCAAACTGAGGGTGCAGGTGGCCGAAATATTGAACATGAAAATCACCAAGGTATTGCAGGGTTAAGCAGCATGCGAGCCGGTATTTTGCGTGCTCTGGCAGGCCTGCTGGTGCTGGTCAATCTGCTGGCATTGCTCAATGTGATTTACCTGATCTGGGCACGAACCGGCAATTTTGACTGGCTGGAAAAACTGCCCTGGGGCACATTTCTGACCGATCTGTCGGTCATCTATGAATTATCGACATTACCCTCGGACAGCGTCCTGATTATTTGGCTCTTGATGAGCATTGGTTTGTGCCTTATTTGGCTCATTTCTGGTGCTGCACAAAAAGATAACAGCTTAATAAATAAACCGGCGCAACCCAGTGCGGTCGAAATTCGGCAGGAAGCAATTGAATCGCAGCCGGATTTTCAAGAAAAACTCAAAAATCTCCAGCGCCGACTGGGATAAACCGCACCACTCCCCGCACTTCTCCGGGGAGACGCCAAAAGAAAAGGGCCCGGAGATTATCCGAGCCCATTTATATGGTGGTGGAGTCGCTCGTTAAACCGAACTTATCTCAACCGATGGATAGTATTGTAGCGGAAGCACGCGGAGATTTGTGGGTTTTTGACAAATCGACTCAATGTGTTTGATCATCAGCGCCCGATACATGCTGGGCCAGATGCATACTGGACTGCTACCGCCATACCCCGCTGCCATGGAGACAATCTACAAACGCTCCCACTCGATGGCACCGTCCGGAGCAATCGACTTGCTTTTCGCATATTGCTTGCGCCCGTAGATTCCGTAGCCAAGTGATTCGATGATGTCGAACGCCATGCAGTGGATCACCTCCATCTTTGCCGAAAACGCTGAGCGATGGATCGCGAAGTTCATTCCGCCGCGATGAGCAACACTGGGATACGCGAAGCCATCGAGGATCGGCCTTCCATCCTTGCTGGCCGAGAAAATAATGTCGCTCAGCGCACTAGTCGCCTTGTAATCACTCGCTCTACTGGCCGGGGCAAGAAAAAGGTCGGCCATAAATGCATCAAGGAATATTTTTCTGAGATCGCCGTCCGACTTGACGTTATCCAGAAGCCCTCGAATGATTGCCAGTGTTTCCTCACTACCGATAAGTGCCCGGTTGTAACGCCTGACGTGATCGATTTCACCAATCGCGGTCAGCACAATTTCCGCATTGGTCTTGGGTCTCGCAACCGCCACATGGACTCGGTCGCCGACTTCTGGCGATAGTTCGGAGAGCACTGTATCCAGATTGTTGGCGCCGTAATAAACGGCAACTGAGGTCCGATGACAGCGGCCGTAGTCCTTGACATCACCTGGATCGCGACAGGACACCTGGCTGACGTTTTCAAACAAATCAGTACCGTTCTCGATTCTTCCCCGGAAAGTCCCCCATTCGCCTGGCATCTGATAGCCGAGCCAGAAATGTCCCTCAGTGAGATCATCAAGAATTTGGCGGATGTGTGTCCATGACAATCGCTGACTACTGCCACCTGTCAGCTGCTCAGTCAGCGCCAAAACGGCTTGAAAAGGAAGACTGTTGGAAACTGCGGTCATCAACGTAAAGTCCCTGTCTGCAAGCGCTCTAATTCCTTCACCTCGGTGCCACCGTCAAACCATCTTGGTCCGCCAACATTCTTCTTGCCTTCCACTGCAAACAGCGCCTTCATAGCAGTCCTGACAACTCTTGCGGAAAGACGCACATGATGAAGGAACGATGCATGACTCAAACCGAGTTGGCCGAACGCTGGCGGATCAGTGAGGCGACGCTGGTGGAGTATAGCAGCACCGCAAACACTCATCCCGAAGGTGTGAGGCTTGTTGTCCTGAAAACACCCCCCGAATGAGGAAATCGGGGCGCTTCCAAGGTTTTGCTCTAACTTCCTCGCTGGTTAGGAGAAATTCCTGCCACCACGCGTGTCGGCCACTGAAGGCCAGCAGTCCTGGCAAGCATATAGCGCCATCTGTCGCGCACCAAGGCAAAGACTACCCAGGGGTTTAAAAATTTGGTAGACTTCCAGATCTTTTAAACCAAACCCTAGGAGGTATCATGATCGCAGATCGCATTCGGCAAGCACGATTGGCTGCTGGTCTGACCCTGGGTGCTTTGGGTGAAAAAGTCGGTGTCTCGCACACAGCGATCCAGAAGTACGAGAAGGGGTTGCTAACGCCTTCTTCCTCTCAACTC
>CAXRBE010000031.1:0-2198 GCA_964228805.1 Burkholderiaceae bacterium
ACTGGGCCAGGCATGAGGGGCGCTGGACATGAGTGACATCCTGAACAAGATTGTGGCAGTCAAGCGCGAGGAGGTGGCGGCTGCCCTTCGGAAAAAACCTTTTGCTGATATGCGGGCTGACGCCGAATCACGCCTGCTCACTCGCGACTTCGCCGCTGCCCTGCGCGCCAAGATCGAAATAGGCCAGGCGGCGGTGATCGCTGAAATCAAAAAGGCCAGCCCCAGCAAAGGCGTGTTGCGACAGGATTTCATTCCTGCCGATATCGCGCAAAGCTATGCCCAGGGTGACGGCCGGGTCAGCGCAGCCTGTCTGTCGGTGCTGACGGACCGCCAGTTTTTCCAGGGCCAGCCCGACTACCTCAAGCAGGCGCGCGCCTCCTGCGACCTGCCGGTCCTGCGCAAGGACTTCATGATCGATCCCTATCAGATCTATGAATCGCGTGCCATGGGGGCCGATGCAATCTTGCTGATCGCTGCCTGCCTGGACGATGCCCGCATGGCCGAGCTCGAGGCCATCGCCCTGAGCCTTGGTATGGCGGTGCTGGTCGAGGTGCATGATGGCGCCGAACTGGAGCGGGCGCTGCGGCTCAAGACGCCGCTGGTGGGCATCAACAACCGCAATTTGCGCACTTTTGAAGTCTCGCTCGACACCACCCTGTCGCTGCTGCCGCAGCTACCGCCCGAGCGTCTGCTGATCACCGAAAGCGGTATTCTTGGTCGCGAGGATGTGCAGCGCATGCGCGCTGCGGGCGTGCATGCCTTCCTGGTCGGTGAGGCCTTCATGCGCGCCCCCGACCCTGGCCTGGCGCTGGCGGATTTGTTTGCCTGAGTTGCGGGAGCCGCAGCGATGACGCAGGGGCGGCTGGAGCTGGAGGCGGCGTCCCGCCTGAGCCGTTGGGCACCCCAGGATTGGCCGGTGACCCCGGACTGGGAGCCCCTGCTGCGTGAATTCTGGGCCAGCTCGGCAGCGCGACAGCTGGGTGATTTCGTCCGATCGCGACTGGCTGCCGGCGCAACCATCTACCCCCCGCACCCCCTGCGCGCGCTGGCGCTGACCCCCCTGGCGCAGGTGCGGGTTCTGATCATGGGTCAGGACCCTTACCATGGACCCGGCCAAGCCGAGGGCCTGGCCTTTTCGGTGCCGACCGGTGTTCGGCCCCCGCCCTCGCTGCGCAATATTTTCAAGGAGCTGGCGCGCGACCCCGCCTTGATAAAGCCTATCTGTGATGGTGAGTGCTCACTTGTAAACTGGGCCCGTCAAGGTGTGCTCTTGCTCAATACCTGCCTGACCGTGGAGGACAGCCGGCCGGCCTCACATGCGGGAAAAGGTTGGGAAGTGCTTACTGACTTAATTTTGCGGGCAGTTTGCCAGATTGACCGGCCCCGGGTCTGGATGCTCTGGGGGGCTCATGCGCAGAAAAAATGGGAATTGCTGGAAAAGATCGGTCAGGAGCGGCAGCTGGTGCTGAGTGCCAACCACCCCTCACCCTTGTCGGCCACACGCGGTCCCCGGCCTTTCATGGGTTGCGCTCACTTCAGCCTGGCCAATGCCTTTCTGCGCCAGCATGGCGAAGCGGCTGTTCAATGGTGAAGGTTGGCAAACGCCTTCGAAACGGTATTTCATGGCATAATGGCAGGCTCACCTTTTGGAGAGGTGGCCGAGTGGTTAATGGCAGCAGACTGTAAATCTGCCGGTTTACACCTACGCTGGTTCGAATCCAGCCCTCTCCACCAGAAATCGGTGGCAGGGCAAGTGTGTTGGATGTGGTGTAGCAAGGGTTGGCGCGAGCCGGCTTTGATGCGGGAGTAGTTCAATGGTAGAACCCCAGCCTTCCAAGCTGATGACGCGGGTTCGATTCCCGTCTCCCGCTCCATTCGAAGACATTTGCTGGGTTGGCGGTGGCAGCAGCATTGCCCATGTGGCTCAGTGGTAGAGCACTCCCTTGGTAAGGGAGAGGTCGCGGGTCCGATTCCCGCCATGGGCACCAGACAAGCAGGTGCGTGGCGTTTGCCAGCGTATCGGATGGTTGAAGTAGTTGATTTTTTGCATCGATGCAGGAGATTTGAAACATGGCGAAAGAGAAATTTGAGCGGACCAAGCCGCACGTCAACGTAGGCACCATTGGGCACGTGGACCATGGCAAGACCACATTGACGGCGGCCATCACCACTGTGCTGGCGGCCAAATTTGGTGGCCA
>CAXRBE010000032.1:0-16099 GCA_964228805.1 Burkholderiaceae bacterium
TGGCGACACCGGTGTGGTGATCTATTCCAATTCGATTTGTGGCGCGCGCTCCAACTTCGAGGGTGGCCCCTCGGCCCTGGCCGCTGGCCTGACCGGGCGCACACCCCGCTATGGCTATCACCTGGACCAGCACCGACTACCGGGCCGGCGCTTTCGCATCAACTGGCGGCCGCAGACGCTCAATGAATGGGGCGCCCTGGGCGGCTTCATCGGCAAGCAATCCGGCAATTACTGGGAAGTACCGGTTCTCGAGGGGGTGGAGGGCAATCCCGGCTCCGACTCGCTCAAGCACTTTGGCGCGGCCATGGCCAGTTTTGGTTCAACCGCGCTGTTTCATATGGTGGGCATCACCCCGGAGGCCATTCGAGCACAAGACCTGAAGATGGAACACTTGCCGGCGCGCACCATTGAGCGTGCCGAAGTCATGGCGCTGCAGGGCTCTTACCGGGTCACTGATGAGGTGGATGTGGTGGTATTTTCCGCCCCCCAGCTGAGCTTGCTGGAAATCCGCGACCTGGCGACCCTGTGCGAGGACAGGAGCTTCAAGATTCCGCTGCTGGCGGTGACCAGTCCCCAGGTCAAGCCCGATGCCGACCGCATGGGCTACACCGAGACAATCGAGGCCGCTGGCGGTACCGTGTTTGCCGGCATGTGCTTCTACCAGTCCTATGCGCGAGAAATTGCCGAGGCCAATGGCTGGAAGCGTCTGGCCACTAACAGCGCCAAGATGGTCAACATTCTCGGAGGCTACGGCTATACGCCCATGCTGGCATCCATGGAAGAGTGTGTCGCTGCCGCTGAAACCGGGAGGCTGTCATGACTGGAAAAATTTTCACTGCCCGTCATGCCATGGGCCAGCTGGTCGAGGCTGAATGCCTTTCTGCCAACGATGGCTTTTCGGCGCGCTACGACCTCAACCGGCTGGAGGGGCAATTCTCCCGCCCGGCGCACAAGCTCTATGGCCAGTCCTACCACGGCAAGATCCTGGTGCTCGACACCGCCAAGGGCGGCGTGGCCAGCGCCTGGATGCTCTATGAAATGAAATCGCGCAACCTGTACCCGGCGGCCATTCTGTTCAACACGGTCAACCCGATACTGGCCCAGGGGGCAGCGCATGCCGGCATCACCATGCTGGCTGGCTTTGATGTCAACATCACCGAAGCAATTGCCAGCGGAGCCCGGCTGCGCATCGACCCGGCCCAGAAGACGGTGCAGGTGCTCGGCTGAGGCGAGCATTCCCGGACCCGTCAAGCCGCTAAAATCGCTGTTACCGCAGCGTGTCGCTGCGACCCGCTTTACTGGGAGCTACCATGCCGCTCGTCTCAATGCGCGAATTGCTGGACCATGCCGCCGCCAATGGCTATGGCATTCCGGCCTTCAATGTCAACAACCTGGAGCAGGTGCAGGCCGTGATGGCTGCGGCCGACGAGGTGGGTGCCCCGGTCATCCTGCAAGCCAGTGCCGGTGCGCGCAAGTATGCGGGCGAACCCTTCATCAAGCACCTGATTCAAGCCGCCTGCGAGTCGTATCCGCACATTCCCCTGGTCATGCACCAGGATCATGGCACCAGCCCCAAGGTCTGCGAGGGCGCCATCTCGCTCGGGTTTGGCTCGGTCATGATGGATGGCTCGCTTAAGGAAGATGGCAAAACCCCGGCGGAATTCAGCTACAACGTGGATGTGACACGCAAGGTGGTGGAGATGGCCCACAAAGTGGGCGTTACCGTCGAGGGTGAGCTGGGCTGTCTGGGTAATCTGGAGACCGGCGATGCTGGCGAGGAAGATGGCATTGGTGCCGAAGGCAAACTCGACCACAGTCAGATGCTGACCGACCCGGAAGAGGCGGCCCAGTTTGTCAAGGCCACCCAACTGGATGCGCTGGCGATTGCGATTGGCACGAGCCATGGTGCTTACAAGTTCAGCCGCCCGCCCACGGGCGACATCCTAGCCATCTCGCGGGTGAAGGAAATCCACGCCCGCATTCCCAACACCCATCTGGTGATGCACGGCTCCTCCTCCGTGCCGCAAGAGCTGCTGGCCGTGATCAACCAGTACGGCGGCAAGATGAAGCAAACCTATGGCGTTCCGATCCAGGAGATCCAGGAGGCGATCAAGTACGGCGTGCGCAAGGTCAATATTGACACCGACATCCGACTGGCCATGACCGGTGCGGTGCGCAAATTCCTGGCGGAAAACCCTGACAAGTTCGATGCTCGCGAGTGGCTCAAGCCGGCGCGCGAGGCGGCCAAGGCGGTCTGCAAGGCACGCTACCTGGAGTTTGGCTGCGAGGGCCAAGCCGGCAAGATCAAGGGTCAGGGCCTGTCGGTGATGGCGACCAAGTATGCCCAGGGCGAATTGGCGCAGATGGTTCACTGATCACTGACGACGCGTCTTGCGATAATCTAAAGCCCGACGCCTTGCGCCGGGCTTTTTATTTTTAAGCCAGCACCATGACCTCAGCCCTGCACACCTCCAGCATCACCTCCTTGCCCCTGCTCGCGCGCGGCAAGGTGCGCGACAACTACGCCGTGGGCCAGGACCGCATCCTGATGGTGGCATCCGACCGCATCAGTGCCTTTGACGTGATCATGGGAGAGCCAATTCCTGGCAAAGGGGAGTTGCTGACCCAGATGGCGCTGTTCTGGTTTGACAAGCTGGGACACCTTTGCCCGAATCACCTCACCGGCGAGGCCCCGCAGAGCGTGGTCACGCCAGCCGAGGTGAAGCAGGTCAGGGGTCGTGCCATGCTGGTCAAGCGCTTGAGGCCCATTGCGGTGGAGGCGGTGGTGCGCGGCTATCTGGCTGGCAGCGGCTGGAAGGAGTACCAGGAGAGCCAGTCGGTCTGTGGCGTCAAGCTGCCGCCAGGACTGAAAAACGCCAGCAAGCTGCCCGAGCCGATCTACACGCCGGCGGCCAAGGCCGAGGCGGGCGAGCATGACGAAAACATCACCTTTGAGAAAACGGTCGAGATGATCGGCCCCGTTCTGGCCGCCCGGATCCGCGATGTCTCGATCGCCATTTACAAAGCAGCCGCAGAAATCGCGATCAAAAAAGGCATCATCATTGCCGACACCAAGTTCGAGTTTGGCCTGGACCAGGACGGCACCCTGGTGCTGATGGACGAGGTGCTCACGCCCGACTCCTCACGCTACTGGCCTGTGGAAGGTTATGCCGAAGGCATCAACCCGCCCAGCTATGACAAGCAATTCCTGCGTGACTGGCTGGAGACCGCCACAGTGAACGGCAAGCCCTGGGGCAAGACCCCACCGCCGCCCCCGCTACCACCCGAGGTGATTGAAAAGACGGCGACCAAGTACCGCGAGGCGCTGACACGGCTGACCTCCTGATACCGCGCGGCCTGTTTGGTGCTGCTTGACGCAGGGCTGGGCGCTCAGCGACCGCCCGTCACATCCATCAGGCTGCCAGTGGCGTAACTGGCCTGCTCAGACAGCAGCCAGACAATTGCATTGGCAATTTCCTCGGCGGTGCCTGGGCGCTTCATCGGAATGCTGTTCGCCAGTTGCCAGGCCCGTTCAGGCTGGCCGCCGCTGGCGTGGATTTCGGTGTCGATCACGCCTGGACGCACCCCGTTGACCCGGATGCCCTCGGTGGCCACCTCACGAGCTAGGCCCACAGTGAAGGTGTCGATCGCCCCCTTGGTGGCAGCGTAATCGACATATTGGCCTGGTGCACCCAGCACCGCGGCCACACTACTCAGGTTAACGATGGCGCCACCGGTGCCGCCATGCCGCGTGCTCATGCGTCGCACGGCTTCACGCGCACAGAGAAAACTACCAAGGATGTTGATGTCGATCATGCGGCGCCAGCGCGCCAGACTCATCTCGTCCACCCGGGCGGCCACATCCACCACGCCCGCACTGTTGACCAGCCCGCTCAGACGCCCAAGCCTTGCATCCACCTGCTCGAACATCGCCAGCACCTGGGCCTCGTCGGCCACATCTGCCTGCACGGCGATGGCCTGACCACCGCTTTGTGTGATGTCATGGACCACTTGGTCAGCCGCATCCGGGCGGCTGGCGTAATTGACCGCGACAGCCCAGCCTTGACGGGCAGCTAAGCGGGCGGTGGCCGCGCCAATGCCACGGCTGCCACCGGTGATGAGCAAAGTTTTTTGCAAAATATGACTCCTGTGATGGATTTTTCTTGGCCAATGCGATAGTGACACGATACCATTGTGCTTCAGCTGAAGAGGAAACCTGATGAGCCGCACGATTGACTACTACCTTGCACCCAACAGCCCGTGGACTTACTTGGGGCATACGCGTTTTGTTGAATTGGCGCGCGCCGCCAACGCTACAGTGCGGGTGCTGCCGATGGACCTGGGCAAGGTATTTCCAGTGTCCGGTGGCCTGCCGCTGCCCAAGCGTTCGCCGCAACGCCAGGCTTATCGACTGGTGGAGCTGGCCCGTTTCCGGGATCACCTGAAGTTGCCGCTCAATTTGTATCCCAAATACTTTCCTGTGGCAGGCAATGCGGCGGCGCAACTGATCATTGCTGTTGATCAGAACGATGGCTGGCAACAAGCATTGCGCCTTACCGGCGCTGTGCTGGCGGCGGTCTGGGCGCAGGAGCGCAATATCGCCGATGCTGCAGTGCTGGCCGAGCTGCTGACCGAAACCGGACTGCCGGCGCAGCGCTTGGAGCAGTCTGCCAGCGAGCCGGTGCTGGCCCGCTATGAAAAGATTACCCAGCAGGCAATCGACACTGGGGTCTTTGGTGCGCCCACTTATGTACTTGACGGCGAACTGTTCTGGGGCCAGGACAGGCTTGACTTTCTGCAGCGCAAGCTCAGCGCCTAAACTTCCTACAACACCTGGAGTAACTCATGGGACACTTTGTTGATCTGAAAGCCGCGGATGGTTTTGTTTTTCCCGCCTACGTGGCCAAGCCATCAGGCCAGCCCAAAGGGGGCGTGGTGGTGCTGCAGGAGATTTTTGGCGTCAACGCGCACATTCGTGAGGTCGCTGATGGGTACGCGGCCCAAGGCTATCTGGCGGTGGCGCCGTCAACTTTTCATCGCCTCAAAGCAGGCGTGGAGCTTGGCTACGGGCCTGACGATATGACCCAGGGCCGCGACCTCAAGTCCGCTGTCGAGGCCCTGCCTGAGCCGGGCGTGATGCAAGACATCCAGGCAGCAATCTACCATGCAGCGCAGGCCGGCAAGGTGGGTGTTGTCGGCTACTGCTGGGGTGGTTTGCTGACCTGGCGCAGCGCTTGTCTGCTGAAGCAGGTGAGCGCAGCCGCTCCTTACTACGGCGGCGGCATCACCACCGAGGCTGAAGTGGCCCGCCATCCAAAATGCCCGGTGCTGGCGCACTTTGGCGACCAGGATCACTGGATCCCGCTGGAAGGGGTGGAGGCGTTTCGCCGCGCGCACCCCGAAGTGCAGGTGCATGTGTACCAGGCCAATCATGGGTTCAACTGTGACCACCGCTCCGCTTATGAGGCCCGCTCGGCGGCACTGGCGCGCGAGCGCACCCTGGCGTTTTTTGCTGAGCACTTACGCTGAGCCCGGCCGCACTGACAAGTTGATGTTCAGCCGGCTGTGCTTGACGACGGTGAGGAGACCCCTCATGAGCCTGGGCCAGTGGTTGGCCGCGTGCCTGGTGGTACTTGCCAGCCAGGCTGGTGCGGTCACTATCTCTCAGACAACACTCAAAGCTGGCGGTGTTGAGATTCCGCTTCAGGTGGCATTGCCCACCGGCACCGGGCCCTTTGCGCCGGTGCTGTTCATCCATGCCAAGCGCGGCATTGACGACAATGAAACCCGGCATATCGCTGAATTGGCAGCCCAGGGTTTTCTGGTTGTCATGCCCGATTGGCAGACCGGGCGCATGATCGAGCGCTGGCCCTCGGAGCATGACCCGGCCACCGAGGGTGATGTGGAGGCGGCGCTGGATTTTCTGATGAAACACCCTCGTGCCTGCCGAGGGCCGGTGGGTATCGTGGCCCAATCACGCGGCCCCTATTACGCCTTGCGGCTGGCAGCCAAGCGGGGTCAGGACATTGCGGCCATCGCCAGTTATTACGGCCATATGCAAAACCCGAACGCGCCCGAGCCCGACCAGTTGTTCCGCATAGCTCCAGAGGTGATGCAGATCAAAACGCCCACCCTGCTGCTGATCGGTGACCAGGACTTCGAACTGCGCAGAATGAGCACCGGGCGTGCCTTTTATGCCCTGTGGGAGCGGGGCGTGC
Source organism: Burkholderiaceae bacterium (assembly GCA_964228805.1). Classification (GTDB taxonomy): domain Bacteria; phylum Pseudomonadota; class Gammaproteobacteria; order Burkholderiales; family Burkholderiaceae_C; genus Hylemonella. The sequence goes on from CAXRBE010000032.1 coordinate 6,219, forward strand.
CGGTGGAACTGCAGGCCTACCCCTTGGCGCGCCGGGCCTTTGATTTCCGCCCCGATCAATCGCCGGAAGAAAAGATCGCAACCCGGCATGCGCGGCTGCGTGTCAAAAGCTGGCTGCAGAAATGGATGAAGCTTGACGATCGGGGCGCCTGCCCGTGATCCCAGGCCCGCAGCTCTAAGTGCTTCGCTCCAAAAAACGCTTGCGCCAGAAGTAAAGCGCCAGCCCCGAGGCAATCGCCAACATGACGCCCAGAATCCACCAGAAGCCGCTGGCTTGGTCGCTCAGTGGAATGAAGTGAAAGTTCATGCCAAAGATGCCAGCGATCAAATTCAGCGGCAGAAATATGGCAGTCAGCACAGTCAGAGTGCGCATGATGTCGTTGGTGCGATTGCTCTGGGCGTTGAAGTGAATCTGCACTGCGGTCTCGACGCTTTGCTCGAGCCGGCGCACATGGTGCACCACCCGTTCGATGTGTTCCAGCACATCACGGCTACGTACTTGCAGCAAATCACGCTCACGCTGGCCCAGGGGTGTGCCCGCCTCCGGCCAGTCCTCCAGGGCTTCAATCCAGTCCAACACCGCTGAGCGCTGGTCCTCGCAAACCTCGTCAAGTTGATGGAGGGACAGGCGCGCCTCCAGCAGGGAGGCCCAGTTGGAAAACCGCACACGTGGATCAATCAGCGCAGTTTGCCAGTGGTCGAGCTGGCGGGTCAGCTCGCGCCGCAACTCCAAAAAGCCATCCACCATCAGGTTGACAAAGCGCAGCATCAGGTCGGCGGGGCTGCTGGGCAGTCGGCCCGCCGCAGCGCGCGCCTCACCGGCGGCCGCTTGCATCAGTCGCGCAGCATACGCGTCGCGCACCGCGCAGTCGTTAGGGTGTACGGACAGCAGAACTTGCTCAAACACCGCAAAACCCACCGGGCTGGTGTCTATCCGGTGCAGGATGGGCGGGCCGCCGCGGCGTTTGCCGACAGAGGCTTCACCGCTGCCGGTCGCCAGGCGGCGAAATATCAGCAGGTCATATTGCGAGGTGTAGTCAAAATGCGAGCTCTGCTGGGAATTGAGCAGGTCCGAAACATGCAGGTCCACCAGCTGAAGTCCGCACAGGCCCTGCAGCGTGGCCTGGACTTCAGAGGTCTGGTCCTTGAATTCCTGGCGTGTGCAAGTGATCCAGAGAAAGCCCTGAGCCGGAACTTGGGTTGGAAGTTGCGCGCTTTCACTCAAGCTGGCCGGATGGATGCTGAAGATTCGCATAATTCCGACCGCGAACAGGCCTGCTTATTGCCTGCGCAGCAGCCGCGCGGCATCGCGCGCAAAGTAGGTCAAAACACCGTCGGCCCCAGCACGCCTGAAGGCCATCAGGCTCTCCAGCATGACCGCGTCATGGTCGAGCCAGCCATTCTGCGCGGCGGCCTTGAGCATGGCGTATTCGCCCGACACCTGATAGGCAAAGGTGGGCATATGGAACTCGTCCTTGACCCGGCGCACGATATCAAGGTAGGGCATGCCAGGCTTGACCATCACCATGTCGGCGCCTTCGGCAATGTCCATGGCCACTTCACGCAAGGCCTCGTCACTGTTGCCCGGGTCCATCTGGTAGGCCTTCTTGTTGCCCTTGCCCAGGTTGGCTGCGGAGCCTACCGCATCGCGAAAGGGACCGTAAAAAGCGCTGGCGTATTTGGCGCTATAGGCCATGATCCGGGTATGGATCAGCTTGTGTGCCTCCAGCTGACCACGGACTGCGCCAATGCGCCCATCCATCATGTCGCTGGGCGCAACAATGTCGACGCCAGCGCGTGCCTGCGTCAGGGCCTGCTGTTCCAGCACTTCCACCGTTTCATCGTTGAGGATATAGCCCGTGTCGTCGAGCAAGCCATCCTGGCCATGGCTGGTGTAGGGGTCCAGCGCCACATCGGTCATCACGCCAAGTTCTGGAAAACGGGCTTTCAGGCCGCGCACCACCCTTGGTATCAGCCCTTCCGGGTTGGTGGCTTCCTTGCCGTCAGGAGTTTTCAGCGAAGGCTCGATGACCGGAAACAAGGCTATCACCGGGATGCTAAGCTGCACACATTCTTCTGCCACCGGCAAGAGCAGGTCAAGGCTCAGCCGCTCCACGCCTGGCATCGAGCCAACGGCTTCGCGCTTGTGCTGGCCGTCCAAAACAAAGACCGGGTAAATCAGGTCATCGGCGCTCAGCCTGTTCTCGCGCACAAGATTGCGAGTGAACTCGTCGCGGCGCAGTCGGCGTGGGCGTCCGTAGGGAAATGGAGCATGAAGGGTCATGGGTGAAAATTGTGCCTGAATTTGATTTTTGCCCGGTGGGGGGTGGCGGGCAGGTGAATTATTCGTTGACGGATGTCAATCCCTACCCGATTGGGCGACAATCTTTATTGATTTTTGAAGTAAACATTGGTAAATTGCATATCGGACGGGTAACCGTTCCCCGCTTTTCCTCCCTGAGCGGGGCCTTGATGTGTACAGCAAAAAGGCTTGCAACCCCGGCTCAGTGCCGGGGTTTTTTTTCTACACTACCCACATGCTCTGGGTAAAGTCCTTTCACATTGTCTTTGTGGCCAGCTGGTGTGCCGGCTTGTTCTATCTGCCCCGCATTTTTGTCAATTTGGCCCTGGTGCCGCCTGGCTCGGTGGCCGAGCGCGAGCGCCTGTTGCTGATGGCACGCAAGCTGATGCGCTTTACCCATATGCTGGCGGTCCCGGCGGTTTTGCTCGGCCTCTGGCTCTGGTTGGGCTACGGCATCGGGCAGGGCTCAGGCAACGGCTGGCTGTATGCCAAGCTGGCGGTGATTGTGCTGGTGTTGGGTTATCACCATGCCTGCAGCGCTCTTTTGCAACGCTTCGAGCGCGATCTGAACCGGCGCAGCCATGTGTGGTACCGCTGGTTCAATGAAATACCTGTGCTGTTGCTCGCGCTGTCAGTTGTTCTGGTGGTGGTCAAGCCCTTCTAAGATCCATGTCGGCGCACAAGACCTCGGCCTGGCCCCTGGCGCTGGTCTATATCGGCCTGATTGTTTATGCCAGCCTCTACCCCTTTGTCGACTGGCGTGACCAGGGGGTGCCGCCCTGGGGCTTTTTATGGTCACCCTGGCCCAGGTACTGGACTGGCTTTGACCTGCTGACCAATGTTGTGGGCTATGCGCCGCTGGGGTTTTTCTTGGCCCTCAGTGCACTGCGTCGCAGGCGACAGGCACGCGCCATCTGGTTTGCAAGCATGGCCGCTTCAGGCCTGTCCCTGCTGATGGAGTCTTTGCAGGCTTACCTGCCAGCCCGGGTGCCCTCGAATGTGGACTGGGGACTCAATACCCTCGGTGCCTGGGCTGGGGCTGTCTTGGCCTCGGCGTTGGAGACGATGGGCTGGCTTGACCGATGGGGCCGCTTTCGCGCCCGCTGGTTTGTGCGTGATGCGCATGGCGCCCTGGTGCTGTTGGCGCTTTGGCCGATTGCGCTGCTGTTTCCGGCCGCTGTGCCGCTGGGCCTAGGCCAGGTCTTGGAGCGCCTGGAGCTAGCCCTGTCCGGGTTGCTGGTCAACACCCCGTTTCTGGAGTGGTTGCCTGTGCGTGATATCGAGCTGCAACCCCTAGTGCCTGGGGCAGAGCTGGCGTGCGTAATGCTAGGGCTGCTGATTCCCGTTTCGCTCGGATTCATTGTCATTCCTGATCTCTTGCGGCGACTCTCGTTTGTGCTGACCGCGCTAGGCGCTGGCGTGGCCGCCACCGCCCTGTCGGCGGCCCTGAGCTATGGCCCGGCGCATGCCTGGGATTGGCTGAATACACCCGCGCAGGCCGGCCTGCTCATGGCCTTGCTGCTGGCACTGGCAATGCTGACCCTGTCCGCCCGCGTCAATGCCGCGCTGATGCTTCTGGCCTTGGGTGTCTATCTGAGCGTGATCAACCAGGCGCCCACCAATGCCTACTTCGCCCAGACTCTTAAGGCCTGGGAGCAGGGCCGCTTCATACGCTTTCATGGCCTGGGCCAGTGGCTGGGCTGGCTGTGGCCCTATGCTGCGTTGGCCTATGTGCTGGCTCGCATAGGCAGGCAGGACCGGAAAACTAAAATCGGGGAATGAGTCCCAATTCAACCTTGACAAACCAGCCGTATTTTCAGCGGCATATCTTTTTCTGCCTCAACGAGCGCGAGGGCGGGCAAGCCTGTTGCGCACAGCACGGGGCGCAGGAGTCTTTTGAGCACTGCAAGGCGGCCGTGAAGGCGGCGGGGCTGGCAGGCCCAGGCCGGGTGCGCGTCAATCGGGCGGGCTGCATGGACCGCTGTGCTGGCGGACCGGTGGCGGTGGTTTACCCGGAGGCCGTCTGGTATTCCTATGTGGACAAGCAAGATATTGATGAGATTGTCGATTCGCATCTCAAGAAGGGCGTGGTGGTGACCCGCTTGCTGCTGTCGCCAGAGGTCGGACGCTGAGGGCCTGCCCATGAACGCACAAACCGAACGCCTGATCCTGCAAGGACCGGCCGGAGACATGGAGGTGGCACGCGACCAGCCCGCAGCTGGCCTCAAGCCCTGCGGTACGGCGATCATCTGCCATCCTCACCCCCTCTTTGGGGGAACCATGGACAACAAGGTGGTGCAGACCCTGGCGCGTGCATTTGTTCAGTGCGGCTGGAGCACGGTGCGTTTCAATTTCCGTGGCGTTGGAGCCAGTGCTGGCAGTCACGACGAGGGACGGGGCGAAACCGAAGACCTGCTCACCGTGGTGCAAGAGCTCGCGTCCCAGGGACCTTTGGCGCTGGCTGGTTTCTCCTTCGGCTCCTTCATCATGAACCAGGCCGTACCCCGCTTGTGGCCCGGGCGCGCGATTGAGCATCTGGTCTATGTAGGCGCCGCGGCGGGGCGCTTCCTGACGACCCAGTTGCCGCCTGAACTGCGTGAGCGCACTCTGGTAGTGCATGGTGAGCACGACGAAACGGTGGCGCTGTCGGCCGTTCTCGACTGGGCACGCCCCCAGGTGTTGCCGGTGACAGTGGTGCCCGGCGGCAGTCACTTTTTTCACGGACAGCTGCAGGTGCTCAAAAGCCTGGTGGTGCGTCAGCTGCGAGCGTGTTGACAATGGTGTTCCATGCTTAAACCCTGGCTTTCCCTGTTGGCCCTGATGGCCGCCCTGCCTTTGTGCCTGCATGCGCAGCCCATGCCGCAGCCGCCGGAAATTGCCGCCCGTTCCTACCTGTTGCTGGATGTCACCGCCAATCAGATTCTGGCGGGAAAGGACATTGATGCCCCGGTTGAGCCGGCTTCATTGACCAAGCTGATGACCGCCTATCTGGTGTTTGAGGCCCTGCGGCTGAAGAAAATCGATCTGGCGCAGAAGCTGTCGGTCAGTGAACGGGCGTGGCGCATGCCCGGCTCACGCATGTTCATCGACCCGAAGATGAAGGTGCCAGTGGAAGACCTGCTCAAGGGCATGATCATCCAGTCAGGCAATGACGCCACGGTAGCCCTGGCCGAGGGGGTGGCTGGCTCGGTAGAGCGCTTTGTCCAGCTGATGAACGACCAGGCACGGGTGCTGGGCATGCAATCGACCCGCTACAAGAATCCAGAGGGCTTGACCGAGGCTGGGCATACCACCACCGCGCGCGATCTGGGCGTGCTGGCCATGCGCCTGATGCGTGATTTCCCCGACTTTGTCGGCTATTACGCGATCAAAAAATACCGCTACCCTGGCACCCCGGCGGCCAATGACAGCAACCGCAATTTGCTGTTGTACCGTGATCCGACGGTGGACGGGCTCAAAACAGGACATACCCAGGCCGCGGGTTATTGCCTGATAGCCTCAGCCCGGCGAGATTTCCCGAATCTTGTGGTGGCAGATGCCCCCGCAGGATCGCCCGAGGCGGCCGGAAGCCGGCGCCTGCTGTCGGTTGTGTTGGGGGCGGATAGCGAAAATGCGCGCGCCAATGAATCGCAGAAATTGTTGAATTGGGGCTACACCGCGTTCGAGGCGGTCAAGCTGTTTGAAGCCCAGCAGTCCGTGCTCAGGCCGGCGGTCTGGAAGGGCTCGGCCTCCACCCTCAAGATAGGACAGCCCAGAGCGATCGTGGTGGCTGTTCCGGCGGGCACTGCCAATAAATTGAAAACCGAGGTGGTGCGCAAAGACCCGATCGTGGCACCCGTGGCCAAGTGGCAGCAGATGGCCACTCTCAAAGTGGCTATAGGTGAGCGCCCACTTATTGAAATTCCATTGCTGGCTCTTGAGCCGGTGGGTGAGGCTGGCTTACTGGGTCGTGCATGGGATGGCCTGCGGCTTTGGATCAAGTAACCTGTCGCGGCCCTGAGCATAGGGTTTGGTAAGCGCTAGGCAGTGCCCATGGGCCAGCTGCTGGCTGGCAGATCCGGATGAAAAGCCTTGCCACCAATTGGGCCAAGCCCTATAATGGAAAGCTTTTCGGAAATCCCGAAGGGTTTCACGTTTTCGTTCAATAAACGTTGAGGGACGTTTTCAATGCCAACCATTAATCAGCTCGTGCGTCAGGGGCGCGAGGTCGAGACGATCAAGTCCAAGAGCCCCGCGATGCAAAACAGCCCGCAGCGCCGAGGTGTGTGCACCCGTGTGTACACCACGACGCCTAAAAAGCCTAACTCCGCTTTGCGCAAGGTCGCCAAGGTGCGCCTGACCAACGGCTTTGAGGTCATTTCCTATATCGGTGGCGAAGGCCACAACCTGCAGGAGCACTCGGTGGTGCTGGTGCGTGGTGGCCGCGTGAAGGACCTGCCCGGTGTGCGTTATCACATTGTGCGCGGATCACTCGACCTGCAAGGCGTGAAAGACCGCAAGCAGGCCCGTTCCAAGTACGGTGCCAAGCGCCCGAAAAAAGCCTGAGTGATTTGATTTTCGGTGTTTGAGCCGTCCGGCGCGGATGGTTTGAACGTAGTGACCCGAAGCCTGAAATCGTTCAGGTGGGTCGAGTAAGTGGGAATCAGGTTTGGTTTCCGCGGTGCCCGAAAGGGTGCCAACTGAAGCAATAGAGGTGAAATATGCCGCGTCGTCGCGAAGTCCCTAAACGTGAAATTCTGCCGGATCCCAAGTACGGCAATGTCGAGCTGTCCAAATTCATGAACGTGATCATGGAAGGCGGCAAAAAAGCGGTCGCTGAGCGCATTATTTATGGCGCGCTCGAGACCATCGAGCAGAAAACCGGCAAGGATCCGGTGGAGCTGTTTTCAACCGCCATCAACAATGTCAAGCCGATGGTTGAGGTCAAATCTCGGCGTGTCGGTGGCGCCAATTACCAGGTGCCAGTAGAGGTTCGCCCGGTGCGTCGCCTGGCGCTTTCAATGCGCTGGATCAAGGAGGCGGCACGCAAGCGTGGCGAGAAATCCATGGCGCTGCGCCTGGCCAACGAGATCATTGAGGCCACCGAAGGCCGTGGCGGCGCCATGAAGCGCCGCGACGAGGTGCACCGGATGGCCGAGGCCAACAAGGCTTTCAGCCACTTCCGTTTCTAAGCCGCTACTGCACAGCAGGATTGCGGGCCCGCCTCAAGCGGGCCCTCCCCGTTAACGAAAGACACATCATGGCACGCAAAACGCCCATTGAGCGCTACCGCAATATCGGCATTTCCGCTCATATTGACGCCGGCAAGACCACCACGACCGAGCGCATTCTTTACTACACCGGTGTGAACCACAAAATCGGTGAGGTGCATGATGGCGCCGCCACCATGGACTGGATGGAGCAGGAGCAGGAGCGCGGCATCACCATCACTTCGGCTGCCACCACCTGCTTCTGGAAGGGCATGGACTTGTCCTACCCCGAACACCGCTTCAACATCATTGATACCCCGGGGCACGTGGATTTCACCATTGAGGTGGAGCGTTCCATGCGGGTGCTCGACGGCGCCTGCATGGTGTACTGCGCCGTGGGCGGTGTGCAGCCTCAGTCCGAAACCGTCTGGCGCCAGGCCAACAAGTACAAGGTGCCGCGCCTGGCCTTTGTCAACAAGATGGACCGCACCGGCGCCAACTTCTTCAAGGTCTATGACCAGATGCGTCTTCGCCTGAAAGCCAACCCGGTGCCCATCGTGATCCCGATTGGCGCCGAGGACTCGTTCACCGGCGTGGTGGACCTTATCAAGATGAAGGCCATCATCTGGGATGAAGCCTCGCAGGGCATGAAGTTTGACTACCAGGATATTCCTGCCGATTTGCTGGAGTCGTCCAAGGAATGGCGCGAGAAGATGGTCGAGGCCGCTGCCGAAGCCAGCGAAGAGTTGATGAACAAGTACCTGGAAGATGGCGACCTGACGGAAGAAGAAATCAAGCTCGGCTTGCGCATCCGCACTATCGCGACCGAGATCCAGCCCATGATGTGCGGCACGGCCTTCAAGAACAAGGGCGTGCAACGCATGCTGGATGCAGTGATTGACTTCCTGCCCTCACCGGTGGATATTCCCCCGGTGGCGGGTACCGACGAGGACGAAAAGGAAACCAGTCGCAAGGCTGACGATGGCGAAAAATTCTCCGCCCTGGCCTTCAAGCTGATGACCGACCCCTTTGTTGGGCAGCTGACTTTTGTGCGCGTCTATTCCGGCGTTCTGAGCAAGGGCGACACGGTGTTCAACCCGATCAAAGGGCGCAAGGAGCGCATTGGTCGTATCGTGCAGATGCACGCCAATGAGCGCCAGGAAGTGGAAGAAATTCGTGCTGGTGACATCGCAGCCTGCGTTGGGCTGAAAGATGTGACCACTGGCGAGACCCTGTGCGACCCCGATGCGGTGGTGACCCTGGAGAAAATGGTTTTCCCTGAGCCAGTGATTGCGCAGGCGGTGGAGCCCAAGACCAAGGCCGACCAGGAAAAAATGGGCATTGCCCTGCAGCGTCTTGCTGCAGAAGACCCCTCTTTCCGCGTCAAGACCGACGAAGAGTCGGGCCAGACCATCATTTCAGGCATGGGCGAATTGCACCTCGAAATCATTGTCGACCGCATGAAGCGCGAGTTTGGTGTTGAGGCCAATGTGGGCAAGCCCCAGGTGGCCTACCGCGAGACTGTGCGCAAATCTGTAGCCGATGTCGAAGGCAAATTTGTCCGCCAGTCTGGCGGCAAGGGGCAGTACGGTCATGTGGTGTTCCGCCTGGAGCCCAACGAAGCGGGCAAGGGCTTTGAGTTCCTCGACGAAATCAAGGGCGGCGTGGTCCCGCGTGAGTACATTCCTGCTGTCGAGAAGGGCGTAGTTGAGGCCCTCAATAGCGGCGTGCTGGCCGGCTTCCCGGTGGTGGATGTCAAGGTTGCCCTGACTTTCGGCTCGTACCACGATGTGGACTCTTCCGAACAGGCCTTCAAGATGGCTGCCATCTTTGGCTTCAAGGAGGCTGCGCGCAAAGCCAACCCCGTGATTCTCGAGCCCATGATGGCAGTGGAGGTCGAAACCCCAGAGGACTATGCCGGTAACGTGATGGGAGACTTGTCTTCACGGCGTGGCATGGTGCAAGGCATGGATGACATGGCTGGCGGTGGCAAGGCCATCAAGGCCGAGGTGCCGCTGTCGGAAATGTTCGGGTATTCCACCACCCTGCGCTCGATGTCGCAGGGACGCGCCACTTACACCATGGAGTTCAAGCACTATGCCGAAGCTCCCAAGAACGTGGCTGAGGCCATCATCGCATCGCGCGCCAAGTAATTTTCAGCGGTCTGCGACACCGTGCCACCCCGTGCCCGTGCGGGATGATTCAGCAACGGTGTGCAAACCTAAAACCTGACCACGGGATTTGTTCTTTGGAGATTTGAAACATGGCGAAAGAGAAATTTGAGCGGACCAAGCCGCACGTCAACGTAGGCACCATTGGGCACGTGGACCATGGCAAGACCACATTGACGGCGGCCATCACCACTGTGCTGGCGGCCAAATTTGGTGGCCA
>CAXRBE010000033.1:0-27007 GCA_964228805.1 Burkholderiaceae bacterium
TGCCGGGTCCAGGCATCATCCTCGTTGTTGCAGCCTTCGCCATGGCCGCCATCGAGGTACTTCAGGCGCAGCACGTCGTGGCTGGCTTCAGCCAGCGCCTCTCGACGCACAGCGTCCACCGAAGGCGCTGGGTGGTCTTGCCCCGGGGTGATCGTCGACCAGAAACCGCGGACACCGCGCCAAAGCGCCAGCACCGCATACAGGAACACCGGCGCAAACATGGCCACCAGCAGGTTGTGCGGGAAGATGGCGTAAAAATCTGCCGAACTGGGCACTCGCCAGAGCGTGTCTTTCAGCCACAGGGTGAGGAGCAAAAAGAAGGCCAGGGCGGCTGCCGTGGCCAACGCCAGGGTCAAACCGTTGCGCTCGTAGAGCTTGCCCAAGGTGGGGGGCCAGGCAAAGTCGGTATAAGTGCGCAGGCGCACCTTGGCCATCGATTGCGGGATATTGACCGCAAACTCGTGCGGCGCTGCGTACTGGCAGGCATGCAGGCAGGCGCCGCAGTTGTGGCAAAGATTGGCCAGGTAGTGCACGTCCGAAACAGAAAACTCAAGCCGACGCGTCATTGCCGGAAATACGGCGCAAAACCCCTCGCAGTAGCGACAGGCGTTGCAGATTTGAAGCTGACGGGCGACCTCGGCTTCGTCAGTACCGGTCACGACCTCGCCGTGGGCCAGGGCCCGCGCATCGCGGGTCAATTGCTCAAGCTGCTGCACGCTGTTGCTCCAGATTCTTTTGTTTGAGCGCGGCTTGTGCCGCCCCGGTACCAGCGATACGTCCAAACGCCGTCCCGATCGACATGCCCACACCGGCGGTGTAGCCCTTGCCCAGCACATTGCCAGACATCATTTCGCCGGCCACAAACAGGTTGTCGCTGGCCACGCCGCCAAAGTGCACCGCGGTGCTTTCGTCCGTCTTCATTCCCAGGTAAGTGAAGGTGATGCCGGGTCGCAAGGAAAACCCGTAGAACGGGCCTTTGTCAATCGGCAAGGCCCAATGCGTTTTGGCCGGCGTGATGCCTTCAGTGTGGCAATCATCCATCACGGTATGGTCAAAATGGCCAACCTGACAGGCCGCGTTATAGGTATTGATGGATTGCATGAAGGGCTCGACCGGCACGCCGAGTTTTTGCGCCAATGCCGGCAGGGTGTCGGCCTTCACGCCGGGGAAAACCGGTGGCATGAATCGCCCAATGGCCTTGCTGTCAATGATGCAGTGGGCGATCTGGCCCGACTGCAGGGCCACCAGACGACCCCAGATGGCGTAGCGCTTGGGCCAGAAGTCTTCACCCTCGTCATAGAAACGCTCTCCGTGCTTATTGACCACCACGCCCAGGGACACACAATCGAGCCGGGTGGTGATGCCGCCGTCGTAAAGCGGCGCACGTGCATCGATCGCCACACAATGCGACTGGGTGGGGTCGCCGATCATGTCAGCCCCTTGAGCCTGCAGGTCTTTGATCAGAACGCCCTGGTTGTAGCGCGTGCCACGGATGAGGAAATTGTCAGCGGGCCACTCGCCTTCGGCATTCTGACCCCAGACCTCGCGCATCCATTCGCGGTTGCTCTCAAAGCCGCCACACGCCAAGACGCAGGTGCGCGCCTCAATGCGCTGGCTATGGACATAAGCGGCACGGAATTGGCCATCCACAATTTCCAGCCGTTCGACCGGGGAGTCGTATCGAATCTGGACGCCCATTTGCTCGGCGCTGCGGAAATAGGCGTTCACCAGCGCCTTGCCACCCCCCATGAAAAACGCGTTGGTGCGCGACAGGCTCAGGGTGCCCGAGAGGGATGGCTGAAAATGCACGCCATGTTTTCTCATCCAGGGGCGGCAGGTGCTGGACGCCCGGATCACCAAACGGGCCAGCTTTTCATCAGTCTGGCCGCCGGTCACCTTGAGCAGGTCCTGCCAATACTCTTCTTCCGGGTAAGTTTCCTGCAAGACATCTTGCGGCTCTTCGTGCATACAACGCAGGTTGCGCGTATGGACCGAGTTGCCGCCACGCCACTCCTTGGGCGCAGCTTCCAGCAGCAGCACCGAGGCGCCCGCTTCACGCGCCATCAATGCGGCGCACAGCGCTGCATTGCCGCCGCCAATAACCAAAACATCGGGTTTCATATCAAATCAAGTTGAAAGTTGTATCGAGTAGAGGCGTCAAGGGCTGGCCGTGCCGTTGGCAGGCAACTCACTTTTGCGCTTGGTTATTGGCCATCTGTTTTTCAAGCTGGGTCCACTTATCGAGTTCCTGCCGTATGAAGCGGCCAAACTCCTCGCCCACCAAATTGGCCGGTTCGGCGCCACTGGCCAGCATGGTCTTTTCAATGGCCGGATCCTGCAGGGCCACACTGAAATCAGCGCTCAGTTTGGACAAGGCCGCCTTGGGCGTGCCAGCCGGTGCCAGCAAGCCAAACCAGCCGACGGCGGCATAGCCGGGCAGACCGGCCTCAGCCACGGTGGGCAAATCGGGCGAAGCCTTGGCGCGCATGGCGCTGGTGACTGCCAAAGCCTGCAGCTTGCCGGCTTTCACATGCGGCAACACGGTTTGTCCGGGCGCAAACATCAAATCAATGGCGCCGCCGAGCAAGTCGCTCACCGCCTGGCCAGTTCCCTTGTATGGCACATGGAGCATGTCCACACCGGCCATCTGCTTGAACAGCTCGACCGTGAGGTGGGAGGCCGACCCCTTGCCAGATGAACCGAAAGTGAGCTTGCCGGGATGCGATTTGGCATGTGCAATCAGTTCGGCAATTGTTTTGACGCCCAGCTTGGGGTTGACCGCCACCACATAGGGTGAGGCAGACACCAGCGCGATCGGGGCAAATTGCGCCACATTGTCCTGGGTCAGAGAGGCGGTCGAACTCATCATCAAGGTGTAGCCATCGGGCGCAGACTTCGCCACATGGGCCGCCCCGATGTGACCGCTGGCCCCGGGCCGGTTTTCCACGATCACGGGGCGTTTCCACACCGCGCTCTGACGGGTCGACAGAATGCGCGCCAGGGTGTCGGCCCCGCCAGCCGGCGGGAAGGGCACCACGATGGTGACAGCGCGTTCAGGGAAGGGCGCGGCCTGGGCCATCGCGACCCCGGACGCACCCAGTGCACCAGCCAACGCCAGCACCAGGGTACAAAACACTTTCATATTCTTGCCAGATCTCATGATTGCACCTTGTGGAGTGAGGTACTTAGGTACGGGCTAGCACGATGCGGTTGCGCAGCACCATGGGCGGATCTTCAAACGCACATTCGACACTGTCGCCATTTTTCAGATAGAGGTCTTCGGCATTGGGCTTGCCCACGGCCACGCCGCCGGGGGCACCGGTGGAGAACATATCGCCAGGATAGAGGGGCACCAGGCGGGAGAAATGCTCAATGATGCGTGGCAGTTTCCAGATCTGGTCGCTGGTATTGACCCGCATGCGCTGCTCACCATTGACACTGCAAGTCACCCAGATGTTGTAGGGGTCAGGCACCTCATCCATGGTGATGATGTAGGGGCCCAAAGGGCCAAAACCAGGGGCATTTTTGGCGGTCCAGAAGCGTGAGCCCGAGGCGACCTCCCGTTTTTGCGTGTCGCGGCAGGTGAGGTCATTCAAGATGGTAATGCCCGCCACATGCTCAAACGCCTGCTCGGCCTTGACCCGGTACGCTGGTTTGCCGATCACAAACACCAGTTCGGGCTCGTAGTCCAGATGGCTCACCGTGGGGGGGCGCTCAACATCGGTGTCGTGCCCGGTGAGGCAGGCGTTGAGCTTAATGAAGCCGGTGGGCTCATTGGGCATTTCCTTGATCAGGTCAGTGCGTTTGAGTTCCTCCAGGTGAGTGCGGTAGTTTTTGCCAACGCACAGGAACTTGTTGGCATCCTGGATCGGCGGCAAAAAATGAACGGCCCCCAAACCATGGCTGGTCTTGGCCAAGCCGTCGGAATTGGCTTGCGCCGCCGCCAGCAACCTTCTGGCGCGCGCCAGCCCCGCCTCACCCTGTTCCAACAAGGCCTTCATTGACGCAGGAAACGCCGGCTGAGCCGGCTCATAATAGTGCGCGGCGCTGGCCAGATCCAGCATGCGCTCACCGCACTGTGCGCCGACCAAGCTGACTTCGGGCCCGGTCCGGATAGAAAAAGTCGCAAGCTTCAAAAGTTTCTCCAATCAGTGAATCTGAATACAGGCAAGCACGTGGCGCCAGGTCCCATCTCAGGATCAGGGCTATGCCGTGGCCAGCCTGGGCAGCGCAAATTCTGAAGCGCCGCTGGGTGATCAGCCATCCTCCAACTCTAGCCAGTCGCCGGTTGGTCGACCAGATACACCCCTTCATATGGGGTTCACGATTCGTGATGACCCGTCAGGGGGCGGTGGCCGCAGACTGGGCAGCATGTCGGCCTGCTCTGCGGCCCGACACAAAGGCCCATGCCAGGTGATGCCCATGGCCTTTGAGCAGCAGGCCGCCCTGTCCGGTAGACCCGGCTGCCAGCAAGCCAGCGATCGGATTGCCGCTGGCATCCAGAACCCGATGTTCGTTATCTACCATCAGTCCACCTTCACTGTGGACAAAAACTGAGCGCACCGGCCCCAGTGCAACAAAGGGGCCGTCGCCAAGAGGCCGGATGGGACCGGATTGGGCGCTGTGCACCAGCGCCGCCGCATCCATGCCCAGCTTTTGGGCAAGCGCCTGCAAGGTGGGCGCTTCGGTGAAGACATCGGGGCGGTTGCGGCGGTAATCGTCGATATAGGCGTAGGCGATTCCCGGGGCGGTGGAGACAAAATGCGGCCAGGCTGAAAACTGCTGCGCCAAGTCAGCGTCGATCAGGATATAGCCCAGCTTGTCGGGCTGGTCGGGCAGGCGCCAGGAGGGTTTGTCCAGTTCGCTGCCAAACCGTTCACCCCGCCGATTCACCAGCACAGCGCCCTGGTCAAAAAGCGTTGTCGAGGGCGCCAGCGCGGTGGTGAGGAATTTCATCATCAAGGGCCGCAGAATGGCTACCGGCAGATGGTCCAGCGACCACTGCATGCAAACAGCCAGCCAGCGCCAGGGCGGCAGGCGCCGTACAAAATTCTCCTTGGCTGGCGCCATGAAGCGCAACTCCGGCCCGAGGGCCAGGTCGCCATTGACAATCCTTGCCCCCAGCGCTTCGGCCATGCGTTGCCCGTCACCGGTAGCCGTCGTGTTCACCCCCTCCACCTTGGACTGCTGCGCACCCATGAAGCGTGCTTTGAACTCGGGGTCGCTGGTGAAATCGCCTGCGGTCAGCACCACCCCACCGCGCGCGCGATAGTGAAGGGTCTGGCCGTCTTGTGCCACCACAACGCCCTGCACCCGATCGGACTGCACCAGCAATGTGCTTACCCGTTGTCCGGTCTGGATCTCCACCCCGGCAGCAAGGGCGCGCCGGCGCAGGTGGTAGATGAAGGAGCGCGAGTTGGGCAGCACATTGTGCATGCGGGGCTGGCGGTGCGGCGGCTCTGGCATCGGGCCCATGAAGCGCACCCCGGAGTCGAGCAACCATTGAAAGGTTTCAGGAATATGGTCACACAGAATTCGACGCAATGGCGGGTTGTCGCGCGGGTCCAGATCGCCGGCAAAACCTGGCATGTCGGCCCAATGCGCCTGCGGTGAATCGACAATGCCGCGCCTCTTCTGGTGCGGCGTGCCCGTGGAGGTGATCGACCCGATGGACCAGGCGGTAGAGCCGCCGAGTTGATGATTTTTTTCCAGCAAAAGCACCGTGGCGCCGCTTTCACGCGCCTCGATGGCTGCGGCCAAGCCCGCGCCGCCACCGCCCACCACCACCACATCAAACTCCTGCTGTTGCTGCATCTTCATCTTCTGCTTAGTCCAGCCTGATACTGGCGGCCTTGATCACCGCTGTCCATTTTTCAGTCTCGGCCTCATTGCGCCTCTGAGCGTCCTCAGGCGTGCCCCCGAGCGCCAAGATGCCCAGCCCCTCCCAGCGCTGTAACAAGTCCTTGTCCTTGAGCACCGCGTTGATTTCGGCGTTGAGCTTGTTGACAATCGCCACTGGAGTTGCGCTGGCCACCGACAGTGTGTACCAGGGTACCGATGAGTAGCCGGGCACACCGGCCTCGGCCACAGTGGGCACATCGGGCAAACTGGGGCTGCGGCTGGTGCCCGTGACTGCCAATGGGCGCACCTTGCCTGTCTTGAGTTGGGGATGGGCAGTGCCCAGGCTCTCAAACAGCATGTCGATCTGCCCACCCAGCAAATCGGCCATGGCCGGCGCACCCCCCCTGTACGGGACGTGGACATAGTCGATCTTGGTCATATATCTAAACAGTTCGGCCGCCATGTGCATGGCCGAACCATTGCCAGCCGAGCCATAGCTGAGTTTGCCGGGTTGGTTGCGGGCCAACATCAGCAATTCCTGCAAGGAACGGGCCGCCAGCTCCTGCTTGACAATCAGGATGCTGGGCGCCTCAGCCAGCAGGATCACTGGCCTGAGCTCCTTGATGGGGTCATAGCGCAGCTTGGGGTAAAGCGCAACCGCACCATTGTGAGCGATGGTTGCCAGTACCAGGGTGTAGCCGTCAGCCATACCTCTGGCCACCTGCTCGCCACCCAAATGACCGCCCGCACCAGGCTTGTTGTCGATCAATATGGACTGGCCCAAACGGGGACCCAGTTTTTCAGCCACCTGGCGCGCCAGCAAGTCAGCAGGGCCACCGGCCGCATAGGGCACGACGATTCGCACCGGCTTGTTCGGATAGACCTCCTGAGCGGCGGCGCCCAGGGCCATGGCACCCAGGGCCAGGCCCAGCAGGCAAGGCAAAAAGTGGCGCTTGATCATTTCGGTCTCCTTGTCAGGGGTTGGGATTTCAGTCGAGTTGCAGCTTGGCCGCCTCAATCACTCGGTTCCACTTGAGAGTTTCACTGCGGAAATAGGCGGCAGCCTCGGCTGCGGTGTTCGGTGAATAGTTGATGCCCAGCTGGTTGTAGCGCGCAATGACCTCCGGGCTGGACAGCACCTTTTGCACATCCCTGTTGATCCGTTCCACCAGCGCAGCAGGCATGCTGGCCGGCGCGGCCAGCGTGAACCAGGAGGTGCCGGCGTAGCCCGGCACGCCAGCCTCGGCGATGGTCGGCACATCAGGCAGGCGCGGGTCGCGCTTGGGTCCAGTGACGGCAAGCACACGCAACTTGCCGCCCTGCACATGCGGCATGCCCGAGGACATATTGTCAAACATCACATCAACCTGACCGCTGATCAGGTCTATCAGCGCAGGGCCACTGCCCTTGTACGGTACATGGTTCATGCGCGCACCACTGGCCAGCTCGAACAACGCGGTAACCATGTGGATCGAGGAGCCAGGTCCGGCCGACGCATAGTTGACCTTGCCTGGATTGGCCTTGGCATGCGCCAGGAACTCGGTAAATGTCTTGGCGGACGAATTGGCTGGCACCACCACGATGTTGGGCGACTCACCGATGACCATGATGGGCTGCAGCTCCTTGGTTGGATCGTAGGTAAGCTTGCTGTAGCTTTTATAGGCGGCGTGGATACCAATTGTGCCCACCATCAGTGTGTAGCCGTCGCCGGTCGACTTGGCCACCAATTGCGCGCCGACGTGGCCGCTGGCCCCAGGCCTGTTCTCCACGATGATGCTGTGGCCATAAAGCGGGCCGAGTCGTTCAGCAATAAGCCGGGCCAGGATGTCGACCGCGCCGCCGGGCGCAAAGGGCGCCACGATCCGGATGGGCTTGCTCGGGTAGTCCTGCGCAAAGGCGCTGACCGCCAGCATGGCAGAGGCCAGGACCGCGCCCAGCAGGCTGTAAACCATTTGCTTCATATTCAACCCTTCAGTTGGTCCAAGCCGATCACAGGGCGCTGCGCATAGGGCAGGTTCCACTGTGGGTAATTGCTCGCGTCGACAATTTGCACCGGCAACTCGATGCGCGTCGGCACAGCCTGCCCGCGCAAGTGCCGTGCTGCACATTCTGCGGCCAAATAGGCCATCTGCATGGCATTGAAGTCGGCGCTGCCCAACATGCGGCCCGCCTTGATCGCCTCGACGGCCTGTGGAATGGCGTTCACGCCAACCACGGCTGCAGTCTTGCGCGCTGCGTCAAGTGCGTCCAGCACACCAATGGCCATGATGTCGTTGGCCACCAGCACCGCATCGGGCGCATCATTTGTCTTCAGCCAGGCAGCCGTCCGATCTCGTGCCGTCTCAAGCAGATAATCTCCCGCCAACTGGCCGGCCATCGCGATGCCTGGTGCCTGGTGCGCGGCGTCGCGGAAACCGCGCAGGCGCTCAAGACTGGTGTAGGAATCCTGCGGCCCTGTGACTACGAGCACCCGTCCCCGTCCTTGCAGGTGCCGGAACAGGTGGCGCGCGATAGCCAGCGCCAGCTGATAGTCGTCAGAGCTTACATAGCTCACCATAGGCGCGGCCACGGTCGGGTTGACAAAGCCGATGATCGGAATGCCCGCCGCACTCACCTGGCGGATGGACGGGTCAACCTTGCTCGGATGCACTGGCGTGAAGACAAAGGCGTCTGGCCGCGGCTGCAGCGCCAGCGCCTGAGTGATCAGCGCACTCTGCTGCTCGGGGTCGTCCGCCTTGGACGGAACGAAATGCAGCACCTCGTCGCCGAATAGTTTGGCCGCACGCTCTGCGCCCAGGCGTGCAGCCCCGTAGGCCGGATTGCTGTAGTTCTTGGTGAAGACCGCCAGTCTCATTTTTCGCCGTCAGTTAACCCCCACGCACAGCCCACCCTCTGGGTGAAGAAAGGCCACACTATGTGAGCAAACCAGGGCACCATCCATCAAACCATGCCGCCATTGGGCTGGACGATCTGGCCATGTACCCAGGAGGCCTTGTCTGAAGCCAAAAAGGCAATGACCTCGGCCACCTCCTCAGCTTGCCCCACGCGGTTGAAAGGGCTCAAACCCGCCGATCGGGCCAGCGCCGCCTCATCCTTGCCAGCGCGAAACAGGTCGGTGTCCACCGGGCCGGGGGCAACGCCGTTGACCCGGATTTTGCGCGGCGCCAATTCCTTGGACATGGAGCGCAGCAGGCTTTCCACCGCCGCCTTGGTGGCGGTGTAAGGCCCGCCGCCGGGAATGGCCACGCGCACCATGGAAGTGGTCAGCCCGATGATGGTGCCGCCGTCCACCACATGCCTGGCCGCAGCACTCAGCACATTGAAGGCGCCCACAATATTGGTTTCGACAAGTTGGCGAAAATTGCCCGGGTCGAAACTCGCCATCGGCCCCGGCGGGACATTGATGCCGGCATTGGCGACCACACAGTGCGGCATACTGCCGAAGTCTTGCGCCACATTGGCAAAGACCTGGGCCACCTGGCTGGCTTCGCGGATATCGACCTGGTAGCCCTTGGTACTGGCACCAGCAATCTTGGCAGGCACATTGGGCGCACTGCTCGAATAGGTGTAGGCCACCTCAAAGCCACCTTCGGCCAATTTCTGCACCGTGGCAGCGCCAATACCGCGTGTGCCGCCAAAAACCAGGGCAATCTTCTTGCTCATGCGAGCTCCTATTTGTTGTGGATGTCGATATGTTTAGGTGGGCCAGCGCAGAGCCGGCTTTGCCGGGCTGCTGGTGACGTCCCCCCCGCCACCAAAGGATGAGCGGGGGGATGGCGTGAAGCGACTCAGGGGGGTCATGCTCGATAGGGCTTGCCGTAGATGGGCTCTTTGTACGGGATAGGTGGCAGCTGCCAGGTCCCGGTGGAGGGTGGACGAACTTCAGCATCCACATGCACATCGATCACGCAAGGTCGTTTGTTCTTGAGGGCCTGCTGCACTGTGGCGCCCAGGTCCTGTGAACGGGTCACGGTGAAGCCATCTGCCCCACAGGCACGTGCCCAGGCCGCAAAGTCCGGGTTGTAGCGCTCGCCGCTCTGACCCTTGTAGAAAGCAGTGCCGATTTCGCGGCCATTGAACAGGCCGTACTGCAGGTCGCGAATGGCAGCCCAGGCAAAGTTGTTCCAGATAATCCAGATCACAGGCAGCTTGTACTCCACTGCGGTGCACAAGACATAGGGCGCCATGGTGAAGCCACCATCGCCAACCACGGCCACACAGGGCCGCTCGGGCGCGGCCCACTGCGCGCCCATGATGCCGCAGACACCAAAGCCCATGCTGGAAAAACCCCAGCTGTTGAGCATGCTCTGAGGCCGCTTGGCTTGCCAGAACTGCATGAACCAGTTGTGGTGTACGCCGGAATCAAGCGACAGGATCACATCATCGGGCAACACTTTTTGCAGTGTGCCCACCACAAACTCTGGCCGCAGGGGGCTGGTGGAATCAGAGAAGTGTGGGCGCACAAAAGCTTCCCACTGAGCCTGCCAGGCTTGCACCTGCGCCAGCCAGGGCGCATAGCGAGCTGCCGTGATTTGCGGGCGCTGCAGCAAGGCTGCGAGCAGCTGCCGGGTAAAAACCTTGATGTCAGCGATGATGCCCAGGGTGGGCACATAGTTGCGTCCAAGTTCCTGCGGGTCGATGTCCACATGTACCAGCTGGGTCTTGGGGAAATTCCAGGAATAGCCCGGGTGCCAGCTGGAGGCACTGCGATCATCAAAACGTGTTCCCAGCGTGATCACCAGGTCGGCGTGGCGGCCAGCCTCATTGGCCGGGTAAGCTCCGTTGCGGCCGATGAAACCCAGTGCCAGTGGGTGATCGCCACGAATGGCGCCCATACCATTGGGCGAGGTAATCACTGGAATGCCCAGGCATTCGGCCAATTCCGTGATTTCAGGCCCGGCTTCTGACAGGGTGGCGCCGTGTCCAATGAAGAGTACCGGCTGCTTGGCTACAGCCAGCAGATCAAGCGTCTGGGCCACATCCATATCGCTGGCGCCAGGGCGATGCGCACGGTGAATGTTGGACGGTGGCGGCAGCTCAACTTCATCCTCTTCCTGATAAACGTTGTAGGGAATGTCCAGGTTCACTGGACCGGGCCGGCCGGTAACCATGGGGTCCATGGCCTGGCGCAGCGCCAGCGGCAACATGTCCACCCGGGTTGGCTGGAAGGCGCGCTTGACCACCGGGCGCATCACCTGCGCAAAATCTGCCTGGTTGTGCTTGTACAGCTCCTGAAAAGGCGCCCGATTGTGTTGCGAGGTTGGCACATTGGAGGTGATGCACATGAAAGCCGAGGAGTCTGACAATGCGGTGGCGCAGGACATCACCATATTGGCCGAGCCGGGCCCGGTTGATGTGAGGGTGGCCACCGGCTTGTGCTTGACCCGAAAATAGGCATCGGCCATATGCCCGGCGCACTGCTCGTGCCGAGGCGAGACCAGCTGGAGCTTGTCCTTGACGTCATACAGGGCATCTAGGATGCCGACATTGCCGTGGCCACAGATGCCAAAAATATAGGGCACCTTTTCCTGTACCAGGTATTGGGCGATCAGTTCGCCACCTTTCATCTTGGGCATGGTTTCTTCTTCCTCAAATAGTCGTGAATGTCACGATACGCTCCTCGCTCATCTCGCGCACCGCATAATGCGGCCCCTCGCGTCCAAAACCGCTGTCTTTCGAGCCGCCATAAGGCATCAGGTCAACCCGTGAACTTGAAGTCTCGTTTACATGGACGCCGCCCACTTCAAGCTGCTGTGCCGCGCGCAAGGCTTCGCTCAGCCGATTGGTGAAGATGCCGGTGGCCAGGCCATAGGGGGTGGCGTTCACGCGGGAAATTGCCTGATCAAGCGTCTTGAACGGCAGAATGCAGACCACCGGACCAAAAATCTCCTGGCAGCCCACCTTCATATCATCGCCAATATCGCTCAGCAGGGTAGGCGGAACAAGCGCGCCCTGGCGCGGCCCGCCCGCGAGTCGCCTGGCGCCATGCGCGATGGCCTCGTTCACCCAGTTCTCAACCCGTATCGCATTGTCCTCGCTGATCAGCGGACCGACAAAGGTGTCTGGTTTCATCGGATCACCGAAAGTCAATGCCTGGACCAGCGTGGCCAGGCGCGACTCCACCTCTAGCCTGAGCGACTCATGGACCAGCAACAGCTGCACCGAAGTGCACACCTGGCCGGCTTTGCGGTAGCCGGCATTGACAACTTTGGGCAAAGCCGCTTGCAGGTTCGCATCGTCACAAAGAATGGTGCAGGCAATCGAGCCCAGCTCCATCTGGGTGCGGCGCAAGCCCGCAGCCTGCTGGATGGAACGCCCCACTTCGGTGCTACCGGTGAAAGCGAAAAATCTCACCCTCTCATCGGCCTGGAGCTGTCGCACCACTTCGGCGCTGCCATGCAGGACGCTCAGGAAGCCCTTGGGCATTCCGGCAGCCAGCAGCACTTCAGCCAACAGGCAGGCAGTCATAGGTGTATTGGTCGAGGGCTTGAGAATCACCGCGTTGCCGGCAGCAAATGCCGGGGCCACCTTGTGGGTGACCGTATTGAGCGGCGAATTGAAGGGGGTGACCGCCAGCACTACCCCCAAAGGCACCCTCAGAGTGAAGCCCATGCGCCCGGCCGCACCGGGGGCGCCAGCCAGCGGAATCACATCCCCTGCAAGACGACGCGCCTCTTCGGCTGAAAGCTTCATGGTCTGGACACAACGGCGGACCTCACCAAGGGCATCGCTCTGAGTGAAACCAGCCTCCAATTGCATGGCATGCACAAACTCCGCCGATCGCTCCTCCAGGATGTGGGCGGCACGCTCCAGGATAAGACCCCGCTCATGGGCCACCGGCGCATCTGCACGGAAGGCCGCCTGCGCTGAATCAACCGCCTGGCGGATCTGACTTGCATCGGCCAGGGTCAGGCTGGCGCATGGCTGCAGGCGAAACTTGTCCAGCACCTTCACCCTGGGGCCAGCGCCCATCACCCACTGTCCATCGATCAGCAAGCCGTATGTGGCCGGATTGGCAGCGTCCAGCACCGCAGCAGGCTGGCGATCCATCACTGCGCCTCCTCTTCATCCATAGCCGGGGTGGTCACCACCAGAAATACCAGTCCATTGGTGCCAGTATTGGTGAAGCTATGGCGCACGCCTGGGGGCACATAGACATAGTCGTGCGGCCGCATCAGATGCCTGGCATCATCCAGGGTCAGCACGCCCTCGCCTTCGAGCACGTAATAGACCTGCTCCTGCACTTGATGCACATGTTCCTGCACATAGGCCATGGGCGCATAGCGCGAGATGCGAAAGTCCACCCGGGAACTTCCCGTGGTTTCGGGCCCGGCCAACTCCTTGGACAGGGCACCGCCGAAATGTCCCGGGTATTGCTTCCAGGGCATATTGGCCATTTTTTCCACCAGCAGCCGAAGGTCTTGTGCTTGTTTCATGGTGCACCTCTCTTGAATGGTTTGAAACTTGGGTGGGCTGAGGTCATGCTGTCACTCACAGCCAAAGAATTTTTTTGCGGTACTCGAGGTCGCTCAGCAGCGCCTGGGCGGGGCCCTCATGAAAAACACTGCCACGCTCCAGGGCATAGACCCGGTCGGCCAGCGCCAACACCAGGTCCAGGTTGTGCTCCACGATCACGATGGCAATCTGCTGACGGAGCTTGTCAAAAGCAGTGAACAGTTCTTGCACCACGGTGGGCGCCAGACCTTCAAAGGGTTCATCCAACAGCAGCAGCTTGACATTGCCCGACAGCGCACGCGCCACCGCCACCATCTGCTGTTCGCCGCCCGAGAGGTAGTCGGCCGCCACATCCATGCGCTCTTTCAGGCGTGGGAAAAACTCCAAAATCTTTGCCTCATCCCAGACCACGCCGGATTGACCATCGGCAGGACGTGCCAGACGCCCCAGCGCCAGATTCTCACGCACCGTCATGCCGGCAAACAAGCCTCGGCCCTGCGGCACATAGCCGATGCCAAGTCTTGCAATATCGGGAGCGGCCAGGCCCTCGATAAGGCGCCCATTGAAGGTCACGCTGCCACTGGCCGTTGGCAGCAGGCCCACCAGACTCTTCAACAGGGTCGATTTGCCCGCACCATTGCGCCCGAGCAAGGCCACGATCTCGCCGGCATGCACTTTCAGGCTGGCCTGGTTGAGGATGTGGCTTTTTCCATAAAAGGCATTGACCTGATGAAAGTCCAGCACCAGCTCGCGTGCCTGGCCTTCCTGCCCTGTTCTGGCGGCGACAGGCGGCGTGCCCGAGCCGGTATAAATCTCCTGCACGCGCCGGTCCTTGCGCACCGCATCAGGCGAGCCACTCATCAGCACCTCGCCCTGGTTCATCACCGTCACCTGCTGCGAAAAGGCCAGCACACGGTCAATGTCATGCTCAACGATCAACACCGGGATGCCTCCCGCGATAGTTTTGATCAATTCGGACACGCGCTCGCGCTCGGCCGCGGCCAATCCGGCCAGGGGCTCATCGAGCAGCAGGACTTGCGGCTTGGAGCCCAGGGCAATGCCCAGATCCAGCAGGCGCTGACCACCGTAGGACAGGTCACCCGCCTCAACCTGCTCCATCCCTTGCAAGCCCAGGAACTTCATGAGTTCGGCGGTCTGCTGATGCACATCCGGATAGCTGTCAATGTCGCGCCATAGATTGAAGCGCGAGGCATGGCGCGCCTGCAGGGACAGGCGCAGGTTCTCTTGAATGCTCAGCCCCTTGAACAGGTTGGTGATCTGAAAAGAGCGAGCCAGTCCCTGCTGGCAGATGCGGTCTGGCGACAGGAATTGGATTTCCTTGCCACGTAGGAATACCTTGCCCGAGTCAGCCATGAACATGCCCGAGACCAGATTGAAGGTGGTGGTTTTGCCCGCCCCATTGGGGCCAATCAAGGCATGGATTTGCCCGGCCTGAACAGCCAGGCTGTTGTCCTTGACCGCCTGAATGCCACCAAAGCTCTTGCTGATGCTGATGGCTTCCAGCACCGCGCCATGACTTGCCGGTGGCTGAAGAAAGCCCGGCAAGCCAAGGCCGGCAAAGATCTTGCGCCTGCTCATCGCCGCGTCTTCCACTGCAGGCGGGCGCAGACGCCTCCTGATTTGGGCCCAGATCCCGGTCAGGCCCGAGGGAGAAAAAATAATGAAGCCGACAAAAATCAGGCCAAAGTAGAGCAGCCAGTTGCTGGTCCAAATCGAAAACAGCTCGCGAAACAGCAAAAAGAACAAGGCGCCAAGCGCCGGGCCCAGAAAGCTGTGCATCCCACCGATGACCACCATGGCCAGCAGCTCGCCTGAAAATGCCACCGTGGTCGACTCAGCAGCAGCCAATCGGTGCAAAAAGACCATCAGGGCGCCCGACAAACCGGTGATGGTGGCCGAGATGACAAAGGCGATCAGCTTATACCTGTCGACGTTGTAGCCCTGAAAGGTGGCGCGCTGCTGGTTTTCCCGAATAGCCACCAGCACATGGCCAAAAGGTGAGCGCACAATGCGCAGCATCAGATACAGCAGAGCCAAAGCGATCAGCGACACCACAAGGTAGTAATTCAGGTGCCCGTCCAGGTTGAGCCAGGCCGGCCCGCCACGCTCAATGCCGCCCAGGCCGCCCTCGCCACCGGTCAGGCTGGTCCAGCGGAATGAAATCGCAAAGGTCAGCGCAGCCAGGGCCAGGGTGAGCAGCGAAAAATAGACTCCACGCCGGCGCAGGATCAGGAACCCCACCAGCAGGGCAAGCGCCGCGGTAAACAGCAGGGAAAATGCAAAAGGCAGCAGGATTTGCCCCTTGAACCAGTGCAACTGGGCCAGGGCTGCGGCATAGCCGCCAATGCCAAACCATGCGCTTTGGCCAAACGAAACCAGGCCGGTATAACCCACCAGCAAGTTCAGGCTCATGGCAGCCAAGGCCAGAACCACCACCACCGTGGCCGCATCAAGTGTCAGGCCGATGGAAAGAAAAGCGATCGGCAAAACCACCAGGCTGACGGCACCCACCCAGAGCGGGCGGTAGTTTGGGTGAGCAAGAAATTTCATGCCTGGGCTGTTTTCATTCAAAACGTTCGATGCGCTCACCCAGCAGGCCCCGCGGCCTCAGCATCAACACCAAAAACATCAAGATGTACATGGAGGCCTCGCTTGCCGCAGGCAGGAAGTGGGTGGTGATGCCGCGCACCACGCCCACCAGCAGGGCCGCCAGCACAACCCCCCAGAAGCTGCCCAGGCCCCCGATCACTACCACCACAAAAGCCACCGTCATGATCTCGGTTCCCATGGCCGGATGCACGATGGCGATTGGCCCGAACAGCACGCCACCCAATGCGGCTGTGGCCACGCCCAGCACCACGATGGCTGTCATATAGGGCTGCAGACGGATACCAAGCACGGCCACCATGTCCGGTTTTTGCACGCCAGCACGCACCACCCGCCCGAACGAGGTCTTGTGCAACAAGAGCCAGATCCCGACCATCACCACACACACCAAACCCAGGATGAAAAGACGGTACTTGGAGAACATGAATTCCCCCAGCATGACATTGCCCTTGAATTCAGGCGGCATATTGGAGGGCAGGGGGGCAGAGCCCCAGACCATGCGCAAAGCCTGCTCAGCCACCATGGCCAATCCAAAAGTGACCAGCAGACTGAGAATGGGGTCGGCAGTGTAAAAACGCCGCAGCAGAAAGCGTTCGAAGGCAATGCCCAGCATGCCAACCAGGAGTGGGGTGATCAGAATGCTGCCACCAAAACCCGCGTGCTTGATGACTTCCAGCGACAGATAGGCGCCAATCGCATAGAACGCGCCGTGCGAGAGGTTGACGATGCCCCCCACGCTGAAGATCAGTGACAGGCCAAGGGCCAGCAGCAGGTAGTAGCCGCCCAGCACCAGGCCGTTGACTACCTGCTCAAGCAAATAAACAATTTCCATGCACCTTGCCCGGCAGAAAAAGAGCCGGCACCAGCAACAGGCGCCGGCTCAGGCCCATTTCCTTACTACATCGTGCACTGGTTCTCGGACCTGGGCGGGGCGAGTTTCTCCAAGGGCTCGTTGGCACCCGGTACCGCCTCGCCAAAGAGAAGGAAGTCCTGCTTGTGTTTTGCCTGTCCTTTGGGCTTGACAGTAAAGGGGTAGGCCTCCTGCATGAGCTGATGGTCCCAGCTGCGGAAGTAGGCCTTGCGCGACTTGAGCACATCAAACTGCGCTTCGGACTCAAAGTAAGCGATCAATTTGTCGGTGTCCACAGACTTGGTTTCCCGAATGGCCTGGGCCAGCATCATCAAGGACACATACTCAATCCAGGCATGGTTCTCAGGGATACGGCCATATTTTTTGGTGAACTTGTCGACAAAGGCCCGTGAGCCGGGGGTCTTGAGCTCATGGTGCCAGACCGTGGGCCAGATACCACCCAGGTTGCCCTCGCCCGCCGCCCAGGCGTCAGCGGTGTTGAGATTGAAGCCGGCCACCGGAAACTGCAGTCCAAATTCCGCGTATTGCTTGACAAAGTTGGTGACCTGGTTGCCCGCCAGGTTGGTGGCGATCAGGTCGGGGCGGGCCTGGCGGATCTTGAGCAGGTGAGGGCTGAAGTCGGCCAGATCGGTGGGCACCAGTTCGTCGCCGATCACGGTACCGCCATTGGCAGTGAAGAAGCGCTTGGCTTGGCGCGACAAGTCGTGCCCGAACAGATAGTCAGATGTCAGGGCAAAGATTTTCTTGCCCTTGACATAGCCTTGGCGCAACAGGGCCTCGCCCGCGGCGTTGACCATCACCGTGACCGGAATATCCACATGGAAGGTGTAGCGGTTGCAATTCTTGCCACGCAGGGCATCCGAGCGTGCGCCAATGCTCATGAACAAGGTTTTGTTGCGGGCTGCCACCTGGGAAATCGTAAGGGCCGATGCCGAGTTGATCTCGCCCATCAGCACCTGCACCTTGTCGCCCTCGATCATGCGTTGGGCCTTGCTGGAAGCGGTCTGCGGGTTCACCGAGTCCTCGGTGATCAAGTCCAGCTTACGCCCAAGCAGGCCGCCGCTGGCATTGATTTCCTCAGCGGCCATCTTGATGCCCTGGACGGCGTACTCACCCAAAGCGCCCAGAAAGCCGGTCATCGGGGTGAGGTGGCCGATTTTTATGGTGCCGGCCTGCGCACCCACCAGGGCCGGATATCCCAGGGCTGCGCCACCTGCCACCAACGCGCCGGTTTTGAGCAGGCGGCGGCGCTGCGTGCTCAGTTGCTTCTTGCTTGATTCCATTCTTGTCTCCTCGGGGTTTCAGTTTGACTGGCAATGCGGCAACGATCATAGAAACCCCGGCCCTTTATGAAAAATACTGTTTTCCGAGATGGGGTATAGATGCAGCTTATAGCAGTGCTATGCTTTGCCGGTTTCCTCTTCAGCCCCAATGGACCTGCGTCAACTCAAATACTTTGTACAGATCGTCGAAAGCGGCAGCCTGGCCAAGGCCTCACGCCAGCTCTACATTGCCCAGCCGGCGCTCAGCCAAGCCATCGCCAAACTTGAGGCCGAGGTTGGCAAGCCTTTATTGATCAGGACCGCCAAGGGCGTCACGCCCACCGAGAACGGAGCGGCCCTGCACCACCATGCGCGCTTCATGCTGCGCCAGCATGATCAGGCCCTGTCCATCGCGCGCCAGGAGCCCGGCACAGCGTATGGCATGGTTTCCCTGGGGCTGGCGGCCACCACGGTCTGTGCGGTTGGCCCTCCTTTCATGCGCCGCATCCGCGAGAAATTTCCCGGTATCGTGCTCAATGTGGTCGAGGGCATGAGCGGCCATCTGGCGCAAATGATGCGCCTGGGTCAATTGGACCTGGCCATTTTGTTCAGCCGTGATGCTGTGCCGGACCTGCCCGCCGAGCCGCTGGTGGAGGAGGAGCTGTTCCTGATGCTGCCCAGCAGCAGCCCCTTGGTGGCGCCCCGCCGCAACAGCATCACCTGCGCCGAGGCGGCCAAGCTGCCCCTGATCCTGCCTACCGGCATCCACGGCCTGCGCCGTCGCATTACCACCGAATTTGAGCAGCGTAATCTGCCACTCAGCGTGGTGGCAGAGATTGACTCGCTTTCGCTACTGCTGACATGCGTACGCGAGGGCATGGGTGCCACCATCAAGCCCATGTCGGCGGCCTTGCTGGATGGGGCTGTTCGCAAGGACTGGCGCACCTTGCGCTTTTCCGATGCCCAGATGAAGAGGCCGAACTATCTGTATTCGGTCGATGCCGAGCGCATGTCGCCCGCAGCTGCGGCCGTGCGCAGCGAGCTGCGCGAGACCGTCAAAGACCTGGTGAGCAGGCGGCAGTGGGAGGGGGTCAACCTGCTCTAGGGGTGGTGTTCAAAACTGGTATCTGCGCAGGCCACCATCCACCGGGATCACCGCGCCGGTGATATAGCTGGCGCGGGGAGAGGCCAGGAAGGCCACCAGGTTGGCCAATTCCTCTGGCTCGCCGTAGCGACCCACGGGAATTTCATTTTCCGACTGCCATTTCTGGTACTCGGGTGAATAGTTGCGCATGATCTGCTCGGACAGGATGCGCCCGGGCGGAATGCAGTTGACCGTGATACCGTGCTGACCAACCATACGCGACAGACCCTTAGCCCAGCTGTGGATGCCAGCTTTGGCGCAGAACGCGCCGTTGATGTGCTCGGGCTCACTTTTGCCAGTAATGCAGATAATGCGCCCCCATTTGCCCTGGATCATCTGGTCGATCAGTGCATCACCCAGCTGGCGTGGTCGATGAAAATTCAGGGTGATGGCCTCCTGCCATTGCGCCTCGCTCACATGCAGATCCTTGAAGCTGCGCGAGCCGCCGGCGTTGTTGATCAGAATATCGACCCGGCCCAAGCCCGTGATAGCAGCCTTCGCCAGTCGCTGCGCCGCATCATCAGCGTACATGTCCTGCTCGATCAGGATTGGGGCTTTGCCACCCGAAGCTACGATCTCACTGGCGAGCTCATTGAGTTTGTCGCCACGCCGGGCGGTGATCGCCAGACGCACGCCCTCGGCGGCTAATACCCTGGCAATGGCCCGGCCAATGCCTACGCTGGCGCCGGTGACCAGGGCCGTCTTGTCCTGCAATTGCAAATCCATCGGTTCACTCCTGTCAAATACAGACTGACTTTAGTCCATATGATCCTTGCTTTTCAGGGTGGCTCCAGCATGGGGCAATCAGTCTTCGTGATACCCACCAGGCACCTACCAAGGTGGAGGGCCACCGGTCAGGCTACCAAGCTTGCCCCGATCCAGGTGCCCTGATTCACCAGCTGACGCACACAGTCAACCAGCACCACCCGCGCCGCCAGCGCCGCTGGTGACAATTCTTCCTCCGACAGGCCACACAGCAGATTGCGGCGCCGCACGCCCGCATCGCTGATGCGCGCCATCTGGAAGCGCGACTGTGCGTCCGGAAATCGCGCCACCGCGCTCCAGGGCTGCAAAGTGGCGCCCAGGCCGGCATCCACCGCCTCCATCAGCATGGCCAGCGAATCAATTTCGAGCACGACCTTTGGCACAAGCTTGGCCCGCGCAAATGCCGCATCCAGGGTGCTGCGCAAACCGTGCGGCCCGGTGGGCAGGATCAGCCCCTGGTTTTCAAGGGTGGCCAGTCGGATGCCGTTCTTGCGTCGAAGTGGGCTGGGATGGGCTGCGCTGATGTAATACAGGTCCTCCTCCAGCAGGGGCAGCACACTCCAGCGCCGCGCTGCACGCAGCTCCTGGCTTGCGCCTGCTCCAGATTCAAACAGCACCGCCAGGTCCAGCTGCCGGGCGTTGAGCATGGTGGCCAGGTGCCCGGACAGGCTCTCCACCATATGCAGCCGGACATCCGGGTAGCGCTGGCGCATGGCGCGCATCAGCGGCAGCGCCAGCACTGCTGCAGTGGTCGGTGCCAGACCCACACTGACCGTGCCACTGAGCCGCGCCTGCTGCGCGGCGCGCGCCGCCTGCTCGGCATGACGCAGGGTCAGCTGGGCCTCGCGGAAGAAGGCCAATCCGGCTGGCGTGGGAACCACCCCCTGCGGGCTGCGTTGCAACAGGCGTGTGGCCAGTTCCCCTTCCAGGCGGCTGATCTGCTGGCTCAGGGCGGATTGCACCAGGTTCAGGTCGAGCGCAGCACGGCTCATGCTGCCGAGCTCGACCACACGCACGAAGTAGCGCAGTTGCCTCAGTTCCATGGCGACGATAATCGCATATCTATGGGCAAGCAACGCGTGGTGGTCGGATTGAGTGGGGGGGTCGATTCTGCGGTCAGCGCCTATCTGCTCAAGCAGCAAGGCTACGAGGTGGTCGGCATCTTCATGAAAAACTGGGAAGACGACGACAACAGTGAGTATTGCTCCGCCAATGTCGATTTTGTCGATGCCGCCGCGGTGGCTGATGTCCTGGGCATCGAGATTGAACATGTCAATTTTGCGGCTGAATACAAGGACCGTGTATTCGCCGAGTTCCTGCGCGAATACCAGGCCGGCCGCACGCCCAACCCCGATGTACTTTGCAATGCCGAGATCAAGTTCAAGGCTTTTCTCGATCACGCGCTTCGGCTGGGGGCGGAAAAAATTGCCACCGGGCATTACGCACGGGTCCGCCACAACCCGCAAACTGGCCTGCATGAGCTGCTCAAGGGCCTGGATGCGACCAAGGACCAGAGCTACTTCCTGCACCGGCTCAACCAGACGCAACTCGGCAAGACCTTGTTTCCGGTCGGCGAGCTGCGCAAAACCGAGGTGCGCCAGATTGCCCAGACCATTGGCCTGCCCAATGCCAGAAAAAAAGACTCCACTGGCATCTGTTTCATTGGCGAGCGGCCCTTCCGTGAATTCCTCAACCGCTACATCCAGAAAGAGCCCGGACCGATCAGGGATGGCACGCCCGAAGCTGGCAGCAGGCATTACGGCCGCATTCTGGGCCAGCATGTGGGCCTGAGCTTTTACACCCTGGGGCAGCGCCAGGGCCTGGGTATCGGCGGGGTCAAACCCAAGGGCGCGCCCAAAGGTGGCGGTGAGCATGCGCCCTGGTTTGTGGCACGCAAGGACATGGCAAGCAATACCTTATGGGTGGTGCAGGGCCATGACCACCCGATGCTGCTCTCGCACAGACTACAGGCGCAGGACGCGAGCTGGGTGGCTGGCTCTGCACCCCAGCCAGGGCTCTATGGCGCCAAAACACGTTATCGGCAATCTGACTCGGCCTGCAACTTGTCCGAGCCTGGCGACCATGGCTTCACGCTGACATTTGCGCAAGCGCAATGGGCGGTGACGCCCGGACAAAGTGCGGTGCTCTATGCTGGTGATGTCTGCCTGGGCGGCGGCGTGATCGACTGCGCCAGAGCGTATTAGCAGGCAGGCATCAGCCCATGCGGGCGAGCAGAGTCTCCACATCCTTCATCATGGTGGCCAGGCCTTCCCTCTGCGCCTCATCCGGCGTGAGGTGATGCTCCAGTTCCTGTGCCAGGAAACACACGGTCATGCGCAAGTAGGTGCTGTCCAGGGCCTTGCGCACTGCGGAAAACTGCTGCCCTATCTTGAGGCAGCTCTCGCCCTGCTCGATCATGCGCTGGATGCCGCGCAGCTGGCCCTCGGCACGGCGTAGCCGATTGAGCACATCGGTGCGCGAATCAGAATCGGTCAGCGCAGTCGGCTCGCAGCTTGTATCCGATTGCTTGACCTGGTCTTGGGTGACAGGAAGGGCTGGCGGCATGATCACTCCTTATTTCAATTGTTGGCTGGCGGCATGTTTCCACACCGCCCCCAGAGGAATTCCCTGCCCGATGCTTTGGGCCACAGTGCAGAAATACTCATCAACCCTGAATGGAAGTCACGTTGCTGCTGCAGTCGCACCGCCATCAGCTCATCGCTCACGCCTGTCACTTCAGCGACCACAAGAGGCGCCACTCTCGGGCACACCCAGTTTCTTCAACAGGATCCCAGGCGGGCAGAAATTGGTGAAGCCCGACTGAAACAGATTCAGGCCCACAAAAGCCGTAAAGGCCAGAAACCACGGGCTCACAAAGATCGGGCTGACTTTGACACCGAGTGCCAGCGAGAGCAAGACAAAGAAGCCGGCCATGATGCGGATGTAACGTTCGACGGTCATTTCAATACTCCTTGAGTTCAGGTTACGGAAGTGGAAACCGGCGGCGTGTCGCCGGCATTTTTATACCCGCCGTGGTATAGCGAATAATACAAAACCGGGATCACCACCAGCGTCAGCAGCGTGGACACCAGGATGCCAAAAATCAGCGAAATGGCCAGGCCATTGAAGATCGGATCGTCCAGGATGAAAAAGGCACCGATCATGGCTGCCAGGCCGGTCAGCGCAATTGGCTGGGCGCGCACAGCGGCAGACTGCACCACGGCGTCCTTGAACTTCATGCCCTGGCTCACCTGCAGCTCGATGAAATCCACCAGCAGGATGGAGTTGCGCACAATGATGCCGGCCAATGCAATCATGCCGATCATGGAGGTGGCGGTGAACTGCGCGCCGAGCAGGGCATGGCCCGGCATCACACCGATGATGGTCAGCGGGATCGGCGCCATGATGACCAGCGGTGTCTTGTAGGACCTGAATTGCCCCACCACCAACAGGTAGATCAGCACCAGGCCCACCGCGTAGGCCGCGCCCATGTCGCGAAAGGTCTCGTAAGTAATTTGCCACTCACCATCCCATTTGATGGCGTACTGGCGCCAGGTATCGGCGGGCTGCTTGATCCAGTATTCGCCCAGTGCGCCGCTGCCGGCACGACTGATTTCCTCTAGCTTTGGCCGAATGGCGAACAGGCCATAGAGGGGCGAGTCGAGCTGGCCGGCCATGTCGCCAAACACATAGCTGACATTGGCCAGATCCTTGGTGAACAGGGGCTTGTCAATCACGCCGCGCTCCAGTCTCACCAACTCGGACAATGGCACCAGCCTGCCGTTGGCCGAGCGCATGGGCAGCGCCAGCACCTGGTCCAGTCCAACCTGGGATTCGCGCGGCAGTTGCAGCCTCACCGGCACCGGGTACTTGGATTGGCCATCATGCAAATAGGCCGCATCCAAGCCCGACAGGGCCGCGGCCACGGTCTGGGCCACCGCACTCACCGGGATGCCCAGCGATTCGGCCAGCTGGCGCCGCACCCGCAGAAACACCCTTGGTGCATCTTCCTTGAGTGAGGAGTCAATGCCGACAATGTCTTCAATCTGGTCAAACGCCTTGGCAATGCGGGCCGCCAGTTGCTGGCGCCCGGCCTCATCGGGCCCGTAGACCTCAGCCACCAGCGGGCTCATCACTGGTGGCCCGGGCGGCACTTCGACCACTTTGACACGAGCGCCGTGCTTCTCGCCAATCTTTTCCAGCTCGGGGCGCAAACGCTGGGCGATGGCATGGCTCTTGTCGCTGCGGTGCTGCTTGTCGACCAGGTTCACCTGCAGATCGCCTTGCTCTTCCATCGAGCGCAAGTAATACTGGCGCACTAGGCCGTTGAAGGTGATTGGCGAAGCGGTGCCTGCATAGCCCTGCAGGTCCTGCACCTCGGGCTGCTGCGCCAGGTATGCGCCCAGCTCGTGCAGTGTGGCCGCAGTTTCCTCCAGTGGCGTGCCCGCCGGCATTTCCACCAGCACCTGGAATTCGCTTTTGTTGTCAAAGGGCAGCATCTTCAGCACCACCCCGACCATGGACGAGGGCACCAGGGTCAATGCCACCGACACCAGCAAGGCGCCCAGAATGCCTGCCAGCAGCAACCAGCGCTGGCGGGCGCTGCCCAGCAAGGGGGTCAGGATGCGCGCAAACAGGTTCTGCAATTTGCCGCCGAGGCCACCGGCCTGCTGCCCATGCCCACCATGATCGGGCCCATGCGACTTCATCAATTTGAGCGCGAGCCAGGGCGTGACGGTAAAGGCAATTGCCAGCGAGATTGCCATGCCAAGGCTGGAATTGATCGGAATCGGGCTCATGTAGGGCCCCATCAGCCCGGTCACAAACGCCATCGGCAACAGGGCGGCAATCACGGTCAGGGTGGCCAGGATGGTCGGGCCGCCCACTTCGTCCACCGCCAGCGGAATAATCTCGCGCAGTGTGGCGTGGGGGCTGAGTTGCTGATGGCGGTGGATGTTTTCCACCACCACGATGGCGTCGTCGACCAATATCCCGATCGAGAAAATCAGTGCAAAGAGCGACACCCGGGTGAGGGTGAAGCCCCAGGCCCAGGAGGCAAACAGCGTGGCCATCAGCGTCAGAATCACTGCTGCGCCGACGATCACCGCCTCGCGCCGACCCAGGGCCAGCCCCACCAGCAAAATTACCGAGCCGGTGGCAAAGGCCAGCTTCTGGATCAGCTTGTTGGCCTTTTCGGCGGCGGTCTGGCCATAGTTGCGCGTGACGGTCGATTCAATATTGGCTGGAATGACCGTGTTGCGCAGAGACTCCACCCGCTCAAATGCAGCACGCGCCACATCGACTGCGTTCTCGCCCGGTTTCTTGGTGACGGTCAGGGTCACGGCCGGATAGACCTGGCCTGCCCCAGCCTCGGTCGTGCCCCCTCCCTCCGCTTTTGCCATGGCTGCCCCCGGGGTGAACCAGACATAGCGTTGCGCCTGCTTGGCACCCGCTTCAATGCGCGCCACTTCACGCAGGTAGACCGGGGCGTCGTTGTGCACACCGACCACGATATCGCCCACATCCTGTGCTGTGCGCAGAAACTCGCCAGACTCCACCGCCAGTGACTGTGGTGCTTGCTGGCTGGGGTCAAGCACGCTGCCGGCCGGCATGCCGAAATTGGCAGCGCCCAGGGTGCGCTTGAGGCTGAGCACATCAATGCCGCGCTCACGCAGGCGGCTTGGCTGCAGCCAGACATGCACTGCCTGACCCGGACCACCAATGGATTGGATTTCTCGGGTGCCCGGCACCCGTTTGAGCTCGGTTTCCACCGCATTGGCCACACGCTCGAGTTCGTGCGCCGGTGCCGCATCCTTGCTCCAGAGGGTGACGGCCAGCACCGGCACATCATCAATACCCTTGGGCCGAACAATAGGCGTCAGAGTGCCCAGATCACGTGGCAGCCAGTCCTGGTTGGCATTGAGCACATCGTAGACCCGCACCAGTGCTTCGGTGCGGGGCACGCCCACCTTGAATTGAACAGTCAGCACCGCCAAACCCGGTCGCGCCACCGAATAGGTGTGCTCGATCCCAGCAATCTGGCTCAGTGCCCCTTCCGCAGGTCGCGCCACCATGTTCTGCACATCCGCGCTGCTCGCCCCGGGGAACGGAATCAGCACATTGGCCATGGTCACATTGATCTGCGGCTCTTCCTCGCGCGGCGTCACCATCACGGCAAACAGACCCAGCAACAAGGCCACCAGCGCCAACAAGGGCGTGATGGCGTTGGTCTGGAATGCCGCTGCAATACGGCCAGATACACCCATCCTTTCCCTGTTCATCTCTGTGGTGCTCATGGGTGCCTCACTGGTTGGAGGCAGCCGCTTGCGCCCCGCGCAGACCGGCTTTCACTGGATCGAGCGCGACCCTTTCGCCGGCGCTGACTCCAGCCACGACCTCAATGCCCTGGCCACCGTGATCAGCTCCCAGCCGCACCGCCCTTAGGGTAAAGCCCTTGGCTGTGGCCACATAGACCGCGGTCAACTCGCCGCGTCGTAGCACTGCAGCGGCCGGCACCACCATGCGCTGCGTCTGCCCTGCGCTCATGCGCACCCGCACCTGTGCGCCTGGTAGCAGGGACTGGCTGACTTTGGGCGCCAGGTCCAGGCGCCACTCCACAGTCTGTGACACCGGATCGGCCGAGGGCACGATGCTGCGGCTGCTGGGTGTCACCCATTCACCCCCGACCATCACTTCAAGCTGCGCCGACTGGGGAATGGACTGGGCCCGTGAAGCGGGCACCTGCACCACCGCGCGCAGAGGCTGCGGCGCATAGACAGTCACCAGTGGTGTGCCCGGCATGGCCAGATCGCCCATATTGACATGGGTTTGCAGCACCCAGCCCTCATAGGGCGCGCTGACTCGGGTGAAACCCTGAGCCAGGGAGGCCTGCTGGGCAGCCGCGCTGGCCTGTTCACGGCCTGCCTGCGCCCCCTTGTGCTGGTTTTCGGCCATGTCCAGGGCGGCCTTGCTGACAAAACCCCTGGCTTGCAGCTCGCGGGTGCGCTCCAGATGCTGCTGGGCATTGCGCAGTTCGGCCTC
>CAXRBE010000034.1:0-34577 GCA_964228805.1 Burkholderiaceae bacterium
GGTGGGCGCAGCAAGATCCTTGCGGGGTTCGTGGAAGTAGGCCGCTTCGACAAAGCGCCAGACATAGACCACCGCCAACAGCGAGGAGAGCACAATCAGGGCTACCAACCACCACTGCCCGGCCTGCAGGGCTGCCAGTAGGAGGTACCACTTGCTGATGAAGCCTGTGGTGCCAGGCACCCCGATCAGCGACAGGCCGCAGATCACAATGCCAAAGCTGACCAGCGGCATGCGCTTGCCCAGGCCGTGAACCCTGGCCAGGCTGGTGCCTCCCATGGTCAGCGCTACCATGCCTAGCAAGAGAAAGATCGCTCCCTTGGTGACGCCGTGATTGAAGAGGTGAACAATGGTGGCGGTTAGCCCGGTGACCGAGCCAAAGGACAGGCCCAGAATGATGTAGCCGATCTGCGCCACACTTGAGTAGGCAAACAGGCGTTTCAGGTCAGACTGGAAAATGGCGATGGTCGACGCAGCGAACATGCCCGCCAGGGCCAGCAGCAACATCATCTCTTGCATCGGCAGCGTGGCAAAGATTTGTGCAGCGCCAAACACGCTGAAATAAAAACGCAGCAGCACATACACCGCCACCTTGGTGGCAGTGGCTGCCAGAAATGAGGCAACCACCGATGGAGCATGGGTGTAGGCATTGGGCAGCCACTGGTGCAAGGGAAACAGGGCTAGCTTGAGCGAGATGCCCACGGTCAGGAAGGCCAGCGCGGCAAGCACCGGGCGGGTGCCTTGCACATTGGCCAGGCGCTCGCCCATATCGACCAGATTGAGGGTGCCGGTCATGAGATAGATCAGGCCGATGCCGATCACAATGAAAGTGGCGCCGATGGTGCCCAGGATCAGGTACTGGTAGGCTGCAAGGAGGGCGCGCCGATGCCGTCCCAGGGCGATCAGCACATAAGTGGACAAGGATGAAATCTCAAGAAAGACAAAAATGTTGAAGGCGTCACCCGTGATGCTGATGCCCAGCAGCCCGGTCAGGCACAGCACAAACATGGTGTAGAAGAGGTAATGCTGCTGGCGCGGGATTTCGTTTTCAATGCTGGCTCGGCTGTAGGGCAAGGCCAGGGCCGCCATGCCCGAGACCAGCACCAGCACAAAGGCGTTGAGGCGGTCGACACGGTACTCGATGCCCCATGGCGGGGGCCAATTGCCGATGGCGTAGGAGATCGTGCCGCCCTGATCCACCTGCACCCAGAGCAGCAGCGATATGGCCAGCGCCAACCAGCTGGCAGCCAGTGCCAGGAGATAGGGCAGGCTGCCGCGGCGCAGCAGCACGGTCAGGGGCGCTGCCAGCAGAGGCAGCACGACCTGCAGCGCTGGCAAATGGGCTGACAGGCTCATGGCTGCGGCCCTTTATCCTCGGACTGCTTGTCTTCGGCCAGAATCTCGTCTTCCTCGATCGTGTCGTAGGCCTCGCGTATGCGCACCACCAGTGCCAGTCCCAGGGCCAGCGTAGCCACGCCCACCACGATGGCAGTCAGAATCAGCACATGCGGCAGGGGATTGGAGTAGGTGGAAAAGTCCGGGCTCAATATCGGGGCGGTGCCGCCCACCAACTTGGCCGGTGCGATGTAGAGCAGGTAGACAGAGGTCTGGAAGATGCCCAAGCCAACCAGCTTCTTGATCAGATTGCCGCGCGCAATGACGATGAACAGGCCCGCGATCATGAGAAAGATCGTGACGAAGTAGCTGAAATGGCCGGCAAAGTTCATACTGTCTTGGTGGTGCTCAGTCATCTGCCCTGGCACGGGCAGCGAAAACATAGAAGATCTTGAGCATGACGCCGGAAACTGTGGTGGCCACGCCCACCTCGACCCAGAAGATGCCCCGGTGCTGTCCCAACACCGAATTGGGGTCAAGTACAAAATAGTCGAGGTAGTTTCCATCCAACAACAGGCCTGCTACGCCTACGCCAGCATAGATCAGGACGCCCAGCGCCATCATCGATTCCACCAGCGGTTCGGGCACGATCTTGCGGGCGAGATCCAGGCCGTAGACCAGGGCATAAAAAATCACGGTGGCGGCCAGTATCACCCCTGCCTGAAATCCGCCACCCGGCCCGAAGTCACCATGAAACTGGACATAGAGCGCAAACAGCACAATGAAAGGGATCAGGAGCTTGGCGATGACGCGCAAGATGAGGTCGTTTTTCATGATTTACGGCCTTTGGCACGCCGGCGCAGCAACACAATGACACCGGCGCCTGCAGTGAACACCACAGTTGTCTCACCCAATGTGTCGTAGCCCCGGTAGCTGGCCAGGACGGCGGTCACCACATTGGGTACATCCACTTCCTCCTGAATTTCCTCCAGATAGCGCGGCACCACATGGGTGTGGATGGGTGCCTTAGGGTCGGAGAATGCAGGCAGGCCCAGGGTGCCAAAAATCAGCAATCCACCCACGGCCACTGAGACCAGCATCGGCAACCAGGCCTTGTGCATTGGTCGCGCCTCGTCGGCCCGGCATAAATGCAGCGCGCCGAGCAGAAGCACGGTAGAAATGCCGGCACCGACCGAAGCTTCCGTCATGGCCACATCCACCGCATCCATGGCAACCAACACGGTGGCGGTCAGGAAACTGTAGATTCCGCCAAGGACAATGACAGCAAACAAATTGCGCGTGTTGGCGATCACGCAGACTGTGACGGCCATCAGGACCAGCAGAAAGTTGATGATCAGGGTTTCGATGGTGGGTTCTCCGGGGGGGCAAGCAGGGGTTTGAGGCCACGCTCCAGGCCGGCGCGGGCCAGGGCATGGGTCGCGGTGGGGCTGACAAAGAAGATCAGCAGGCCAAGCATGAACAGTTTCACAGTGACCAGGGTCCAGCCTGCTTGTAGCATCAGACCCAGCAGGATCAGGCCGGCGCCCAGGGTTTCGATCACACTGGCAGCGTGCATGCGGGTGAAAAAATCAGGCATGCGCAGCAGTCCAACGGCACCAACGATGCAGAAAAAGCCACCGGCAACCAGACTAAGCCAGCTCAGCCCATCAATCAGGGAGTTCATGAGACGTCCGCCTTGTCATCGGCGGCTGCACCGAGGTCGCCGCTACGGAAGTATTTGAGCACGGCAAAGGTGCCGATCACATTGAGCAGGCCGTAGACAATGGCCAGGTCGAGAAATTCTGGCCTGCCACCCAAGAAGCCCAGCACAGCCAACAAGAGCATGGCCACGGTGCCGATCGTATTGGCAGCTTGCAGTCGGTCAAAGACGGTAGGCCCGAGCGCGGCACGCGCCAGGGCTAGGGCCAGGGTCATCAGCAGGGCCAGGGCGGCGGCGGCGAACATTATGGCCGACCCTCAAGGGCGGTCACACGGCGGTCCATCTCGCTGTCGATCACACCCAGGGCAGCGTCCCGGGTGATGCCGTGTACCAGAAATTCATCCAATCCCGCTGTCACGGTAATGGTGCCAGGGGTGAGAGTGATCGAATTGGCATGAATCACCAGTCCAACCTTCGTTGTCTGGCTGGGTTTGAAGCTGACCATGGTTGGACTGACGGGCAGACGCGCGCTGAGAATAATGCGGCTGACTGCCCATCCGGACTTGATGATTTCCTTGATCAGCCAGGGCCAATAGAGCAGGGCCCTGGGGCCGAAATGGACCGGGTGCCCCTCGGAGTCGATCACATCCATGCGGTGGGCAAAACACACG
This sequence comes from Burkholderiaceae bacterium, assembly GCA_964228805.1. Classification (GTDB taxonomy): domain Bacteria; phylum Pseudomonadota; class Gammaproteobacteria; order Burkholderiales; family Burkholderiaceae_C; genus Hylemonella. The sequence goes on from CAXRBE010000034.1 coordinate 3,664, forward strand.
ACGGCCAGCGCGCAACCGGCACCGGCTGACATCAGGAAGGCATTGAAGTATCCCGACAGCAATAGCCAGAACAAATAAAGAGAGACAAACAGGCTGACTGAATGAAACACAAGAAACTCAGGCAAGCGTTGCAGACGCAACGATTCTAGCCAAGCACCTGCCATTGGCACATGGGGGGAAACCATATGGCGCCCGCCCTGCCCACAACGGCGCGCTGCTAATCCTGCCCAGGCGGAGCCCAGGCAATGCGATACATTAGCCCTCTTTCATCACTGTTGATCCGCCATCATCCGAGGACTCCATGGCCAAAGCAAAAATTTTCGTGGCGCGCGCAATTTTTCCTCAAGTTATTGAGTATCTGGAGCAATATTTCGAAGTCGAGTCCAATCAGGCCGATTTGGTGCTGAGCAAGGAGCAGCTTGCCCAGCACTTGCGTGACAAGGACGGTGCCTTCACCACCGGCAGCGATCGCATCGACGCCGAGGTGCTGGCTGCTTGCCCACGGCTGAAGATTTGCGCCAATATGGCGGTGGGTTTCAACAACTTTGACCTCGACGCCATGACGGCCAGGGGCGTACTCGCCACCAACACCCCCGATGTGCTGACCGAGACTACCGCCGACTTCGGTTTTGCCCTGATGATGGCCACCGCACGGCGCATGACCGAGAGCGAGCATTACTTGCGCGCGGGCAAATGGACCAAGTGGAGCTATGACATGTTTGCCGGCTCGGATGTCCATGGCGCAACCCTGGGCATCCTGGGTATGGGGCGGATCGGCCAGGGCATAGCCCGACGCGGCGCCCACGGTTTTGGCATGAAGGTGATCTACCACAACCGCTCGCGGCTGGATGCAGCGACCGAGGCCGAATGCAAGGCCCACTATGTCAGCAAGGAAGAACTCCTCAGGACCGCTGACCACATGGTGCTGGTGCTGCCCTACTCGCCCAGCAGCCACCACGCCATTGGAGAGGCCGAGCTTGCCCTGATGAAGCCGACTGCCACTCTGGTCAATATTGCGCGTGGTGGCATTGTTGATGACGCAGCCCTGGCCCGGGCGCTGCGCGAGCGGCGTATTGCCGCTGCCGGCCTGGATGTGTTCGAGGGGGAACCCAAGGTTCACCCCGACCTGCTCACTGTGCCCAATGTGGTGCTGACGCCGCATATTGCCAGTGCCAGCGTGCCCACCCGCCTGGCCATGACCCGCTTGGCTGCCGACAACCTGATTGAATTTTTCAGCAAGGGCAAGGCGCTCACCCCGCTCAATCCCCAGGTGCTGGATTCGCGCTGAAGGCGGGGCAGATTCAGGCCCGAAATTTCTGGCCGGCCTGGCGAGTCGTTTCGGCCAACTGTTGATCGCGCTGGAACCGCTCTCTTAGCCAGCGGGCATCGTTTTGTTCCATCTCGGCGCTGCTTCGGAGCAGGCGCAATGACTCTGCGGCACCCAGTGCCTTGGCATGATGCGCGAGCTGGTCCAGGGTGGTTAGCAGGTGCTCACGCAGGGGCAGGTGCCGGCCAGAAGTCGGCTCCACATAAACCGCATCAAGGCCAAAGCGGCAGGCCTGGAAGCGGTTGTAGGTGTAGACCAGATAGTCATCCTCGGTTGGCATGAAGGGATGCTCCTGCAAAAACCAGGAGCCCAGGGCCTGCACAAAACCAGCCAGCGCGGCAGCACGATGCACTGTCAGCGGCGTGTCAAAGACCCTGATCTCGATCGTGCCGTATTCCGGCTTGGGGCGGATATCCCAGTAAAAATCCTTCATGCTGGCGACCACGCCGGTGTGGGTCATCTTGTCGAAATAGGCGCAGAAATCATCCCAATGCAGGGTGAAGGGGGCGCGGCCGGACAGCGGGAAAGCAAACACGGAGTTGAGCCGCGAGGAGTCAAAAAGGGTGTCTTGGCCCTGCACATAAGGCGATGAGGCCGACAGCGCGATGAAATGCGGGATGTAGCGCGACATGCGATGCAGCATCAGCAGGGCGCTGTCTGCATCAGGGCAGCCAATATGGACATGCTGGCCAAAAATGGTGAACTGTTTGGACAGGTAGCCCTACAGGTCATGCAACTGACGAAAGCGCGGCTTGTCGTAGATGCGCTGCTCATGCCATTGCTGGAAAGGATGGGTGCCTCCGCCGACCACGGCGATATTGAGCTTGTCGGCGCATTGCACCAGGGCGTCGCGAATTTGCAGGAGCTGTTCACGAACTTGCGCCGGCGACTGGCAGACATCAGTCGAGATCTCGATCATGCTCGAGGTCATTTCGGGCACCACGCTGCCTGGCAGTCTGCGCCGTGCCATCAGGCGCAGCATGTCATGGGCATAGGGCGCCAGGTCGTAGTCATGGGTGTTGAACAGCTGCATTTCAAGCTCAACACCCAGCGTGAGTGCTTCCGAGTGGCGAAAGGCTTCAAGTGCCATGCGATGCATCCTCGGAGCTGGCACGCACTGGCAGGCCGACAGGGAGATGGGCTTCGCCAGCGCGTTGCAGGGCAACCGTGCTCATCAGGGCGCCCAGCATTTCCATACAAAGAATCAGCGGCAGGGCAATAGCAGCGAGCTGCGTTGCGAGCTGCGGCAGGTATTGAACAAATTGCGACAGCAGCAAGAGGGCCACTGCGGACATGGGCCACATGGCCGAGGCCGTCCACAGGGACTGCTTGAGGCTGGCGCCGCTTCCCAGATTGGCCAGCCCAATGCCCAGACCCTTGGCCAGGGCGCGGGTCAGCACCAGCACAGCAATCAGGTTCCAGGAAAGCAGTTGCCAGTCGGCCTGTGCGGCTGCCATCGAGACCAGCACGAACATGAGTATGGTGAGGATTGAGGAAGCTGTACCAAACTGACGCGACCAGGACCAGGGGCGTGGGTGCATGGACTTGAGCAGGCTGCCAGCCAACAAGGCTGCCAGCGGGGCCGAGCCGCCAAAGATGGCGCACCAGGTGGTGGCAGCGGCAACCAGGGCCAGCAGCAGCACCGAAGTGTTCTCGCTGGACGGGCTCATGTAGCGCAAGGCGGTGTGCAGGGCCAAAGCCAGCGCCGCACCAAACAGGATCGACAGCGAGAGCAGGATGATGACCGGCAAGGCTGCCTCGATGATTGAGGCTTCAGGCCGACCTAGAAAGCGTGCCATGCCACCTCCCAGCGCCAGAACATAGAGAGTGTTGAGGCCAGCCAGGGTAATGGCCCGGTCGGTCACCGGGCCGCTGGCGCGGATATCGCTGGCAACCCGCATCAGGACGGCTGGCGAACTGGCCACTGCCAGCAAGGCCAGCGGTGCACGCAATGCTGGCGCGACATCGAGCCACTGCAGGACCCAGAGGATGGCCAGGAAAGTGGCGAGGGACTCGGCCAGGCTCTGTGCCAGCAGCATCGGGTTGTGCCGGAACCAGCGCAGGGTGAGCCGTCCCCCGGCCTCAAACAGCACAATCGACAAACCCAGTTCGACCAGGAACAGCCCAACACCGTCCAGAGGCCAGGGCGCATTGGTGAAACCCAGAAATCCTGCCAGGGCCCCTATGATTGAATAACCCAACACTTTGGGCAGGCCAATATTGCGCTGCAATATGTGGCCGACTGCTGCCGCCAGAGCCAGCAGAAGCGACCACTGCACCACAGGCATGCTGGGGCTGGAGGAACCCAGCCAATCAGACCAGTTGAACATTGAGCAATATGCCTGAGCGGGCTTTTGAAAGCATGTCGGGGTAGGGGCTTCTTACATCTGTGCCAGCGGGATACGGGCGGCCTTGACATCCGCATCGAGCAATTTGAGGATGGTCTCCAGGTCCTGCTCGATGCGCAGCAGGGTGGTCTCATCCAACTGGGCCAGGGCATTGGGCAGTACCCCGGCAAAAGGGCCGGGGGCCTTTTCCAGCACGCGTACCCCATCCGCTTGCACATAGAGTTGCACTGTGCGCCGGTCTGCCCCTTTTTTTTCGATCTTCACCATTTCCAGGTTGACCAAAGACTTGACCAGGTTGCTGGCGGTGGTCTGGTGAATATCCATGGTGGCGGCCAGTCCGTTGACGCCAATGCCAGGTTGGGCCTGGATGACGCTCAGCGCCCACAACTGGGCCCCGCCCAGGCCGGCCTTTTTCTCGACCTGCTGGAAGTGCGACTTGACCGCATTGAAGACCTGCCGAAAGCTGCGCAAGACCCGCACTGCGGGATCGGCTCCATCCTTGGCAGTTGCAGCGGTTCTGGTCGGATTAGGGAGCCTGGTTTGACGAGGGGATGCCATGAAATGAGTTATTTTTTGTTTGTCCCAGCCAAAGCATACGATGTTTTTTATGTTCGCATGAGGAGACGGAGCTGGAAAAAAACGGGGCCAATGAAGGCCCCGAAACTTCTCTTGTTCTGGCAGAAAAATCAGCCAGAACTTCATTATATTTGTTGCAATGTATAAGGCGATAGGTAAAAACCCCTAATCTGCGAATTCACTCTGGCGCCGCTTAAATATTGTCGGTGAAGCTGCGCAGTTTGTCGGAGCGGCTGGGGTGCTTGAGTTTGCGCAGGGCCTTGGCCTCGATCTGGCGGATGCGCTCGCGCGTCACATCAAATTGCTTGCCTACCTCTTCCAGCGTGTGGTCGCTGGTCATCTCAATGCCAAACCGCATCCTGAGCACCTTGGCTTCGCGTGGTGTCAGGCTGTCGAGGATGTCCTTGACCACATCACGCAGGCCGGCCTGCATGGCTGCATCGACCGGGGCGGTGTTGGCGGTGTCCTCGATGAAGTCACCCAAGTGGCTGTCGTCATCGTCCCCGATTGGCGTTTCCATGGAGATCGGCTCCGTGGCGATCTTCATGATCTTGCGGATCTTGTCTTCTGGCATTTCCATCTTGGCGGCCAGGATGCCGGCATCGGGCTCAAAGCCAAACTCCTGCAGGTGCTGGCGGCTGATGCGGTTCATCTTGTTGATGGTCTCGATCATGTGGACCGGAATGCGGATGGTGCGCGCCTGGTCTGCGATCGAGCGGGTGATGGCTTGGCGGATCCACCAGGTGGCATAAGTGGAGAACTTGTAGCCGCGTCGGTATTCGAATTTGTCCACTGCCTTCATCAGGCCGATATTGCCCTCCTGGATCAGGTCGAGGAACTGCAGGCCGCGGTTGGTGTACTTCTTGGCGATGGAGATCACCAGGCGAAGATTGGCCTCGATCATCTCCTTCTTGGCCGCACGAGAGCTGGCTTCGCCCTCGTTCATGCGCTTGTTGATGTCCTTGAGTTCGTCAAGGGGGACCACCACACGCGATTGAAGATCGATCAGTTTCTGTTGCAGGTCCTGCACTGGCGGGATGTTGCGGCCCATGACAGCGCTCCAGGGCTTGCCGGCCGCGGCCTGCTTCTCGATCCATTTGAGGTCTAGCAGGTGAGATGCCACCCGCACGCCCTGTTTGTTGCGGCCACTGAACTCGGCAATGAACTGTTCTCGTGGGTAGCCGCATTTGTCCAGGATGATGCGGCGCAGTTCACGCTCGATTTTGCGCACATCGTCAACCTGACCGCGCACCATGTCGCACAGTTTTTCAATCGTTTTTGCGGTGAAGCGGATGGTCATCAGCTCATCGGAGAGCGCTTTTTGCGCTTTCACATAGGTGGGCGAGCCATAACCCTCCTTGTCATAGGCTTTGTGCACTTTCTCAAACAAGGTGGCGATCCGCGCAAAGCGCTCAAGGGCCTGGTTTTTGAGCTCTTCCAGTTTTTTGGTCAGGGCCTTGGAACCACCCTTGCCGTCGTCATCACTGTCGTCGTATTCGTCAAAATCCTCCTCGGCCACATAGTCGTCACTCTCGTCGGCGTTGGCAAAACCGTCCACCACGCTGGAGATCACCACCTTGTTTTCGCGGATTTCTTCGGCCATGGCCAGAATCACCGCAATCGTGGCGGGAGAGGCGGAAATGGATTCCATCATGGCCATCAGGCCACCTTCGATGCGCTTGGCAATTTCGACTTCGCCTTCACGGGTCAGCAATTCGACCGTTCCCATCTCACGCATATACATGCGCACCGGGTCGGTGGTGCGGCCGAACTCGCTGTCCACGGTGGACAAGGCAGCTTCGGCTTCTTCCTCGGCTTCTTCCTCAGTGGAAGCTGAGGGCCCTGTGTTGTTGAGCAGCAGGGTTTCCGCATCAGGGGTCTGCTCGTAAACCGCCACGCCCATATCGTTGAGCATGGAGATCACTACCTCCAGGGTTTCAGCGTCGACCAGCTTGTCAGGCAGGTGGTCGGAAATTTCGCCATGGGTCAGGTAGCCTCGGGTCTTGCCCAGCTTGATCAGCAGTTTGAGGCGCTGGCGGCGCTTGGCTAGGTCTTCCTCGGACAAAACCGCCTCGTCCAGGCCAAATTCCTTCATCAAGGCCCTCTCCTTGGCCTTGCTGATCTTCATGCGCAAAGGCTTGACCTTCTCGCCAGCGCCAGCCTCTGCGGTTTCAGTGGCAAGCTCTGTTTCCAGTTCGGCGAGGTCCAGGGCCTCCTCAGCCTTGGTTTTGGGCGTGGCCTTGGGTTTGCGGCCCCGTTTGGCAGTCGACACCGGGGGCGGGGCTGACTGTGTTGCAGCCGCTTTGGGTGCATGCGCACTGGCCTTGGTAGCTACCGCCAACACAAGCTTGGTTTTGGATGTTTTTTCTGGCGCAATGGTTTTAGTCGGTTTATCGGCTTTGACGATGACTGGTTTTTTGGGTGGGGTCACAGGAGAAGCTTTCTTGGCAAGGGCTACCTTGTTGGCAACCGGCGCCTTCTTGGGGGGAGCGGCTTTCTTGGCAACAGACACTTTTTTAGCGGCAGGCGCCTTTTGGGTGGCAGTCACCTTCTTGGCAACAGTGTTTTTGGCGACAGATTTCGCGGGCGCTTTGGCTGGCTTCTTGGACTTTTGAGCAGGCATGGTCAACCTCGTTCATTCAGGAAAGTGGCAGAAAAAACAGACACAAAAAAACGCACCGGAAAACCGGCGCTGGCTGGACTGAGGATCTCAGCTCAAGGGCAAGATGGTGGGGCGATCATTTGGTATGCAGTCCTTGCGGTAAAGGGGGCCGGTCGTGACACAAGGGTCTGCGGTTGGCCGGGTCCGGAGGTGCTGCTGTCGCTCTTGCCGCGAAAAGATGACATTATAACCTGGTCCTGTCAGGCTCAGGCTTTGACCAACTCCTTTTTGAGCGCCAGTTGCTGACGGATGAGCAGGGCCTCCTGCTCGGAGCGGTTCGGATCATCTGGTGGCAGGGCTTGCAGCTGCTGCAGCTCTTGCTCGATGACATCGCGTCGCAAGTGGATCAGGGCTCGACGCAGGTCGGCCAGGGAACTGGCCACATCGTCCACCTGTCGGCCCAAGGGTTGCAGATTGTCCAGCGCGAGCAGTTCCTGCACGGTCGCTTCGAAAGTCTGTCCGGCCAGCGAATCGGCCAGCTGACCCAGAGGCAGGGCGCCGTGCTCATGGATCTGGGCTTCCAGCCAGCGAAAGATGTCGCCAAAGTGACCCTCAAGCTGGCACAGGGCCTGATGGTCGGCAGCGGTCAGCTCGTCCCAATAGTGGGCATTGCGCAGCAGCAGGCGTGCGATATTGTGTGCCCGGGCCTCCAGCGCTGGCCGTACCAGCAAGCGTCTTGGGCTGGCGCTGCCGCTTGCCGCTGTCCGGTGCTGGCCAGTGGCCCGGGACTGGCGGGGCATGGTTTTGTCGGCTGCGCCGGCACGGGTGCCTTGGTTCCACAACTCCTGCAGCTCCTGCGCCCCAAGCTGCACCTGGCGGGCAATGGTGCCGAGCAACTGTCGCTTCAACGCGCCATCGGGCAGGGCGGCCCACATGGGCTTGGCCCGGCTGGCCATCAAGGCGCGCCCCTCGGCAGAGTCTAAGTTACAGCCCTCGCCAGCGCTTTCAAGCAAGAAGCTGCTCAGGGGAGTCGCTTCCTGCACCTGGCGTGCAAAAGCCTCCTGGCCATGGGCTCGCACAAAGCTGTCTGGATCATGCTCTGGCGGTAGAAAGAGAAACTTGATGCTGCGCACATCCGAGGCATAGGGCAGGGCCACCTCGAGTGCCTTGCGGGCGGCACGCCGTCCGGCCTCATCACCATCGAAGCTGAATACCACCGCGTCGGTGAAGCGAAACAGCTTGTGCACATGGTCGGGGGTGCAGGCTGTGCCCAGGGTGGCCACCGCATTGGGAAAGCCAAGCTGAGCCAGGGCAACGACATCCATATAGCCCTCGGCCACCAGCACATAGCCGGCTTCGCGGATGGGTGTTCTGGCTTCGAACAGGCCGTAGAGCTCATGCCCTTTGCTGAAGACCGGGGTTTCCGGAGAGTTGAGGTACTTGGGCTTTTCATCGCCAAGCACACGGCCGCCAAAGCCGATGCATTCGCCCCTGACATTGCGAATCGGAAACATGATGCGGTCTCGGAAGCGGTCATAGCGTTTGGACTCGGCACCCTCCGTTTCGCCGCCGACGATGACCAGACCAGACTCGACCAGCAGCGGGTCGTCATAGTTGGGAAAGACGCTGGCCAGACTGCGCCAGCCCTCGGGGGCGTAACCCAGTCCAAAATGCTTGGCCACCGTGCCCGAGAGGCCGCGCCCCTTGAGATAGGCAACCGCCCGGGGCGAATTTTTCAGCTGCTGACGGTAGGCCTGGCCGGCCTTTTCGAGCACATCGGACAGGGTTGCCTGCTTCTGGCGTTGTAAGGCGGCGCGCTCACGCTCTTGCGGGCTACTGGCCTCCTCAGGCACCTGCATGCCCAATTGCTGCGCCAGATCCTGCACCGACTCGATAAAGCTCATGCCGGAGTGCTCCATTAGAAAGCCGATGGCATCCCCATGCTTGCCGCAGCCAAAACAGTGGAAGAACTGCTTGCTCGGGCTGACAGAAAATGAGGGAGACTTTTCCCCGTGAAAGGGGCACAAACCCATGTAGTTGGCGCCACCCTTCTTCAGTTGCACATGGCGACCCACCAGCTCGACAATGTCAACGCGGGCAAGCAGCTCCTGGATGAATGACTGCGGGATAGCCATGGAATCCGATTGTAGGAACTCCCGCACCAGCGGCACCGTCCCACCTGGGGCTTACGCTGGCTTGGCAGCCAGGCCCAGGCGTTCAATCAGTGCCTTTTCCTTGCGATAGTTGTCTTGCGCGTACTTCATGTAATCGGCCGAATTCAGATAGATCACCGGCTGGTCGTACTTTTCGAAGATGGCCAGCACCGCGGGGTCTTCCAGTGTCCTTTTGAAAGCGTCGTGCAGGCGCAGCACCAGGGCGGGGTCCATGTTCTTGGGTCCGCCGATGCCAAAGGGCGAGTCCGAGACGGTGTCGTAGCCCAGATCGTTGAGCGTGGGGACATGGGCCCAGCGCCTGGTACGTTTGCTGCCGTAGGTCGCCAACAGGCGCACAGTGCCGGCCTCGACATGGGGGGCCCAGCCGGTAGCATCGCTATGGGCCATGATGTGCCCGCCCAGCAGCGCCTGCATGCCATCAGCATTGCCCTTGAAGGGCACGTGCTGCAACTGCACCCCCGCTTTGGCCGCGAATTCTTCCACCGCCAGATGGGGCGTGGTGCCATTGCCGGTGGAGCCAAAGGTGAATTTGCCAGGGTTGGCCTTGGCATAGTCGACCAGGTCCTTGATCGACTTGATGGGAGAGTCGGCGCGCACCACAAGGCCAAAGGTATAGCCGGTCAGGCAGATGATGTAAGTGAAATCCTTGAGCGGATCAAACTGCATTTTCTGCATGTGTGGCAGGCGCAGCACCCCGATGGTGAGCTGTGACAAGGTGTAGCCATCGGGCCTGGCATTGAGCAGTTCGTTGGGCCCCAGCATGCCGCTGGCGCCAGCCTTGTTGTCCACGATCATCTGCCCACCCACTGCCTTGCTGGCACTTTCGGCCAGGGCGCGCATCACCACATCGGTCGATCCACCAGCGGGCCAGGGACAGATCAGCCGGATCGGCCTGGCAGGAAATACCTGTGCCTGGCCCAGGCCAGGCAGGGCCAGGGCGGCGGCAGCCGCCAGGCCGGCGGTCGTCACTTTGCGACGGGTCGGATACAGGGTGGACATAGGCGGCTCCTTGGATAGCGTGGATTTAGGAGCTACTGTAGGGCCGGGCAAGTCCTGATGCATTGGGGCAAACCCCCGGGGGCGGAGGGCCCTCAGCGAGGCGCCAGCCGGAGGGCGCCGTCCAGGCGGATCACTTCGCCGTTGAGCATGTCGTTCTCGAAGATGTGCTTGGCCAGCTTGGCGTAGTCCTCAGGCGTACCCAAACGGCTGGGGAAAGGCACGCTGGCGGCTAGCGCATCCTGCACCTCCTTGGGCATGCCAAACAGCATCGGGGTACCAAAGATGCCTGGCGCGATGGTCATAATGCGAATGCCGTTGCGTGCCAGATCGCGCGCAATGGGCAGGGTCATGCCGACCACGCCACCCTTGGAGGCGCTGTAGGCGGCCTGGCCGATCTGGCCATCGTAGGCGGCCACGCTGGCGGTCGAAATCAGCACACCGCGCTCACCGGTGGGATCAGGCTCGTTTTTGCACATGGCTTCTGCGGCGAGGCGGATCATGTTGAAGCTGCCGACCAGGTTGACCATGATCGTGCGGGTGAAGTTGCCTAGGGTGTGAGCGCCGTTCTTGCCGACTGTCTTTTCGGCTGGCGCGATGCCCGCGCAGTTGACCAGGCCCATGAGCTTGCCCATCTGGCAGGCCTTGGCCACTGCGGCCTGGGCGTCGGTCTCCTGGCTGACATCGCATTTGATGAATGCACCGCCGATTTCCTTGGCAATCGCCTCACCCTTGTCGGCTTGCATGTCAGCGATCAGCACCTTGCCACCATGGGCTGCCAGCATACGTGCTGTGCCCTCACCCAGCCCAGAAGAACCTCCGGTGACAATGAATACCTTGCCTGCAATTTCCATGAATTTCTCCTTTGATCGACGCGCTTGATGCTGCTGATTATTGCAGCAGTCCATCAGCCGCAAGATCGCGGCTGAGTCGTGTCAAGGCCTTTGCCTCGCCTGGTGTGCTGATATACTTTCAGCCTTCAACGATATTCAGGCGCGTAGCTCAGCTGGTTAGAGCACCACCTTGACATGGTGGGGGTCGTTGGTTCGAGTCCAATCGCGCCTACCAATTCGTTGGTTTTCCCTTGTAAAGCAGCCGCCACGGCGATCAAAAGTGGACTTGAAAAAGGCGTTGATCGTTTTGCTTGTAAAGGAGAACCCCACAATGTCTACGACAATGCTCACTGATGTCGCGCACGCTTACTGCGCCTCTACCTCACGCCCAGCCGACAGCTTTGCTCGCTTACGTTTTTGGATCGATCATTTCGGCCAACGTGATGTGAAAGACATCACCCCCGACGACGTAGATGCTGGCCTTCTAGCACTCAAAAATCGCGGCAAGATGGTGCCCAGGCGCAATGCCCCTGCCGTGCCGAGCGGTAAGCCTATGGCAGATGCGACCTTAACTAGGTATGCGGCCGACTTAGGCGGCCTTTACCGCTACGCCAAGCGCCAGCGTCTGGTACCTCGGACATGGACTCCGCCTACAAAAGGGTTGATTACCCAGCGATTCCAAAAGCTCCTTTTTCAAATGACTTTGAGCTTAAGAAAGCCTCTAGATCTTCAGGCGTACCGATACCGTGCATTTTCTCTGGGAGGATCTCAAATACACCAACTTTTTGCTTCAGCGCAATCATATAGTTGTAGACTGGGCAGGTGTAGAACTCGTTATTGACCCGGTCGTTGCGTGCGATCATGTCGACTGCAGAGTCGATGAAGTAGGCCGCTTTAGAAAAGTAATAAACCCCAGCCGTCGCCAATTCAGATATCGCCATTTTCTCGCGAACTTCGACTACAAGGCCATGATCGTCAATCAAGGCATAAGACCATTTGGAGCTACGGGTTGGCTCGCGAAACACCAGAATTGATCCGTCTAAATTGCGCAGTTGGCAATCCTTGATGAAGTGCATACAGTCAAAATCGACGAGTTGATCGCAGTTTGCAATAAGCAAGGGCGCCTCTCGGTCGATCTCTCGGTGTCCAAGCAGGATGGTGCAAACTGAGCCCTCGGTCAGGCGATCGACCCCAACTAGGCGGATCTTCTCTAGGCTAGAAAGTTCTTGAGCAAGTTTCGGCTCTGCATCTAAATGCGATTTGCGCGCTAGCAAAACAACTTCAAAGTTGGTATGGTCGAGATTTTCAAGCACACGCGAGATCATCGGCTTACCGCACACATCAATAAAAGGCTTTGGCAAACGGTAGCCAGCCTGTAAAAAACGAGAGCCGTCACCGGCCATCGGGATAACTAGCGTAGGCCTCTTTAAGATGATTTGGTCATTTCTGTTTATATTTGAATGCAGCATGATTTCAAACGTCTTAATTGTTTCGGGAGAATAGAGCGGGAAGTAGTTTTTGGTATCGATTTGATGATGGCCGATATTCTTATTTGACAAGACCAATTCGTTGATCGCCTGCGAAATAAAGAAGGCGCCTTTTATAGGATTGTTGTTGAGAAGTACGCACTTGGCGGCTTCAATGAAATCACCACCACGTCGAAAATAATAGAAGCCGGCGATCGCCAGTGTACTGATCAAGTTTTTCTCGGCCAGCTCAAGGACGCGGCCGGTTTCATCCTGACGGATGTACGAAAAGCGTGGGTGGTTCGCGGTGCAGGATATTAGGCCACAGTCCAGTCCCCTATTACGGAAATCTTTGATAGCCTGATTAATGTCTGACAATATGACTTGGTCAGAGTTAGAGATGATCAGTTCCTCTTCCGGGTCGATCTTATCAATTGCCATCAGACAGGAACAAATCGCGCCAAGAGTAGTTGACTCAATACGCACAATCTCAGCAAACGCTGGAGCAACCAAATTACTAATAATAAAATCTAGATTGAACGACGTGCAATCTTCTTTCTGCAAAACGAAAGTGAATCTGGGATTTCCGGATATTGCCTTAAGGCTTCCTAGGGTGTGCTCTATGATCGATTGCCCGAAAATATCAATAAGCGACTTAGGATAAAAGAATTCCGCCTTAGAAAAAAAACGATCGTCGCCATTGATGGGAATAATGATATTCACGGCCTGGATCTTACCGAGATTGTTTGCAATGCTGATGCCACTCGATCGTAGGTGACTTCGCTGGGGTCGGCTACCTTGATGAAATGCATGCCGGCATCAGAAGCTGCTTTAATGCCAATTGGATTGTCCTCGACCACGAGGCAACGCTCCGGTTGTACCTTCATTCGCCTAGCCGCCTCAAGATATATATCGGGATTTGGTTTGGGCAATCTAACGTCTTCATTCGAGAGCGTCAGTTCGAAGTACGAATCAATTTTCGCAGACTCGAGCATAAGGTTAACCGATTTACGCACTGAGTTGGAGCAAACGCCAAGGCGGTAGCCATCCAGTAGCAACCGCCCTAGGAGGTAGCGGTGATGGAACACCGGCAGGGCAAATTTGGGGATTTTCTCCAAAGTGAACTTCTGCTTGAGTGCGTTGATTAGAAAGTGAAGTCTTAATGGCAATCTATCATCTTGCGATAGTTTGGAGAGCTTTTGGCGCGTTGACAGACCATCAAAACTGGTCTGATGTTCGTCATGACCGATCTTCAAGCCGAATAAGACAAGCGCATCGTTCAGGGCTTCATAGTGAAGTTCACGAGCGTCGATCAGAACCCCATCCATATCGAACAAAATTACATCAATTTTCTTCATCGAAGAACAATCTGGCTTCAAGCGGGTGGTCTGTGCAGAGCATAATGCGCTCACCATGCCCGAGTTGTAAGGCTTTGTGATACGCTTTGCGCCAGATTTGCCAGACTGGTACCCAGTTTCTGTGGTGCAATTCCGGAGAAACAAGAGCAATCTTCCGTCCAGCCTCGCAATGCCTGCAAATTTCTTGCTCGTTTATCCAGTCTTCACTAAAACAATCAAGCCAAATGCCAGACGCATGTTCTGTAAAGGCGGGGTTTTGCTCGAACTCGCTTTTTCGGGTAAAAAAAGGCATCTGGTGCCGCAGATAGCCAATGGCGTCCGGAATTGCCATGTCGAATACGAAATAGCGAGAAGGGTCAATGCCATGGCGCGATAGGGCGGTTTTGAGGGCCCCCTGTAGGCCGTCTGCTTTAATGTTTAGGGCGAGCGTTCCAGCTTGTGGCACGCTCGCATATAAGTCGAGCAAGTCGTCAAGTGGTGGTGCATCATTACCAGGCGGGTCGTGGCTGATAACAAGTTCACCTAACCTGTCGCGGACATCTGTTTCGATGCCGAGCCCTTCTGAAAGAGCTGCGCTAAGGGCTGACAGCGTGTTACTCTCAGAGGGCTGTCGCCACAGACCACGATGCGCAAGTACGATCATTTCCCACTAAACTTTCGTATCAAGAATGGGCCGAGCGCAAGATTTATCAGTCCAGAATTATCAAAGGTGTAAAGAGCTTGAGCGGGAGTTGCTACTAAAGGTTGTCCATGTAGGTTGAAACTGGTGTTGAGAATGGCACCTACGCCGGTCAGTTCGCAAAACCGCTCGACTAAATCGTAATAATCTGCGTTTGCACTTCGGTATAGAACCTGCGGCCTAACGGTCAAGTCGCCCTGGTGCAAGGCCGCGCGTAGCTTCGGCGCAGCGTTCTCGGTAACGGTAAAGGCTGTGATCATGTAAGAGGCATCAGTCTTCGAGGAGTCGTAATCTTTCAGGTATTCGCTGGCAAAGCGGTCAAGAATTGTCGGCGCAAAAGGCATCCAGAAATCGCGTGCCTTGATCAGATTATTAACTGTGTAGTATGACTCCATGAGCGATGGGTGAGCCAGAATCGCGCGGTTACCTAGGGACCTTGCGCCCCATTCAGCGCGCCCAGCAAAACGCGCGACAATTTCGCCGTTGGCAATTAGTTTGGCTATTCTTGCTTCAATTCCTTCAATGCGCTCGATATAGTAGCGCCCGTTCGACAAGGTTTTAGTTATAAAATTTTCGAGTTCTGTCTCTGAGTATGCGGGACCTAGGTAAAGATCATGGAGCGGTTGTGCTGGCTGTGATTGACGCGCAGCAAGTTCGTAAAGCGCGCCAATCGGCAGCGATTCATCGCCAGCCGAAGGCATGAATTCAATCCGCTCGACCGCCGCTAGCTCTTGTAATCTTTTATTAAGCTTGACGTTCATGAAGACTCCGCCTCCAGTGGCAACGCGCCTTATTCCGGTCTGTGCAATGGCGCGTTCGACCCATTGAGTGACACGCTCTTCTACTAAGTGCTGGACGGAAGCAGCCAAATTGTCGAAGCGCTCGCCGACTGCGTTCTCAACTAAGTAGTCATAAAAATGCGCTGTGTTGAATGGCGACCGAAAACTCAGACTTCCTTCAGGAAGAAAGATTGCTGGAGCGAAAAGGCGATCGTATGTCTCACGATAGTAGTGCTTCGCGTAGGGAGCGAGCCCCATCACTTTGTATTCGTGTTCGATCATACGCATGCCAAGAAACCGCGTTGTGCTGGAATATATCCAACCGAGCGAATCGTGAGCCGCAGTTTCAGCAAGCCGCGCCCACTTACCGTCTGGCGTGACTTTTGTGACTGTGGCGCAGATGCCGTCACCTTCACCGTCAAGTGTGAAAACCAGCACAGCTTCGTCTTTTCGGGTTGAATAGCAGTGATAGGCGGCTCGAGCGTGGCAGAGGTGGTGGTCGAAACGGGTGATTGGCTTGCGACCTAGCCCAGCCTCATGCAAGCATTCCTCCAAATAGGCATTGCCTGAAGCTTGCTGGCGTCTGCGCAGAAACGCGCGAGCAATGTCGAACGGGGCTGGGGCGAACTTGCCGAACAATCGTTCGAGCCAGCGCGCGAATGCAACCAGCGGATTGGTGCTGTATTTGCGTTGCTTGCGGTCTGTAACTGTGGCGAATGCTTCTGGGCGATAAATCTGCCGACTTGAAATCACAACGTTGTCAATGTCGGCTAGTGACCAGCCAACCTGATCGCACAAGAAATTGGCAGCACCAATGGGAAATTCCGCCGAATTTTTAATGCCATCAACCTTTTCCTGACTAAGTACGCCAAGTACAGTCCCTTCCTCCATTATGGCTGCGGTTGCATTGTGGCCGATATGAATTGCAAGTGCTTTCATTTACATTGTCGGTCGGCTATTCTTTTCAGGCTGGCTAATAGATTAGCCCAATTCGCTTCGGGCGTACAGTGTTTGGCGATGTAGTTCTGGCCAGCACACACTATCGCTTGCATCAGAGTGGACGAGGCTGAGATGCGGGATATCGCAGCGCGGATTGATTCGACGCTACCATCATGCTCAATATAGTGTACCTCAGGTTGAAGTCCAAGGCCATCATAATAAGACCCACGAGATCCTAAACAAATGCATCCACAGGCCATAGCCTCGAAAAAACCTAATGCAGGAGCTCCAGTTATTTCCTCACCAATAATTGCAAACTGATACTGATTGTAGAGGCACACAAGGTCAACGGAAAAATAACCGGACTGTACAACGTCAAGTTGAAGAAGACTTTTCAGCTTTGCACTGAGTGCTCTTTTGCCATTCAATTCTCTGTAGGGCCAAACGTAGCACTCAAGCCAATTGGTTAATTCAGTGCGCCTCTGGAAGAGTGCCTTACGAATAGGATGATAGGTGTCCTTTTTGAAGAAGTTGATGAAATCGCGGTAATAATCGCTTGGGTGTTCTTTTGATAAATTGTGGAATGTGCCGGTAGCAACACATTTTAGACTCCGCTTGGACGGGGGCCTTTTGACAACGAAGCGAGAACCAACTGAGAAGGGGAGAACTATTAATGGCGGTGGATTTGGAAAAAAAGTGCGGAAATATTTGTTGTCACTGAGGTCACTATCGACATGAAGAATTGCGTTGGAAAGCGAATCTATGTTTGCCGCTTTTTCGCTAGTTCTTATGAAGTAATGACTAAGATTGATTAGAGCATTAGTGAACTCGTTGATTGCAAGTTTTCGCTGGTCAAAAGAGCCAACGCAGTTTTTGTAAGAAAAAACATAAATTAGGGAGCGATTGCGTATCGAATCAAGTGACCAGTGTACGCTGACGTTGTTCGTAATCTTGTTGATGCGAAGCCAGATGGCGATCTCGATGCGCAATATGATTTTTCTAATCCATGCAGGGAAATTGGCAAAAACACTCTGATCTATCACCGAGGATAAAGTGCCATCAACAAACAGCTGGACATGCAATCCCCGTCTGATAGGTTCTTGCAAAATAAACTCATATTTCTTAAGGCTTTTCCGTCCTATAAGCCAAAATGAAAGAGGTATACTTAAGAAGTCGTCAGCGTGAGGATTTAGAATTGTAATTGTATTTTGTTCAATCATTTTTTGGTAGGAGTTTGGCTATAAAACTTAATAAATAATACATCAGCGCCTTCACGAGCAAGAGATAGCGGGTACTTGGCTGCATGGCAGCCCCGCATATTGCAATGTAGCGGAGATGCCCTTGAGCTAGATGTGCCGATCGTTGGAGGGTTCCCGCAAAACTGGAAAGCCGATCCCTTCGGCTAAGGTTGTAGCGGCGCGCGATAATTGTTGATAGAAGAGCTGGCCCATGCCTACTGATCAAGCGGGCGCAACCAACGCCTTCGTAGCCGCGCAGATCAGCGTCGAATGGAGGGTCGGGCGCGACGGGTTTGTTAATGGCGATAAGCGCCTCACCATATGAAGCGTGACTTGCGTAGATCGGAAGGGTTAGGAGCTTAGGTTTGTCGAATTGTCTTCCAATAAAGCCACCTTTTTGATCAACACATCGGAAAAACACGAGAGCCTCATCTCGGTGTTTAAGCAAAAGATCTATCACCGGCTCAGCGACTCCTTTGATGAGTTCATCATCCGAGTCCAGAAATAAGATCCAGTGGGCAGGGCAGAGAGAGAAGGCAGTATTTTTTGCGGCTGTTACACCCTGATTACGCTCATGCAAAAAGTATAAGAGTTTGCCAGACATGATATGCTGATAAAATCGATTTGATATTTCATGTTCTGTCAAATCGGTCGAGCCGTCATCAACAACAACCACCATACCACCCACTGGCTTCACGAAGTCTAAGGCGGACTGGATGGCTCCACAAATGACATCTTTTCGATTAAATGTTGTTATTGCAACTGATAGCATGTAACTTTTAGACTTAAATCGACGAAACTTGATTTACTCAATGGGTCTTTTAGTGCATGAAAAGTAAGGATACTACTCCAGCTTTGGCTAACGCGCTGAGTGGTTAAGAGGTTGGTTCTGTAAGCGGTTTGGCAGTTAGGAGAAAAAGTGATAGTAAAAGACCGGTTAAGCATTTATGTTTCATCTTTCGATGACTATGCCGATATATGGCCGACTTTCTTTGAGCGTTTTTTCAAGTACTGGCCAGATTGCCTATATCCACTATACCTTGGGTCCGTTTCAAAATTTTACAACGACACTAGGGTACTACCGCTTCACGCGGCTGATCATAAGAACTGGTCTTCCCGCGCAGTTGAGCATTTACAGAACATCAAAACTCCTTACGTACTCATGATGCTTGAAGATTACATGATAGATCGAATCGTGGATAACGTAGTGATCGATAAGCTAGTCGATTTGTTAGATCGATATGAACTGCACGCGATCAGACTTTTTCCGGATCCGCCTCCCGCAATAGCAATGCCTGGTGTACCCATGATTGGATTTCAGAACCTTGGCCAGCTCAATCGAACAAATACCCACGCTACAATTTGGCGGCGAGATAGCCTGCTTGCATTAATTCGGCCGGGCGAGAGCCTTTGGGAGTTCGAAATTAACGGTTCGGTCCGTTCAAACCGTTTTTCGGGTGGTATCTGCGGCTGCTGGCAGCCTGCGCTCCACTATGTTATGGCTATCGGTAAGGGCCGGTGGTTTCGCCGAGCGCTACGAAGCCTTGCTCGTGATGGCATCTACCCAGATCTGTCTGCGCGTCCCGCCGAAACGGGCGTGGAAGAGCTTAAGGCAAAAGTGTTGGCGATTGCGTCCAATGTTCTTCGCATAATTCTGCCTTTGCACTGGCGCCAGCAACTCCAACTCAAATTAAACCCGCGCGCCTACCGGTAATGGCCGCGTTCATGACTTGGAGGTGTTGAGGTGCTGGGAAATTCGCTGGCTCACATGATCGCGCGCCTCGCGGGACTTGGATGCGGTATTGTGACAATTCCGTTAGTCACACTCACACTCGGAACAGAGGCTCTTGGACTGTTAGGAGTCTTTGCGACACTCCAAGCAATTCTGGGTTTGTTCGACTTGGGCTTGCCAGTCATTGTCAATCAACGTATTGCGGTTATGATCGGCAGCAATGGTACAACTCGAGAGCGAGCGGTGTTTGTACGCACCCTCGAACTTTTGTTTTGGGCCATGGTAGTACTTTTTGTCGTGGTGGGCTTGTCACTGTGCGGCCAGTTTTCAAAATCTTGGCTAAACGTTAACACCCTCTCGCACGCGAACGTCAGCTTGGCGCTTGTTGTGATTGTCTTCACGGTGGCCATGCGTTTTCCTGCTACTTTCTATTCAAATGTGCTGTTTGCCTACGGCAGGCATATTTTTCCGAATGCAGTTACTTCCACTTCTGCAGTCTTGCGCACTATCATGGCACTTATCGCATTAATGTGTCACCAAGTCGGCATCGTCGGTTTTTTTGTCATTCAGCTTATTGGTACCGTTGTTGAAGTTTCCTTGCTTGCCGCTGGCGTATGGTGGTTGCAGACGCCACGCTGGGTTAAGCCTCAATGGTCACTGCTTAGTGATATTGCGCCTATGGCTGCAGCTTTGTCTGGCGTATCGCTGACCGCAGTAGTCTTGTCTCAAGTCGATAAGATTGTTTTATCGAAGTCGCTAAGCCTTGGAGACTTCGGTCTGTATACAGCCGCCTATACCCTCGCCGCTGGCTTGGTGACGCTTTCCTATCCTGTGGGCAATGCGGTATTTCCGGACTTTGCCCGAGAAAAAGATTCTATTCGTCCCGTACTTCGTCGTCTGGTTGACAGGGCTGTCGAACTCACGATCATCGCAGTTATGCCGCTTGGATGCGTCATGGTCATGCAAAGCGAGGCACTACTGCGGTTACTTTTTTTGGATAAACCTATTCCGCAGGGACTAGGTGGGGTGCTCTCCCTAATGGCGCTGGGTGGCATCGCTCAGGCTCTTGTTACCTTGCCGCATCTGTTTCAAGTGGCAGTTGGAAACGTTGCTATTGTTGTTAGGATAAATTTGGCATTCATTGTTCCTTACGCGGCGGCCGTTTATTTGGCAGGCTGGTACGGGGTCCATGCTGCTGCAACATGTTTTGCCATACTAAATATCACACGGCTCTTTATTCATTGGAGCATTTTGATTAAGGATGGCAGACGCTTGACTTGGCAACTACCCATCGGCTTGAGCCTTGCCGCTACGGCATGCGGACTTATCTTGGCCGCTATTCCGGCAGCATTCTCTATTTCAGGTTTTACCGTTCTTGTCGTAGCGGTCTTATCCGTGCCTTTATTGACGCTCGCCTTGGCTGTTCTATTACCACGATCGCGAGAACGCCTGTGGACTTTAGCAAGACTGCGTTTTCGAAACCAAAATCTTGGCACTAAATAAGTCGCCTGATTTAGCCGACTGTTACTTTTGACATGAATTTTGGCGTGTTGAGTCGGGACAGGTTAATGATCGCTGTCAGCCAAAGCCAGAATAACAAGTAAGTTACTAGCGGGTAGGTGGTGAAACTAAAGCCTATTGCCATGAAGGCGAAAAGCTTCGTCGAATATGTGAGCCCGCGAAGCGCAATCATGAAGCTTCCAAGCAGCGCTGTGAAGCCAACAAGACCAAGCGCTTTCACTAGAAAAGAAACCCCGTTGGCCGCTAGGCACTGCGTGAAATAATGGGTCGACAAGCCATTGCCGAATATGTAGGAAACGCTTCGGATAAAAAGAGAGGCGTTATCGTTATAAGATCGAATATCATTATCGCATGTGTTTTGAATGTACCGCTCACGAAAACTGCCATCACTAAAAATATTAATAATTCTATCGTAGATAAACGGTATGTTATTTGAACGTGTATCATTGAACCAAATGTATAAATTAAATATAGTAGAGAAAATTAATATCAATACTAGATTAAGTTTAATATTTTTTCGATCGATTGGAATATAAATTAAAAGCAAGTATAGGGCGGCTATTATTCCCCAGAGCGACTTTGATAAAGCCATCGTAACTGCAGCAAGAAATAAAAGGGGCGAATATTTTCGCTGCAATATTATAATCGTACCAAGAATAAACAAGTTTAGCGAAAAGCTGTTTGGCTCCTGAAAAAGCCCGCTGGCACGGAAATAACCACTATCAGAAGTAGTGCGACTATTGGCCCCTAAGATAGTATGATAGTCAATAGAGAAATTGAAAAATATTTGGGCAATAAACTGAATGTAAAATGTGATGATATGGATTATCAGAAGATAAGCAAAAAACCGGGGTCTTTCAGTCCAATCTGGGCGTCCTATGAGAATGAAGCTCAGGAGGGCTAGTAAGATAATGGCAATTGAAGAGCGGTGCCCGTGGAGAATGTAGCCGAGTATTGCATAGACAATGATTAATATAAAAAAAATGAAAGCTTCTTTTTGCCCAGAATTAAACTTTAATATTGTCCTTGGTCTGCAAGCCAAATAAATTAATATAAATAATATGGATATAAAATCAAATACTCGCAGGTCGTTTATTCTAAAATCCCAGAGTGTAGATGCGGCGATAGCAATGGCTGCCGAAAAATTGCCGACTTGTTTTCTACTAATACTCATTGAAAATTTTTTATCAGTCTTGTCCGAACGCACTTACATCAGGACCTCGTAAGTTAATGAGTTGACCTACCCCTGTTTGACGTACCTCTTGGCTGCTACATTATGCGGCCTTCTTGAGCTGTGCCGCGAACTAGCATGTCTCAAGCTGCGTAAGGCCAAGGCAGTTGAATCAGGAATAATCCAGGACATCTTTAGCTAATCTATCCACAAGGTAACTGCCATGGAAACGCTGACGCTGGCTCAGGCGCAACAAATCATTTCCGGGGCCCTGGCCCGATCGCTACAGGCGGGCTACAAGCCCATGGGCGTGGTTGTTCTCGACGAGGCGGGCCAGATGAAGGCCTTTGCCCGGCAGGACGGCGCAAGCATGTTTCGATTTGATGTTGCGCGCGGCAAGGCCTTCGGGGCGGTGGGCATGAGCGTGTCAAGCCGTGTCCTGGCGCAGCGGGCTAAGGAAAACCCCAGTTTCTTCCTGACCCTGGCCTCCACTGCCGAAGGCAAGTTTCTGCCCCAGCCGGGTGCGGTGCTGATCAAGAATGCAGCCGGTCAGATTCTCGGCGCGGTGGGCGCCAGCGGCGGCACCGGGGATGAGGATGAGGCCATCTGCGTTGCGGGCGTGGAAAGCGCAGGCCTGGTGGCGGGCTGATCAATGACCCATGCCTCTTCCCGTGTCAGTGATCTGCGCAGTGTGGCGTTGACTGTGCCCGAGCTTGAGCCAGCAGAAAAGTTTTTTACCCAGGTCTGGCAGCTCGAAGTTGCCGCGCGCAGCGAGGATGCCCTCTACCTGCGCGGCACCGGCAAAGACCATCATCTGTTGGCTCTGCATCGAGCCCCGGGGCCAGTGCGCATCCGCAATGTGACTCTGCGTGCGCGCAGTCGCGCCGCGCTGGATCAGGTGGCACAGCTCGCGCCCATGGCCGGCGGCCGATTGCAGCAGGCCATTGCCGAGGTGCAGGAGCCAGGCGGCGGCATTGCAGTGACAGTGTCGGATGCTGATGGACGTGTTTTTCGTCTGGTCTGGGGTGATGAATTGCGTGCTGATGCCTGCGAGCTGCCTGATCGGCCGATGCGGCTGGCGCATGCGGTGCTCAACAGCCACGATGTGGAGGCTACACGGCGCTACCTGGAGCAGGTTTTTGATTTCAGCCTGTCAGATCGAACCCGCATCATGGCCTTCATGCGTTGCAACAGCGATCACCACAGTCTGGCTCTTGGCGATACCGACAACGATGCACTCAACCATATTGCCTTTCTCATGCCCGATCTCGATTCGGTGATGCGCGGTGGTGGCCGCATGAAGGATGCGGGTTACCCCATAGAGTGGGGCCCCGGCCGCCATGGCCCGGGCAACAATGCCTTCAACTACTTTATCGGGCCCTTTGATGTGGTGGTCGAGTACACCGCCGAAGTGGCGCAAATTGATGACAGTTACCAGGCTGGCCAGCCTGCCAACTGGACCTGGCCGCCTGGCCGGGTAGACCATTGGGGCATCTCGCAAGCCCCCAGCGCCCGACTGAAAGAGGCACAAAAAGCCGTGCTTTTTGTCAACAACGAGGGCTGAGAATGGCCCGCAGAGGCAGTATCTATGACGTGGCCATTGTTGGCTTTGGCCCGGTGGGTGCAGTGGCAGCCGGCTTGCTCGGTGCTCGTGGCCTGCGTACCTATGTCTGTGACAAGCAGCGCGCGGTGTATGACAAACCTCGCGCTATTTCGCTCGATCACGAGATCATTCGCCTGTTTCAGCAGATGGGTGTGGCCAAACGGATCAAGCCCTTTGTCGAACCGTTTACCGATTCGGTGTACTACGGCGTCGATGGGCAGGTCATCAAGCGCATGTCCACTGTGGCGCCGCCTTATCCCCTGGCCCACACGCCCTCTGTGGTGTTCACCCAACCGCCGACTGAACGCATACTGCGCAAACATGCGCATTCCTTTGCGTGCGTCAAGGTCGAACTAGGGCGCACCCTCCAGGCTCTAAGCCAGGATGCCGATGGGGTTGGCCTGGAGCTTGAGGGCGATGATGGTACCCGATCCAGCGTGAGAACCCGCTACCTGATCGCATGCGATGGTGCTTCCAGCACGGTGCGCTCGATGCTTGGCATCGGTCTGGAGGATTTGGATTTCGATGAACCATGGCTGGTGGTGGATATGCTGGTCAATGACCAGGGCAAGGCCAAATTGCCGAGCACCAGCGTGCAATATTGCCAGCCCGAACGCCCCAGCACTTACCTGATCTGCCCAGGCAATCATCGGCGCTGGGAAATCGCGATCAACCCGGGTGAAGACCCCCAGGCGCTGGCCACCCCGGCGGGTGTCTGGCGTCTGCTGGCACCCTGGATCACTCCGGACGATGCTACCCTTTGGCGCCAGGCCAGTTACCGCTTTCATGCGCTGGTGGCTGAGCAGTGGCGAGCCGGGCGCATTTTCGTTGCAGGCGATGCGGCCCACCAGCAGCCCCCATTTCTGGGTCAGGGCATGTGCCAGGGCTTGCGCGATGTGGCCAATCTGTCTTGGAAATTGCAGGCGGTTTTGCAGGGCGCTGCGCCGGACCGGCTGCTCGATACTTATGGGGTCGAACGCAAGGCTCATGTGATTGACCTGACCACCCGCATCAAGGGGATTGGTCAGATTGTTGGTGAGCGTGACCTGAAGCTAGCCCGTGAACGTGATGCCAGGCTGCTGGCCGAATGCGGAGGTGTGGTCAGGCCCACGCCACGGCAGGATGTGCAGCCACCTTTGCGTTCAGGATTGTTGGCTGCTCATCCGCATCCGGCACGCGGCACAATTTTTCCCCAACCCTGGCTGCTGAGCGATACGGCCGAAATCCAGCGCATGGATGAACGGCTGGGTTATGGCTGGAGGCTGGTGCTGGCTGCTGATGCAAAAGCCGCGCTGGTCGAACTGTCTAGCAGACTCTCGATGCCCGGCCTGCGCGTGGTACAAATGGGCGCCCATGGTTTTGAGGAAAAAGAGGGTGTGTTGGCCAGCTGGTTTGCACGCTTTGGCGGCCAGGCCGCATTGGTCCGGCCCGACCACTATGTGTACGGGCTGGCCGGCTCAGCGCAAGAACTGGATCAACTGTTCAGGTCACTGGCAAGTTTTTGAAGAGTTCCGATCCGTTTCACCTCATCAAGCAAAGGAGACCAAGATGAAACGCAGACAGATTGTTCAGGCCGGCCTGTTGGCCACCACTTTGCCCGCCGCATGGGCGCAAGCTCAGACCACTTGGCCCGACAAGCCTGTCAAGTTCATCTTGTCGCAGCCCCCAGGTTCTGGCCCTGACAATGTGGCACGGTTGGTGGGGGACCGCCTGTCCAAGGTGCTGGGGCAGCCGATCGTGATCGAGAACAAACCGGGTGGCCAGAACATCATTGGTGCCCAGGCCGCAGCGCGTTCTGCAGCGGATGGCTTCAGTTTCTACTTTGCCACCACAGCGGCCCTGGTGACCAACAAATATCTGTTCAAGTCGATTCCTTACAACCCGGAAAAGGATTTTGTGCCGGTCGCATTTGTGGCCAAGAGCCCGTTTGCCCTGCTGGTCAAGGCCGATTCACCATTTCAAACCATGCAGGATTTGGTCGCACGCGCAAGCGCCAACCCGGGCAAGGTGTCGCTGGCAAACGAGGGGCCGCGCACCTTCGGCGGCATCATCGCGCGCCTGATCAATGCGCGCGCCAAGATGCAGGCCAATCTGGTCGGTTATGCCTCGGTGGGCGTGTCGGTGCAGAACGTGATCGGCGGCCATGCTGATGCCGTGCTGGCTGACATGGCCTCAACCGCGCAACTGGTGCGCCAGGGGCGCTTGCGCTATCTGGCAGTCACCTCAGAAAAGCGCGTTGCCGGTTGGGAGCAGGTTCCCTCACTTTCAGAGATGTTGCCCGGATTCAATATGGTGGGCTGGTTCTGTGTGGTCGCGCCTGTGGGCACGCCAGCTGCCGTGCTGCAGCGAATGAACAAAGAAATTGATGCTGTGCTGGCGGATGCCGATGTGGCGCAACGCATGGCCACCATTGGCCCGATTGCTGAACCTTTGGGGGGCATCGATCGAACCGCTGCGTTTTTGCAGCGTGAGCATGAGCGCTGGGCTGCAGTGGCCAAGGAGATCGATCTTTTGCCAGAGTAGGATGGTCAGGAACTGTTGCTGCTGGGCGCGCTGTGGGTCAGAGTGGTGAACAATCACCTCATCAAGGCAAGTGTCGGTTGCCCCGGCGGGCAGTTGCAGACGCTTGACGAAACCCATGACAGAACGATCCCCGCCGCTTCGCATCGGCCTTTCGGCCCGCATATTTCACCCAGAGCAGGGTGCCACTGGCATCAAGACCAAGACTCTGCTGGTGCTGGAGCAATCGGTCGCCCAGTGGGCCATGACGCGCGATGTGCTGCTGCTGATGGTGCCCTCGGTGGTGCGCGATGGCGAACTGATGCGCAGCAATATCCGGCTGCGTGACTACGCCAGCTATCTCGATGGGCTGATTCTTCAGGGTGGAGCTGACGTCAGCCCGCGCACCTATGGCGAGGAGCCCTTGCGGCCCGAATGGGAGGGCGACTCGGTGCGTGACGCCTACGAGCTTGAATTGGTGCACGAGTTTATGGAGGCTGGCAAACCAATTCTCGGTATCTGCCGGGGTATGCAACTGCTCAATGTCGCCTTGGGCGGATCCCTGTACCAGGATTTGCCGACTCAACGCCCTGATTCGGCCCATCACGAAAGTGGACGATACGACCTCAACGCCCATGCCGTTCAATTCGTCAAGGATGGCATGATGGCCCAGTGGTTTGCTGGTTCTGGTGGGGGCAATGTGGTCTCGATTCATCATCAGGCGGTCAACCGACTTGGCCGTGATGTGCGCATCGAGGCGGTGGCAGCGGATGGTGTGGTTGAAGCCATCAGCTGGAGCGGCCCCAGTTTCTTCTGTGGTGTGCAGTGGCATCCCGAGTTTCACAGTCAGCCAAGCGCAGAGGAAAGCCTGCTTGACTGCAACCCCTTGCTGGAAAACTTCTTGTCTGCGGCCAGAGCACAGGCGGTCTGATGTCACACAGCCGGTTGACGTAAATCGCCTAATTCCGATGGCGACGCTGCGGATAATTGGCCAAGACCCTGCGCCGCCTTTTTCCAAGGTTTTACAATCAGAGCATGCGCCAGGCAATTGACTGGCGTTTTTTGTCGGTTTCTCTGATAAAGGTCGGGGGCTCTGAAACCTTACCCTTCCTCGTACTGTTACACACGACATCCAGTTTGCTTTTCGCCCTCATCCAAGCCTGATCAATGATCCCCGATACACCAGCGCCCAAGATTGGCTTTGTCAGCCTGGGCTGTCCCAAGGCGCTGACTGATTCCGAATTGATCCTGACCCAACTCAGTGCCGAGGGTTACCAGACCGCCAAGACCTTTGACGGGGCGGACCTGGTGATTGTGAATACTTGCGGCTTCATCGACGAGGCGGTCAAGGAGAGCCTGGACACCATCGGTGAGGCTCTGGCTGAGAATGGGAAGGTGATTGTCACCGGCTGTCTGGGCGCCAAATCGGGATCGGATGGCACTAATCTGGTGAAGGAAATCCATCCCAGCGTACTGGCCGTGACCGGGCCCCATGCGACCCAGGAGGTCATGGACGCAGTGCATGCGCATCTGCCCAAGCCGCACGATCCATTCCTTGACCTGGTGCCAGGTGCGTTTGGCGAAGCCGGCCTGAAGCTGACGCCGCGCCACTACGCCTACCTGAAAATCAGCGAAGGCTGCAACCACCGCTGCACTTTCTGCATCATTCCTTCGATGCGTGGCGACCTGGTCAGCCGCCCGGTGGGCGATGTCCTGGCCGAGGCCAGGGCCCTCTTCGAGGGTGGGGTGAAAGAACTGCTGGTCATCAGCCAGGACACCTCGGCCTATGGGGTGGACCTGAAGTACCGCACCGGCTTTTGGGACGGCAGGCCAATGCGTACCCGCTTGCTCGAACTTGTGCAGGCACTGGCTGACCTGGCCGAGCCGCATGGCGCCTGGGTGCGGCTGCATTATGTCTATCCCTACCCGCATGTGGACGAGATCATTCCCCTTATGGCCACAGGCCGTGTCTTGCCCTACCTGGATGTGCCTTTCCAGCATAGTCACCCTGATGTGCTGCGCAGGATGAAGCGGCCGGCCAGTGGCGAGAAAAATCTGGAGCGCTTGCAGCGCTGGCGTGAGATCTGCCCGCAACTGGTGGTGCGCAGCACCTTTATTGCTGGCTTCCCAGGTGAATCGGAGCACGAGTTTGACCATCTGCTTGACTTCCTGCGCGCCGCTCAAATTGACCGTGCTGGCTGCTTTGCCTACAGCCCGGTGGCCGGTGCAGCCGCCAATGAGCTGCCCGGTATGCTGCCCGAGGCGGTGCGGCAAGAGCGGCGTGCACATTTCATGCAAGTGGCCGAAGAGGTGTCGGTTGCCAAGTTGCGCCAGCGCATTGGCAGCACCATGCAGGTGCTGGTGGATTCTGCCCCCGCCATGGGCCGCAAGGGCGGGCAGGGCCGAAGTTATGCAGATGCGCCTGAAATAGATGGCCTAGTGCGCCTGCTGGCTCCGGAAAAAATCAGCAAGACCATGAAGGTGGGCGATTTCACGCGTGCCCGCGTGGTCGATACCCAGGGCCATGACCTGGTGGCGGTGCCAATTTGAACCGTTCCGATGGGCTCAAAAAAAAGCCGCTGGTGTGGCAGCGGCTTTCAGGGGCATTACCTTGTGGGTTTTGCCGTATATTGATGGATCGATGGTGCCCAGAAGAGGACTCGAACCTCCACGCCGTTAAGCGCTAGTACCTGAAACTAGTGCGTCTACCAATTCCGCCATCTGGGCATTTCAGGAAAGCGAGAATCTTATCAGAATTATGGAAAAAACCAGCGGTTTGCTGGACGAGATCGAGGGGAGTGTGCAGGGTCATCGAGACGGTCATGGCTTTCTGGTGCGCGACGATGGACAAGCCGACATCTACCTGGCGCCCAACGAAATGCGAGCCGTTCTGCACCGAGACCGGGTCAAGGTGCGTCTGGTTCGTTTTGACCGCAAGGGCCGACCTGAAGGGCGCGTGCTCGAGATCATCGAGCGCCCACCCCAGCCCATCATCGGCAGATTGCTGCAGGAAAACGGTGTCTGGCTGGTAGTTCCGGAAGACAAGCGTTATGGCCAGGATGTGTTGATCCCCAAGAACGCAACCGGACAGGCCCGGGTCGGGCAGGTGGTGGTGGTCGAACTGGTGGAGCCCCCCGCGCTGTTTGGCCAACCTGTGGGGCGGGTCAAGGAGGTCCTGGGCGAAGTTGACGACCCTGGCATGGAGATTGAAATTGCGGTGCGCAAGTACAGCGTGCCGCATGTGTTTTCAGATGCCTGCATTGCCCAGGCGCGCAGCCTGCCAGACAAGGTGCAGGCGCGTGATCGCCAGAATCGGGTGGACCTGACTGACATTCCCCTGATCACCATTGATGGCGAGGATGCGCGCGACTTTGACGATGCCGTCTACTGCGAGCCTATCCTGCTCGGTCGGGGCAAGCGTGCCCAGCAAGGGTGGCGTCTGCTGGTGGCAATTGCCGATGTCAGCCACTATGTGCAGACTGGCTCGGCCATCGATGTGGATGCCTACGACCGGGCCACCAGCGTCTATTTCCCGCGACGGGTCATTCCCATGTTGCCGGAGAAACTCTCCAACGGGCTATGCTCGCTCAATCCAGATGTTGATCGCTTATGCATGGTCTGCGACATGCTCATCACTGGCGAGGGAGAAATCTCAGCCTATCAGTTCTACCCCGGGGTCATGCATAGCCATGCGCGATTGACCTACACCGAGGTGGCCGCAATCCTGGCCAACACCCGCGGCAGCGAGGCGACCAGGCGCAAAGAGCGGGTGCAGGATCTGCTCCATCTGCACGAGGTCTACCGTGCCCTGCTTGCCGCGCGCGCCAAACGGGGGGCTGTGGATTTTGAGACCACCGAGACGCAGATCGTTTGCGACGAAAGCGGCCGTATCGAGAAAATTGTGCCGCGCACACGCACTGAAGCGCACCGCCTGATCGAGGAGGCAATGTTGGCGGCCAATGTCTGCAGCGCTGAATTCATCGGCCAGAGCAAGCACGCCGGATTGTTTCGGGTGCACGAAGGACCGACACCGGAAAAAGGGGAGTTGCTGCGCAACTATCTCAAGGCCATTGGCGTGGGCATGACCATCAACGACAATCCCTCACCGGCGGAATTTCAGGCCATTGCTCTGGCCACGCGCGAGCGGCCAGATGCGCAGCAAATTCACTCAATGCTGCTGCGATCGATGCAGCAGGCCATCTACACCCCCCACAACAGTGGGCATTTCGGCCTCGCGTTTGAGTCTTACACCCATTTCACCAGCCCGATTAGGCGCTACCCCGACTTGCTGGTGCACCGGGTGATCAAGGCAATTCTGGGCAAGACGCGCTACCACCTGCCCGCGCTTCCAAGCCCCGGTGAAGCGCACGCCAAGTTGTCACGCCGGCTTGACAAACAGGAAGCTGGCAAGCAGGCGGCAGTCAAGACCAGCAAGGTCAACTCGGCCGAGATGATGGCCTGGCAGGCGGCGGGCTTGCATTGCAGTGCCAACGAACGCCGGGCCGATGAAGCCAGCCGCGATGTCGAGGCCTGGCTCAAGTGCAAGTACATGCGAGAGCATCTCGGTGAGGAGTTCAACGGTGTGGTGACCTCGGCCACCGGGTTTGGCATCTTCGTCACACTCGATAGCATGTATGTGGAGGGCCTGGTTCATATCACTGAACTCGGTGGCGAGTATTTCCGCTTTGACGAAGCCCGCCAGGAATTGCGGGGTGAGCGCACCGGCATGCGCTACGCAATTGGCACTCGCGTGCGGGTCCAGGTCAGTCGGGTGGACCTCGATGGGCGCCGCATCGACTTTCGCCTCATGCGTGAGGGTGAGGAAAGGGCTGCCCTATCCATTCGGGACAAAGACAAGGGTGCTGACCGCAAAGTATCTGCCTCAACACAAGAGCGACCTGCCAGGAAAGCCAAGCGCCAGTCGGCACCTGGCAAGAAAGCTGCCCGCTCCTCGGTCAACAAGCTTGCCAGCCAGACCCGTGCGAAGACTGCGGCCAAGGCCGGTAAAACCAATGGCAAAAATCGCAAGACCCGTTGAACGGTTTATTCATCTTTGTTTAGGAGACTGTCAGA
>CAXRBE010000035.1:0-22989 GCA_964228805.1 Burkholderiaceae bacterium
GGCTTCAATCGCCTTGAGCGTGCCAAAAGGCTTGCCGCAGCGCACGCAGGCATAGGGCTGCATTTCGTTGATCACCACCGCTTCGCGCCGCTGCTGGGTGAGCAGCAGCCGGTGGGTGAGTGCCAGGGCTTTCTCCGGGCAGGTTTTGACGCACAGGCCGCACTGGACACAGTTTTTCTCGATAAAGCGCAGCTGCGGGGCTTGCGGATTGTCCTGCAAGGCACCTGCCGGACAAGCGCTGACACAGCTTAGGCAGAGGGTGCAGGCGTCCTTGTCGATCGCCAGTGCGCCCAGCGGCGAGGCTGTCGGCAGGTCAATGGCATCGGCCGCTGGTCGCGCCGGCGCCTGGGCGATCAGGTGATCGAGCACCAGCTCCAGGGTGGCGCGTTTGTCGGCCTGCACTGCAAAGCCGGCTGCCTGCGCCACGCTGCGTGCGGGCGCAACCTGCAGCGCTTGATCGAGCGCGGCCAGATCGCGCGCATCGCGTGCCTGCAGGATGCGGAAATGCTGGCCGCTGTAGCCCAGACCGCTAAGAATGGCCTGGGCCACTTCCATCTGCGCCTGCACTGCGGTGTGGTATTGCGGTGCCTCCTCATCGGTCATCAGCACCCAGACCTGGGAGGCGCCATAGGCCACGGCGCTCAGCCAGAGCTCAATGCCCACCGAAGCGGTATGCCACAGAGGCAGCGGCAGCACCCGCGCCGGCAGGCCACGCGTGTCGGGGTCAATGCGGGCGGACCGCCCCAAATCGTTGAGCAGACGGGCGCCCTGTTGCTGGCTGTGCAGCAGCAGGGCGGCCTCCTTGCCGCCAACCTTGGCATAGGTGCTCAGGAGAGTCTTGAGTTTGCTGCCCGTATCGCTTGGGCGCGGGTAGGCAAAGGTCAAGGCGCCACTGGGACAGACGGTAGTACAACTGCCACAACCCACGCACAGGCTGGGGTTGACCTTGATTTGCTGGCGCTCCCGCTCCGAGCTGATGGCCGAGGCCGAGCAGACCTCGATACAGGCATTGCAACCCGTCTTCTCGTTGCGGCTGTGAGCGCAAAGTTTTTGCTTGTAAACAAAGAACTTGGGCTTCTCGAACTCGCCCACCAGGACGCGCAGATCGATCAGGGCGCGCGCATCGGGCCCCTGGTCGCCGCAATGGAAATAGCCTTGCGGCTTGGCATGCTGGCTGAAAGCCGGGCTGCTGCGCAGGTCCAGCACCAGATCGAAACTCTCGCTGTCCTCAACTGGCTCGCGGGTGAAGTCGATCGCCCCGGCCATACCACAGGCCTTGACGCAGGCGCGGTGCGCTTTGCACAGCGTGCTGTCGATCTGGTAATCCAGTCCGATGGCACCCTCGGGGCAGGCGGCCACGCAGGCATTGCAGCGGGTGCACAAGTCCAGGTTGATCGGGTTGATGCGCGACCATTTGAGTTCGAAGGCGCCCAACCATCCGCTGAGCTGGTGAATCTGGCCGCTGAGCACTGGGTAGCGCCGCTCCTGGGTGGCATCACCCTCACCCGGGCCCATGCTGAACAGGGTCACATCCAGCGTATCGCCCAATAGCTCGGCCGCGCGCTCGGCAGCGTCCAGCGCACCGATGA
Organism: Burkholderiaceae bacterium; assembly: GCA_964228805.1. Taxonomy (GTDB): domain Bacteria; phylum Pseudomonadota; class Gammaproteobacteria; order Burkholderiales; family Burkholderiaceae_C; genus Hylemonella. The sequence goes on from CAXRBE010000035.1 coordinate 1,590, forward strand.
CCAGCACCCGACCAGCGCTCTTGTATGTGACCGTGTGCACCGGCTCGGGATCGGGCAGGCGGGCAACTGCCAGCAGGGCTGCCATCTTGGGCGTGGCCTTGGCCGCATCTTTGCTCCAGCCACCGGTCTCGCGGATATTGACAAAGCGGATGGGCACAGCAGCCGGGGCCTGCTCAGCCAGTTCGCCAAACAGCCGGACCTCCTGCGTGCAGGCCACCACCAGCGGCTCGCTGCCCGCGAGCGCCTGTATGAAAGCGCCCGCCTCGCGGCGGCACAGGGTGGAGTGCTGTGTCAGCTGCTCACCCAGCACCGCGCCCAGGGCCTTGGGCTCCAGCGGCATGGTCTGGTTGCAGTCGCAGATCAGGGTTGGCATGGTTGTCCTGTGCAATTGGTGGATTGGGCAGCGCCGCAGTGGCCTGCTCAGGTTCGGATTGTGCCGTGACCGGAGCAGCCGACTCAGCAGCCGGCTTGGCTTTCTCGGCATCTTCAATCGGGGTCGTGGCAGGCACAGCGGCCGGCTTTGCGTCTTCGTCAAACAGATTGAGCATCTGGGCGCCCACCATGCGACGCATCATGGAGGTGGGCAAGGGGCTGGGAATGGAGTAATCGTCGATGTAGATGTCGAGCCCGTCCATCACATTGAAGTGGGGGTCAGCAAACAGTTTTTTCATCGCCGCATTGCGCACCTCGGGAGCCACCTCGCTCCCGACAAAGGGCTTGAAGTCGGACTGAGGCGTGAGTTGCAGCGCGTCCTCCAGGGTGGGGGGCGGGGCCGCCTCAGCCTGAGCAGGCTGCCCGCTTTTGTGCTCAGTGGGTGTCTGCTGGGCTGAGGGGACAGCGGCAGTGACCGTGGGAGCGGCAGGTGCCATTGATCGCACCGGCTCAAGCGCTGGCTCCTCCAGCGTGCGGCCGTCGCGCACATCCTGCTTGCGCCGGGCCCAGCGCCCGAGAAAACCTTCAGCCACCGCCTGCTCCAGGTTTCTTGCCGGTTGTGCTGACAGAGGCGGGGTTACCGAAACGATCAGTCAGTGGACGAAAACTGTCGGGACGCTTGCGACGCTTGGGTTCGGGCACGTAATGCTGCTCAACATAGGCCTTGAGCAGTTCGATCACCTCGCTGGGAGCGGGCACCTGCTCGACAGTTTCCTGCGCATCAAGCCAGCGCCCGGCATCGTGGTAGCTCAGGCTAACGATTGCTGGTATGGCCAGCGGCTCATCCGCCAGCGTGGCCTCTTCCTCCATTCGCCACAACACGAACCAGCAAGGCGAGGGTGAAGTGACATTGAGGTAATAGCCCTCGGCGTCGTCGCGAAACAGCTCCACCGTAAAGCTGGTGTGCAGCCAGCGCTCCTCACGCTCATCCTGATAGATACGACGCGGCTCGGCCTGCGCACCTGGTTCGTAGAGCAACACATCATCCAGCACCCAGCGTGTTGGCTGCCAGCGGCTCATCGGGCCGTCGATGCGCTCCTTGCGCATGACCACGGCGACAGAAAAGGTGTGGGTGGCGACAGCTGTCATGACAAGCTGCACTGTAACGGATTGTCAGTAAGAGCGCGTCCATGCCCAAGCTGATCAGGCTGGAGTTGCCATCCCAATTCATTTTTCCGGCCCAAGCTGGTTTGCCAAAAAATGTTCAGGGTCAGGTTTGTGCCAACAACGTCTCGACAGCCAATGCCGTCTGCAGCAAGTGCGCATCATGTAAAGCTGGGGCACATAGCTGCAGGCCAACCGGAAGATCGGCTCCGAGATGATGAATCGGCAAAGAGATACCACACTGATTGAACAGATTGCCGGGCCTGGTGTTCTGAGTGGCCAGGCGGTTCCATTCAGCGATGTCGCTCACAGCCTTGAAATCGTCTATTGGCGGGGGAATTTGCGGTACCGTCGGAGTGATCCAGGCATCGAAACCACCAAACCGTTCACGCATCGCTTGCTCCAAAGCCGCTCGGCGAGAAACCATCCGCACATACTCATCCGCCTTCAAGTCGTTGGCTGCTGACAGGCGGGAAGCTGCCACCGGATCGATTTGATCTGCGCTGCGTTGGATACGCTCGCGCCCCAGAAAGGCCAACAGGTCAGCCGGAACAAGGCAGCGGAAAACTGCGTCAATTTCAGCTGCTTCGGGCACATGGATCTCAGTAATCTTGGCGCCAGCTTGACGCAGTCGCTTAAGCGCCGCTTCAAAGCAAGCGGCCACTGATGAATCCAGGTTTTCCATGAAATGGTGCACCGGCCACGCCAGCCTCAATTCGGAGACGGGTGGGGGGGATGGCAGCGCACGCCCGGCAAGTGCCGCCTCAACCATGGCAGCGTCCTCCACGCTACGCGTGAAAATGCCCAGGCTGTCCATGTGGGGCGAAAGCGGAAAGACACCTTCGGTAGGCCAGTGCTCAGCACTGGCCTTGTAGCCCACAACTCCGCACAAGGCCGCAGGCCAGCGAACCGAACCCCCTGTGTCAGAGCCCACGGTGAAACCGGCAAGGCCCGCAGCCATGGCCACCGCAGAACCGTGACTGGAACCCCCAGTCATGCGTTTGACTTTTTCATCACACGGGTTCCAGGGCAGGACATGGCTGGGGTTGAACCCCCCAAGGGCAAATTCGCTGGTGCGGGTCTTGCCAAGAAGGACACAGCCAGCGCGATACAACATATCGACAAATCGTCCCTGTGGCGGCACCAGATCCTGGATATTCAGGCGGCTACCAGCCGTGGTGGGCATGCCGTCAATACTGAACAGGTCTTTGACTGCCACTGGGATGCCCATCAAGGGCCCCAGATCAACCCCTGAAGATCTCAACTGGTCGATCGCCTGCGCATGTCTCACAGCTCGTTGCTCGTCAATATGTGTGAAAGACTGCAGCCGCGGCTCGAGATCTCGCATTCGTTCAAGCTTGGCCTCAACCAGCCGCACAGAGGTGGTCTTTCGCTCGCGCAGATCACGGCTAAGCTGCGTTAATCCAGTGGATTCAAATACGTTCATATTGCTCATGAGGCTGACCCGTTCAAGGCTACAGCATCTCGACCGTGGCTCCAATTTCTTCCGGGCACCGCAGCAAGCAATTCGCGGGTGTAACTGTGCTGGGGCTTGGCATAGACATCGGCCACAGCCCCGTATTCGACAATTTTCCCGCGCAGCATCACCGCCACAGAATCACAGACCTGGCTGGCCACTCGCAAATCATGCGTGATGAAAAGAACGGTCAACCCCAGTTTTTGGCGAATATCGGACAGCAGGCGTAGCACCTGGGCCTGAACAGAAACGTCCAACGCAGAAACCGGCTCATCTGCCACCAGGATTTCCGGCTGCAGGGCCAGCGCACGAGCCAAACCAACCCGTTGACGTTGACCACCAGAAAACTCATGCGGATAACGATCGGCAGATCGGCGCTCCAGACCAACAAGCTCGAGCAATTCAAGGGCTCGCTCCCAAGCCAGCGCCGCTGGGGTACCATGAACGACAGGCCCTTCGGCGATGAGTTGCCCCACCGTTCTACGTGGATTGAGTGAGCCAAAAGGGTCTTGAAAAACCATCTGCACACGACGGCGAATGGGGCGGAGCATTTTCTGCGAGAAGCCTGCAATGTCAGTGCCGTCAACATGGATTGAGCCCGCATCGGCATCCAGCAAGCGGGTAATGCAGCGGGCCACAGTAGACTTTCCCGAACCTGACTCCCCGACTATGCCAAGGGTTTCACCCCGCCTGATTTCAAAGTTGACCGAATCCAGCGCATTTACCTGCCGCGCCGCGCCCCGAAAAAGGCCACCACCTGAAACAAAACTTTTTTTCAGTCCATGCACGGCAAGCATTACCCTGCTTGAACTGAAGTCACGCTTAGGCCCAGGCGTCAGGCTTGGCACCGAACCCAGCAATGATTTGGTGTAGGCCGCCTTGGGGTGATTCAAAATTTCTTCCGCTTGGCCCTGTTCGACAATTCGACCATGCTGCATGACAGCCACCTGGTCAGCAATCTCAGCGACCACGCCAAAATCATGTGTGACAAACAATACCCCCATGCCCCGCTTTTGCTGGACCTCACGGATGAGTTGCAGGATCTGGGCTTGAGTGGTCACATCAAGCGCCGTGGTCGGCTCATCCGCAATCAGGATATCTGGCTCCATCATGAGCGCCATGGCAATCATGGCGCGCTGCCGCTGTCCACCGGATAGCTGATGCGGGTAGGACTGAAGAATTTTCTCCGGTTCGGGCAGATTCACCGCCTCCAGCATTTCAACGACGCGCCGGACCCTGTCGTTGCGATCAATTCGCTTGTGCACAGCCAGTGCTTCTTCTATTTGCCTGCCAATGCTTAGAACCGGGTTGAGCGCAGTCATGGGCTCCTGAAAAATCATGGAAATCCGATTTCCCCGAAGGGTTCGCATCCTTTCGGGCGAGACTCGCAGCATGTCTTCACCATCAAACAAGATCTTTCCCGCGCTTGGCTGAACATGTCGTGAGGGAAACAGACCAAGCACAGCGCGTGACATCAAGGATTTGCCGGAACCAGACTCACCAACAATACAAAGAATCTGGTTGCGCTCAAGGGTGAGGCTCAGGTTTTCGACTGCATGGCGACGATCCGCCTGCGCAGGGAGGTCGATGGTGAGGCCCTCAATCTGAAGCAGGGGGGCTTGGTCTTTCATGCAGAGTTCAGCCTTGGGTTGAGTGCATCGTTGAGGCCATCACCCACCAGATTGATTGCCATCACTGTCAACAGGATGGCCATGCCTGGCATGGCGCATATCCACCAGGCGGTGCGAAGTACTGTGCGGCCCGATCCAATGATGAAGCCCCAACTCATGGAGTTGGCATCAGACAAGCCCAGAAAGGATAGGCCAGACTCGATGAGAATGGCGGTGGCAATCATCAGGGAACCGGTCACGATGATGGACGACAGGGTGTTGGGCAGAATATGAAGGAAGATGATTCTGGTGTGTCCCATCCCGAGCGACACGCAGGCCTGGACAAATTCCCTGCTGCGCATGGACATGAATTCACCTCGCACCAGTCGGGCCATAGGCGGCCAGGAGACTACCGCAATTGCGGTGATGACGCTTCCCACAGACGCACCCAGTACCGCCACCAGCAAAATGGCAAAAAGGAAAAAGGGAATGGTCTGGAACAGTTCGGTCAGTCGCATCAAAAAATTGTCGAGTTGTCCGCCGAAATATCCGGCTAGGCCACCGATCGCAACACCTACCAGGGTGGCGATCAGGGTGGCCAGCAGCCCCACAAGCAAGGTGGTGCGGGCGCCATGAAGGATTCCGGCCAACAGATCACGGCCCAGCATGTCAGTGCCAAGAGGATAGTCGCTCAGTGGCGGCTGAAATGGTTTACCCACCATGGCAAACGGATCGCCAGGGTAGAGCACGCCGGCCAGGACAGCGGCCGACATGACCAGCAACAACACGACCAGGCCAAAGACAGCGGGCAAATTGCGAAAGAATCGACTGAGGCCTTGTTTCATGATTGGAGAGTTAGTCGATCAGCGCAGTTCAATTCGAGGATCAAGCAGGGAATAGGCCAAATCCACAAAGATATTGACCAGCACAACCAGACAAGTGGATGAGAAAAAGATACCCAACAACAAATTCAGATCGCGTGAAAATAGTGCCTCGTAGGCAAGCAGCCCAAGACCGGGCCAGGCAAACACTGTTTCCACCACCACTGCGCCACCCAGCAATGCGCCTGCCTGTACCCCGGCCATGGTCACCACCGGCAACAAGGCGTTACGAAATACATGACGTCGCGCAATCTGCCGCTCGGTCAGACCTTTGGCACGCGCGGTGACCACATAGTCCATCGAATACTGTTCCAGCACTGATGCACGCATCAGGCGCGCATACAAAGCCAGGTAAAACAAGGTCAGTGTCAGGGCAGGCAAAACCAGATGATGTGCAATGTCCAATACTTTTTTCCCGCCCTCATAAAAGGCGGCCACCTTTTGCATGCCACTGGTGGGGAACCATCCAAGGTTGATGGAAAACACCACAATCAGCATCAGACCGGCCCAGAACACCGGCGTGGCATAGGCCAACACGGTCAGCATGGAAATCATGCGGTCTTGCCAGCGGTTGAGATTTCTGGCAGCCAAACCGCCCAAAAAGGCCCCCAGGCCGACTGAAACCAGGAAAACCGTGAGCATCAGAAGCAGTGATGGGCCAAGCCTGGAAAGTATCAAGTCGGCAACCGACATTCCATGACGAAACGAGTACCCCAGGTCCAGGGTCATGACCTGTTTGATGTAGATGAGCAGCTGCATGGCAACGGGTTGGTCGAGGCCGAATTTCTGCCGCAATTGCGCCATAAACTCGGGCGTCGCTGAACCGGCCTCACCGGCCAGAACATCCGCTGCATCGCCCGGAGCAAGCTGGAGAAGTAAAAAGTTAAGCGCGACAATTACCAGAATGGTGGGCACTGCTTGGAGCAATCGCCAGCTGATAAATGTCGCGCTTTTTCTCCAGATCAAAGTTTGCTCCGTCTACAACCCGCCTTATTTGGCCAGCCAAACCTGGTCAAAGGAAGAGTAAAGCCCCAAGGGACTGAGCGGGAAATTATTCACTTTTTTGTTGTACACCGTCACGAAGTTCAGCTCATGGACAAACACCAATGGGCTGGCTTCCACAATGCGCTTTTGCAGATCATGATAGAGCGCCGCACGCTTTTTGGAGTCGACTTCGACGGAGGCCTTGTTCATGATTTCGTCTGTTTCCTTGGTGTTCCAGCGAGAATCATTCACGAACACGGTGCCAGCCTTGATCGAATTGGAGTGGTAAAGCCTGTGCATGCCGATCACTGGGTCAGCCAGCGTTTGAATCCAGTTGTTGGTCAACTGGAAGTCGTAGTTGGTGTAGACCCGACGCAGCCATGTAGGAACATCTTCGTAACGGAGGGTGACCTTGATGCCAATTTTTCCAAGCTGCTGTTGGACATATTCCCCAAAACGGCGCCACTCTTCACCGTAGGGCGTGATATCGTGAACAATCTCAAAACGCACACCATTGGCACCACGAGGTTGGCCGGCCTCATCCAGTAATTTATTGGCCATGTCAATGCCGTTGGGGACGTTGTAGTTTCTGACATCGCCGGTATACAAACCGTTGGCCCTGAAGTTGGAGCTAATGGGACCTGTGGCAGTTTTACCAAAACCAAACCAGACGTTGTCGATGACAAATTTGCGGTCGATGGCATAGGCCACGGCCTGACGGATTTTTTGATTGTCAAACGGCGGCTTGGTCGTATTGAAATCCAGCTGCACAATGGGTGCCTGCATTTCATAGCCTTTATCCGTGACCCCAATGTGCGGCATGCTTTGCAGGCGCTTGACATCCACTGGAGGGACTGCATTGAAGCCCCCCATATGAACCTCCTGGGTCTCCAGGGTTGCTGATCGGGTGCTTGCATCAGCAATGAAACGAGCTACGATGCGATCGACATAGGGCAGCCCAGCCTTGTGATAGTTGGGGTTGCGGTCAAAGCGCATGAATTGACCTTTTTGCCACTCGACGAACCTGAAAGGTCCGGTACCCACCGGATTATTCGCGTTCGGGTGGCTGGCGATGTCGCCGTTGCCATAGATATGTTTTGGCAACATGGGCGATTCATAGGATGAAAGCGCCATCATCATGTAGGGGGCAGGTTCACTGAGCTTGAACACAGCAGTGAGCGGGTCAGGTGTCTCGACGGCAGTCACTGCCCGGAAAGTGTTGGCGCCACGCGGATGCACTTTTTTAAGTGCGTCCATCACGGAAAACTGGACATCTGCGCTAGTGAATGGTTTCCCATCATGAAACTTGACGTTCTCTTTCAATTTGAAAGTGACGGTCTTTCCATCAGCACTGACAGTCCAGGATTTGGCCAGGCTGGGAATCGGCTTTAGCTCAAAGCTGTACTCCAGCAGACCCTCAAAGACCTTGGTGGTCACCTGACCGATTGGGCCGGCTGTGCTTTGGTACGCAGCCAGGGTGGGAGGTTCAGGTTGAACCACCATGACCAAGGTGCCACCGCGCTGCGGGGACGTTTGCGCAGACGCTATCGGCATCGCAAAGACCAGCAGACCTGCACCAAGAAAATTCAAACTCGTGATTAACCGCTGCCACGCTTTCATCATATTCTCCTCAAGTGAAAAGACCGATACCCTAAGTTTTCCGAATCAATCGTTGGTCAAAAAATTTGTAATCTAGTCAAAAGTCTATTGCTGGCCGAAGGCCCAACGGTAGCCAAATAAGGCCACGGCACCGCCCGTATGAACAAATATGACATCCTCGTCGCTGCCAAACGCACCAGCACGAATCATGGAGATCATTCCAGCCATGCCTTTTCCAGTGTATACCGGGTCAATCAGTATGCCCTCTGTGCGGGCAAGCATTTGTACGGCTTCGACCATGCCATCCGTGGGCTGGCCATAGCCGGGGCCAATAAACCCATCATCGGCCACAACCTTTTCCCGCGCCAGGTCAGGCGCTTTGCCAAGCAGTTCCAATGTCCGGTTAGCAAGACCGTGAACTCTGGTCTCCTGGACTTCCCGATTGGCCCGCACACCAATGCCGGTGACTGGCCATCCCAAGCCCAGCGCATGGACACCAGCCAACAGGCCAGCCTGTGTTCCTGCACTTCCGGTTGCATGCACAAGATGCGGCTTCTTGAGCCCCATGGCCGAGCATTGCTGTTGCAGTTCCCGCACACATTCCACATAACCCAAGGACCCCAGGGGGTTGGAGCCACCCCCAGTAATGACATAAGGTTTTCGGTTCTGGCCTCGCAAACGGTTTGCAAGCTCTTCCAGAGCTGCATCCATGGCCGTTCCAGCAGGCACATGGTGTAACTTGGCTGCGAACAAGTTATCCAAAAATACATTTCCTGAATGCTCGTACTCTTGGGGAGGATTGCTGACGCGCTCCTCCAACAACGCTTCGCAATGCAAGCCTGCCAGGGCTGCTGCCGCGGCTGTCTGGCGTACATGGTTTGATTGAACCGCGCCATGCGTCAGCAAGGTATCGGCCCCCTGTTTGAGTGCTTCACCCACCAGAAATTCAAGCTTGCGTGTCTTGCTACCCCCAGTGGCTAGCCCGGTGCAATCATCGCGTTTAATAAAAAGTCGCGGCGCGTTTAATTTCGCGCGCAGCCGGTTCATCGGCTCAAGCGGTGTTGGCCAATGGCCAAGTCGAAATCGGGGGAAATTTTCAAGATTCATTTGCTTCCGCTCGCCAATCAAAGATTCAGAATCGAAACCCGGCGAAGCTTAGGGGACACGCTGTATCTCCGTCCAATGACATTTGCGGCGTAACTATGCAAAAATTGCATAAAGCATAGCCATTCTGCCGGTTGGTTGAACCATGTCAGGCATCTAAGTCAGTGATCACACTCAGCAAACGGCTCTTGCCCATAGCTCGATCAATAAACATGCGAACTTGCAGCGGAACGTCGTAATCTTTGGAGCCGGCGCGCATCAAGGCCCCACTTGCCAGATCTTCGGCCACCATACTCAATGGCAACCACGCCAGACCAAGCCCAGCAAGCGCAGCCGCACGCAGCGCCTCAGCAAGTGCACTCTCGTACACCGCATGCAGTGGCAATGGCATGGCACCACGCTCAAGGGCCAAGGCAGCAGCCCGGCCGAGAAAGGCTTCTGGGCTGTAGGTCAGCCAAGGAATCGGCTGGCTTGAGCCGGGATCCAGGGTAAATAGAGGCCTGCCATGACCATCAGACTTGGAGATGGCGCACAAGGTGTCCTCAGTCATCAATATTGAAAGATAGCGCTCATCGCTCAGACTGATTGGCAACTCTCTGTGGGCATAACTGACCAGCATGTCCACATTACCTTCCTCCAAATCACGCACGCAGTCATGCAGGTTATCGGCCTTGACCAGCACCAAAGTATCGTCTTTTTGCAATGGCAGTTGAGCCAGCCAGTTTGCAAGAAACCTGCCGGCCAACGAGTGCTGAACAGCGATTCTTAACAAGTGGCGGTCGGCGTTCTGCGCTTGCCTAAGTTCACCCCGCACTTTGAGCAAGGAAGTTGTTGCTTTTCTGGCGGCCTCATGGAATTGCTGACCCGCTAAAGTCAACCGAGTGGGATAAGACGATCTGTCAATCAGCGATACGCCAACCCATTGTTCAAGTGACTTGATGCGACGGCTGAAGGCAGATTGAGTGATGTTGCGCTCTGCTGCAGACTGGGAAAAATTTCCAGTGCGAGCCAAGCTCAGAAAATCCTCCAGCCACTTAGCTTCCATGACTCTTGCCTAAATTCGTGTGGGCCCAATTTATCGATTGGAAAATCAGCAGGCATCAACCCATGTCTGCATACTTAGCCAAATACCGCTCATGTTAGAATGCACGCCTCGCGCGGCTGTAGCTCAGTTGGATAGAGTACTTGGCTACGAACCAAGGGGTCGTGGGTTCGAATCCTGCCAGCCGCGCCATTCAATGATAAAGCCTTGAGCCATCAAGGCTTTTTTCATTTCGAGCGGACCCACAACACCGAGCTGACACTCATAGTCGGACTTCAATCAGCATCGGTCCGGTTTCACCACGAGAAGCCATCAGACTTCGGTAAAACTCTTCAGCGCTCGAGACCGCCACAGCAGGCACGCCCATACTTTTTCCCATGGCCACCCAGTCGATGCGCGGATTTTCCAGGGACATCATGGTCAGGGCCTGAGGTCCGGGTGTTCCCCCCTTCTTCATGCTGGCAAATTCATTTCTGAGGATTTGGTAGGCGTTGTTGGCAAAGACAATGGTGGTGACATTGAGGCTTTCGCGGGCCTGGGTCCAGAGCGACTGGATGGTGTACATGGCACTGCCGTCACCGACCATGCAGAACACCCGGCGATCAGGACAGGCCAGCGCTGCTCCGGTTGCCGCTGGTGTGCTAAAGCCGATCGAGCCGCCCATGTTTTGCAACACGTCGTGGGGCGCAGCGCCTGCCGTCAAGCCCATGGTCTCGCGCCCGGTGGTCAGGGATTCATCCACCAGGATTGCGTTGTCAGGAAGGGCCGCTGATATGGCATGCGCAATACTGGCCGGGCTCAGAGCGCCTTGAGGCGGGCCTTCTTTGGAACGCGCCTGTCGCGGTGGCGCAAGCTTGTTATGCCCCAGTGCATCGCGCAACATCTCAAGACCTGCCACACTGTCCTCATCGGTGTGGGTAAGGTTGTGCACCATGCAGCCGGCTTGCTTTAGCACGCTGGGCTGATCGGGGTAGCTGAAGAAGGCGATGGGCTCGCCGGTTTCCACCGTAATCAGGTGCTTGAATCCGCGCAGAAATTCAACCGCAGCCGGCACGGCGTAGGGAATCCTTTCCAGCGGCACCCTGCCAGCGCCGCGCTCAATGCGGGCAGTGAAAAACTGGGTCGCCAGGCGACACGCTGAGCCAGCCGCCACGCTGCCCGCAAGTTCCAAGGCGCGACCGCGTGTGGCTGCACCACCCAAGATGATCAGGGTAGGCTCACCCAGACGCAGCACCCGGGCAATGTGCTCGACCAGGTCGGCCGATGGCGCCATGGGAATGCTGGGTTGAATGACCAAAGGCTGGGGAGTGCCAGCCTCCCCCCACGATGTTTCACCGGGCAGGATGAGGGTGGCAATGCCGCCTGGCTTGGCCCGCGCGGCGGCCACCGCCATGGCCGCATCGGTGGGTAGCGATTGGGCTGAATCAGTTCGCCGTAACCAGCGGCTCATCGGACGGGCCAGGCCTTCAATGTCCGAAGTGAGGGGGGCATCGTATTGGAGGTGCGAGGTGGAGTGCTCACCCACGATGTTGAGGATGCCCGAACCAGCCTTGCGGGCATTGTGCAAGTTGGCCAGACCATTGGCCAAGCCAGGACCCAGATGGAGCAAGGTACAGGCGGGGGAATTTTTCATCCGGTACCAGCCATCGGCAGCACCGGTGGCCACGCCTTCGAACAGGCACAGCACGCTGCGCATGCGAGGGTTTTCCAAGGCAGCCAGAAAATGCATTTCCGAGGTGCCCGGGTTGGCAAAGCAAAGGTCGACGCCGTTACCAACGAGGGTATCGATCAGAGTTTCCGCGCCATTCATATGAAATGTCCGTCTATTGAAGTTATTCGTAAGGCATCTTGGCCAGCTTCGATCAAAACCCAGCATCGCACCTGACAGTGGTGTACGACTCAGCCGCGAGTCAACTGCCCTTGCTCGTACCAGGACCTGGTATTGTTGACCATCCGCACCACCAGCAACATCACGGGAACCTCGATCAGCACCCCCACCACCGTGGCCAGGGCCGCGCCAGAATTAAGTCCAAACAGGCTGATGGCTGCAGCGACCGCCAGCTCAAAGAAATTGCTGGCGCCAATCAGCGCCGACGGACAAGCGACTTCATGCTTGACACCCAAAGCACGGTTCAACCAGTATGCCAATGCTGAATTGAAAAAAACCTGGATCAGGATGGGCACAGCCAGCAAGGCGATGATCAGGGGCTGGCGCAGTATCGCTTCGCCCTGAAAGGCAAACAGCAGCACCAGCGTGGCTAGCAATGCCGAGATCGACCAGGGTCCGATCTTGGCCATGGCCGCATCAAAGGCTGCCTGCCCAGCCACGAGCAGCCTGCGCCGCCACAGTTGGGCCAGGATGACCGGTACCACGATGTAGAGAACAACCGAGGTGATCAAGGTATCCCAGGGCACGGTAATAGCCGACAGGCCCAGCAACAAAGCCACCAGTGGCGCAAACGCAAACACCATGATGCTGTCATTGAGCGCCACCTGAGTCAGTGTGAACAAGGGGTGACCACCGGTGAGCCGGCTCCAGACAAACACCATGGCCGTGCAAGGCGCTGCAGCCAGCAAAATCAGGCCGGCAATGTAACTGTCAATCTGTTCGGCCGGCAACCAGGGCGCGAACAGCTGGCGAATGAACAGCCAGCCCAGCATCGCCATGGAAAAGGGCTTGACCAGCCAGTTCACGAACAGCGTGACGCCAATGCCACGCATGTGCTGGCTGACCTCATGGATCGCTGAGAAGTCCACCTTCACCAGCATGGGAATGATCATCACCCAGATCAGCAAGCCCACCGGCAGGTTGACCTTTGCCAATTCCAGACGGGCTATCGCCTGGAACAGTGCAGGCAAAAACTGCCCCAGGGCGATGCCAGCCACAATGCACAGGAATACCCAGACAGTCAGATAACGTTCAAAGACGTTCATGGTCGAACCAGCGCCTTGCTTGTCTGCAACTTGAGTTTGCGCACCCATCTCACGCCTCCTTGGCCAGTTCGCGTGCCGACTGCTGCAAATGCTGCAGGCTCAGTCGTTCTGACGGCAGATTGACCAGCCGCTGTAAGCGCTGGCGGATGGCCTGCAGCGTATGCGCGAACGCTTGCAGGCGTTGCGCCTCAGTGCCCTGCACCTCAGATGGGTCGGCATAGCCCCAGTGCGCAGTGGCGGGGTGGCCAGGCCAAACCGGACACACCTCGCCCGCCGCGTTATCACACACCGTAATGATCAGGTCCATGACAGGCGCCTCTAGAACGGCAAACGCCTGCCAGCTTTTGCTGTAGAGGCCAAAGGTCGGGATACCGGCTTCTTGCAGCGCCCTCAATCCCAGCTGGTTGGGTTCTTGGTTAGCACGCGGGGAGCTACCGGCTGAATAGGCTTTGAACCGGCCGCGGCCTAGATGGTTCAAAGCCGCTTCGGCCAGAATGCTGCGCGCTGAGTTGTGCGTACACAGAAAAAGCACGTGAAGGACTTTTATTGGGACAGTCATGTTTTGTGTATAGCGGGCTGGGTCTCAAGAGTGCTCTCTTCGCTGCTGGAAATTCAAGTATTTTTCCTTGCGTTAGGATAGATTGTCCGGTGAAATTCGCTGAAACTCATTGGCGTCAACAAGAGGAGACTCAGGTGAGATTTCTCAACCCACAAATTTTTATATTTCTGACGCTTGCCTTGTCATGGCTGGGTGCTACTGCCCAGGCTCAGGAATTTCCAACCAAGCCCCTCAAGATCTACGTCGGTCAGGGTGCCGGTGGCGGCATGGACAGCCAGGCGCGCATCTTGGCGCAGCGTCTGTCTGTACAACTCGGGCAGCCGGTGATTGTGGAAAACAAGGTGGGAGCGGGCGGCATCATTGCCACCGACTTTGTCGCCAAGTCGGCGCCGGATGGCTACAGCCTGTTGATGGGCCCGATCGGCAATATGGTGTTCACCCCGATCCTGACGCCTAGCCTGAAATATTCGCCTACCAAGGATTTCGCCCCAGTGTCGCTGGTGGCCACTTTTCCGCTGGTGCTGGTGGTCAGTTCCAAATCGAAATTCAACACTGTGGCTGAGTTGGTGGATTTCATGAAGGCCAACCCTGAAAAATCGAACTACGGCGGCTCGGGACCAGCTTTTCAGTTCGCCAACGAGATGTTCAAGGTCAAGTCTGGCGCCAAAGGCGAGTTCATCCAGTACAAGAGCATGAGCGAAACCATCACAGCACTGATCACCGGTGACCTGGTGATGTCGATGGTTGACACCGGCCCCGCATCCACCCACCTGGCCTCAGGCAATCTGCGCGCGCTGGCGGTGACCTCACCGCAGCGCCTGGCCAGCCTGCCCAATGTGCCCACCATGGCAGAACTGGGCTTTCCTGACATCGAGTTTCGCTACTGGAGCGGCATCTTTGCACCCGCGGGCACGCCGCCGCCAGTGGTGAAAAAGCTGGAGGCCGAAATCAACAAGCTGCTCAAGCTGCCCGAGGTGATGGCGCAAATGGCCAGCCAGCAGGTGATGGCCACTGGCAGCAGCGCTGAGGAACTGGGCAAGCTGGTGGCAAATGATTTGCAGCGCTGGGGTAGCGTGGCCGAAGCCGCAAAAATCAAAAAGAACAATTGACCCCAGAATGAACATGACGAACGCACCCACGCGGGTGATCGATTTCCATGTGCACACCCTGGAGCCCGAGGTGTTCAAGGCCTCGACCAATAAGACGGTGTTCACTGGCTTTGGCGCCAACCCGGTGACCGAGCCCAGGCCAGGTGCCAAGGCCTTGCTGGAGCGCATGTTCCGGCCGCAAGCCATCATCGAGGATATGGATGCGCGCGGCATCGATATGTCGGTGATCACCTCCAGCACAGTGCTGCAAGGCACCTCGTGGGCGCAGGCTGAGCAGGACCTTGCCTTGTGCCAGCGCTGCAATGATCAGTCGGCCGCCTGGATGACCGAGTTTCCGAACCGTTTTGTCGGCAGCATGGTGCTGCCACTGCAAGATATCGACAAAGCCATGCACGAGTTGCAGCGTGCGCAGACACAGCTGGGCCTACAGGTGGTAAACGCCTCCTCCAACTACCAAGGTGTTTACCTGGGGGACGATGTCTACGCCCCGTTTTGGGAAGCCGTGGCGTCCTTAGGGCTGACGGTCTGGATCCACCCCGAGGGCGTGGACGATCCCTGGTTTCAGCAGTACAGCCTGTGGAATTCGCTGGGCCAGTCGATCGAAGAGACCAAGTGCATGGCCTCTCTGATCTATGGCGGCGTGATGGCACGCCACCCCCAGCTCAAGGTGGTGATGGCGCATGGCGGAGGCTATTTTCCGCACTACCTGGGCCGACTGGATCGCAACGCGGTGAACCGGCCCGACACCGGCAGGCATCTGGGCGGCAAGTCGCCGCGCGATTTCCTCAGGCACTTTCATTACGACACCTGCGTCTATGACCCGGCAGTCCTCAAAGTGCTGCTTGGCCTGGTGGGGCCTGAGCGCCTGGTCATGGGCAGCGACTATCCCGTCGGCGAGAAAGATCCGGTGGCTTGGTTGCGAAGCGCCGGCCTGGCTGACGCCGAGCTGCAGGCGGTGGCGGGGGGCAATGCAGCCCGGCTACTCGGCCTCACACCATGAGTGTGGCGCTTTTTCAGCGCTGGGGCAGCTGGCCGGCGGGCGCAGTCGGCGGAGGTGGCGCGCTGTAACCCGGCGGAGGAGGTGGGGGGGTACCAGCAGGCGGCGGGGGCGGATAGCCCAGATGTGCTGGGGCTGGTGATCGCCGGAAGGATGTCCCATAGCCAGGGGTAGGCACCTGATTGCCCTTGGCATACATGCACTGGATATAGGCATTGTCATAGCGGTGCTGGGCACCTGAGGAAGATCCCTGGGCGGCACTTGTGCCCGCCACAGTGCCCACAATCAGCCCCGTACCGGCACCCGTGCCAGCGCCACGCTCGCCACCCATGGCAGCACCCGCCAAGGCCCCTACCGCAGTACCCACAGCAACGCTGCGCAAGGTGGCGTCGGTGGCCGCCTGATCGGCACCACCTCCGCCAATTTGGCTTTGCGCCCAGCTGCGACATTCGGAATCATCAAAACGAAACTGATCCCAACTCTTGCCACTGCCTGGCAAGGCCATGACACTGGGACCTGCAGGTGAGACGGCACAGCCGCTCAGCATCGCCACTAGCAAAGTGGCAAGGGGTAATGCAATAGTTTTTTTCATGAATTGCTGTTTCCAGGATGAGATGGTTTTACTGCGCAGCCTGTGCTGGCACAGGTAACCAGGGCGCGGCGCATTCCTTGACGTAAGGGTAGTAGGCCTGGGCCGGCTCGCAGTAATACCAGCTGCCAGGAGGCGCCGCCATCTGCGGGACCGCCTGGGCTTGCTCAATGTAGACCAGGGGCTGTTGGGGAACGATCACAGGCACATACACAGCCGGCCTTAGCACTGGGTAATAACGCAAAGTCGGATAGAACATGGGCGTGTAGACAGGACGGATGGATACACCCACGCGAATAGGGGAACGACCGGCGTGCGCCATGGCGCTGTCAGCCAGCATGGCCAGACCTACAACAAGCGTCACAAGTTTGAGATTTTTCATGAAAGTACTCATCAAACGCAGCAGCCCTGATGAAGGTTGACAGGCCAGAGTGGGTTTGTCCCGCGCCACGATTGTCTCGCATTGTTCCTTGGGAGTCTTTCATATACTGCAAGCTCTGCGTTGTTCTGGGCTACCAACCCACCGAGCTTGTTTGATAAGACCCCAGACCCTCCAGAGCGAAAAATCCGCTGCCATCGCTGGCGCAACAAACACTGACTTGATTCAAGGACCTGCTGTGAACAAGGCGTTCACCCGAGAAACCGACACCTCTGACGAAGATGAACCACAACTGCCGGCACTTCCCGCCGGCGGCAAAAACTACATCACGCCTGCAGGTTACGCCAGACTGCGCTCCGAGCTGATTTCGCTGATCGACCAGGAGCGCCCCAAGGTGGTGGAGGTGGTGCACTGGGCGGCCAGCAATGGCGACCGCTCGGAAAACGGCGACTACCTCTACGGCAAAAAACGCCTGCGCGAAATCGACCGTCGAATCCGCTTCCTGACCAAGCGACTGGAGATCGCCGAGGTGAGCGACCCCAGTGTGCACCATGGCAGCGAACAGATTTATTTCGGCGCCACCGTCACCTACGCCGATAGCCGAGGACAAGAGCGCACGGTGACCATTCTGGGGATAGACGAGGCCGACAGCGCCCAGGGCCAGGTGAGCTGGATTTCACCGATTGCGCGCACCCTGCTCAAGGCACGCGAGGGCGACGAGCTCAAGCTGCTCACCCCCGCCGGCGTGGAAGAAATTGAAGTGTTGCAGGTGAGCTACCCGGCGCCAGGAGCCTGAGTACGCCGTCCGTAATCAAGGCCTCAGGCGTGGCCGGTGACACGCTCGGCGCGCAAGACGGAGGAGGTGCGCCGCAGGTCACGCAGGGCAGCATCGACATGATGGCGGTCGCGCACCGCCACCAGGAAGCGCAGTTCAGTGGTGGCCTGGGCCGCCTCCTGGCCCATATCAATATGCACGATATCCACTTCAGCGTGAGCCAGTGCGGCAGCCACGCGCGCCAGCACACCCTTGCCGTTGGCCACGTTCACGCTGATGGCCGTCTCGAAGGCACGCACTGGCTCATCCGACCACTCCACCGACAGGAAGCGTTCGGCATCTTTGTTGAACAAGCGCTTGGCGATACCGCACTCGCTGGTGTGGACCAGCAAGCCCTCGCCACGACCCAGGTAGCCCAAAATGTTGTCTCCGGGCACCGGCCTGCAGCAGGGCGCCAATTGCACCGAAGCGTTTTCGCTGCCGTCGATCACCACTCCGGCATGGGCTGCGCCTTCTTGCGGTGCAAAGCGCTCCCGCGTCATCAGCAAGGCATCTCGCCGGGCGCCGCCTTCGGCCAGCAGGGAAACCATCAGCTTGGCCACGATGGTTGCGATACGCCTGCCCAGGCCCAGGTCCATCAATAATTCTTCCCGGTTGCGATTGCCGGTGATTCGCAGCAACTTGTCCCAAATCTGCTGCGGGTCGCCCTCCACTGGCGGCAGTGCCTCAATACCCTCGGCCCGCACCGCCTGGGTCAGGAGCTTTTCGCCCAGTTGTTGCGACTGGGTGGCCTCCATGGTCTTGAGGTGATGGCGTATCTTGGAGCGTGCGCGCCCAGTGCGCACAAAGGTCAACCAAGCCGGGTTGGGGCTGGCCTCCCTGGAGGTGACCACCTCGACCACATCACCGTTATGCAATTCGGTGCGCAGCGGCACGGGATCGCCATTGACCGAGGCCGCCACCGCACGGTCACCCACATCGCTGTGGATGGCGTAGGCAAAGTCCACCACTGTGGCCCCACGCGGCAGCGCCATGATGCGACTCTTGGGCGTGAAGACATAGACAGCGTCAGGAAACAAATCAACCTTCACATGGTCCCAGAACTCGGCCGCATCGCGGGTCTCGCTCTGAATATCCAACAATGACTGCAACCATTGGGTGCCCAGACGCTCGGCGTTGTCACCACCGGGATCCTTGGCCTTGTACATCCAGTGCGCTGCTACGCCCGATTCAGCCACCACATGCATAGCCTCGGTGCGGATCTGGAACTCGACATGAATGCCCGATGGCCCCACCACCGTGGTGTGCAGCGACTGGTAACCGTTGAGCTTGGGAATGGCAATATGGTCCTTGAACTTGCCAGGCACCGGCTTGTAGAGCTGGTGCAGGATGCCCAGGGCGGTGTAGCAATCGACCACACCGGGCATCTGCACCCGAAAGCCATAGATGTCGTTGATCTGGGCAAAGCTCAGGTGCTTCTCATCCATCTTGCGGTAGATCGAGTACAGGGTCTTCTCCCGCCCACTGATCGGCACCGACAGGCCAGCATCGTAGAAAGCCTTGCGCACCTCGCGTTGTACCTTCCACACCAGATCGCGGCGTCGGCCGCTGGCGCGCGAGACCGCCTTAGCCAGCACCTGATGACGCCAGGGCCACAAGTGGCGGAATGCCTCGTCTTGTAGCTCGCGATAGGCCTGGTGCAGCCCCAGGCGATAGGCGATGGGGGCGTAGATCTCCAGCGTTTCGGAGGCAATGCGCACCCGCCGTTCGTGCGAAAGCTCGCCTAGGGTGCGCATATTGTGGATACGGTCGGCCAGCTTGACCAGGATCACGCGCACATCGCGCGCCATGGCCAGCAGCATCTTGCGAAACGATTCAGCCTGACCTTCCTCGCGGGTATTGAAATGAAGTTTGTCCAGCTTGGTCAGGCCATCGACCAGCTCGGCCACCTGAGCGCCAAAGCGCTGGATCAGGTCGGCCTTGTCAATGCCACAGTCTTCCATGATGTCGTGCAGCAAGGCAGCCATCAGGGCTTGTGCATCCAGGTGCCACTCAGCGCACTGGGCAGCCACCGCGATCGGATGGGTGATGTAGGGCTCGCCGCTGCTGCGCAGCTGGCCCAGATGGGCCTCATCAGCCAGACGATAAGCCTGGCGCACCTGCTCCAGATCGACAGCAGACAGATAGTCGAGCTTGTCGGTCAATGCGGCAAAGCTGGCCGCGGCCGCATTGGCGGCAGCCAGCCTGGCTTCTTCCCGCGCTGCCGGAGTCAGCAGATTGGCTGCGGCGGGCGAGACGTCAGAGGCAGGTTCGAACGCAATACCCATGCCTCAAATATAACGCGCCTGCAGAAATGACCGAAGTCGCAATAAAAAAGCACCGCGAACGGTGCTTTAGGCAAGGGGTCAGCCAGGCTGATCAGGTTGGCACTTTTTTCAGCATTTCGACGCCAATCTTGCCGGCAGCGATCTCACGCAGGGCCGTCACGCCGGGCTTGTTTTTGCTCTCGATCTTGGCAGTGTGACCCTGGCTCAACATACGGGCACGGTAGGTGGCAGCCAGCACAAGCTGGAAACGGTTTGGGATCTGCTCCAGGCAGTCTTCAACAGTGATGCGGGCCATGGAAATACTCCGGCAAGCTAAGAGAGGTTGAGGGCTTTGAAAACTTGTGGCCGGGCGCGTTGCTGACTGGGCAGCTTCAGACGCTGGGACTGAACCACGATTTGCAGATCAGCCAGTGCACGCTCGAACAGGTCATTGATTATAACGTAGTCAAAGCACTCAACCTGGGCCATCTCGGTGGCGGCGTTCTTAAGGCGCAGCTCGATCACCTCGGGCGAGTCTTCACCCCGCTTGACCAAACGTGCGCGCAACTCTTCCCAACTTGGAGGCAGGATGAAAACGGCTACAGCTTTGGGGAAACGGCGTTTGATCTGCAAGGCCCCCTGGAAATCGATCTCAAGAATGATGTCAGCACCCTGGGCGATCTTGTCTTCCACTTCCTGTCGGGAAGTGCCATAGCGATGGCTGTGCACATGGGCCCATTCGACAAAGGCTTCGGCCTGCACCATGGACTCGAAAGCCTCTGGTGAAACAAAGTAGTACTCGCGTCCGCTCTGCTCCTGGCCGCGCGGCGCGCGGGTGGTGTGCGAGACCGACAACTGCAATGTAGGATCGGCAGCCATCAGGGCCCGCACCAGGCTTGATTTGCCGGCGCCGCTGGGCGCAGTGATGACAAACAGGTTGCCTGGGTGGTTCATGGTCGATGTGCTGTGCAATGGGGCCCGGGGCTGGCGTGCAAGCGGCCTATTCTATGTTCTGAACCTGCTCACGCATCTGCTCGATCAGCACCTTCATATCGACCGAAATGCGGGTCAGTTCTAGCGCAGCTGACTTCGATCCCAGCGTGTTGGCCTCGCGGTGCAACTCCTGGATCAGAAAATCGAGCCGCTTGCCGATCTCGCCACCTTTACCGATCAGACGCTCCAGCTCGTCCAGGTGCGAGGCCAGGCGGGTAATCTCTTCGGCCACATCTATGCGAATGGCAAAGGCGGTGGCTTCAGCCAGAGCTTTTTCATGGGCAGCCTGGGGCGGCACAGTGCCCTCCATCAGTGCCATGGCTTCCTGCCAGCGCTCGAGAAAGCGCTGCCGTTGCTGCTCGACCAGTTGCGGCACCAGGGGTACGGCCTGCTGGGCCAGCGCTCGCAACTGAGCAATACGCTCAAGCAACATCGCGGCCAGGCGTGCACCCTCACGGGCACGTGCCTCGAGCAAGGCTTGCACAGCGCGCTGCGCCAGAGGCAGCAAGACGTCGCTCCAGTCAAT
>CAXRBE010000036.1:0-2891 GCA_964228805.1 Burkholderiaceae bacterium
GGTGCGTGCAGGTTCTGCCGACCCGGCCAAGTACCTGCCGGCTCTGGCACAAGCCAACTACAAGGGCATCACCGGCACGATCGCCTTCGACCAGAAAGGCGACATCAAGAACGGTGCCCTGACGCTCTACACCTACAAAGGTGGCAAGCGCGACCAGATCGCCGTGGTGCGCTGAGCTGGCCTTGGTCCGAAAAAAACCGCCTTCGGGCGGTTTTTTCATGCGCCGGCCAGCACCGCGGGCAACAAAAAAGCGCCCGAAGGCGCTTTTTTGCTGGGTTTCTGGCGGAGCAGGCGTCCGCCTCCTTATTGTTTTTCTGTGTTTTCTGACGCTCGCGTAAGTCGTTGTCCCCTCTGAAGATATTCCTACTGAGTGTTTTGAGATGTCCGGTAATGACCGCTACAATCCTCCTATCGTTGGCGGGATTTATGGGGGGATGGAAACATGCCAAAGAATACGAAGGTTCTAACCGCCTTGGAAGTCGGGCGAATCAAGGACCCGGGCACGCATCTGGTCGGTACCGTGGCTGGTTTGGCATTGAATGTCACACCATCCGGGGCAGGGCGGTCATGGCTCTTGCGCACCATGGTGGCAGGCAAGCGCCGAGAATTTGGATTGGGTCCATATCCAGAGGTCACGCTGGCCATGGCGCACCAGAAGGCCCGCGACTTCAAGGAGAAGATTCGCCAAGGCATTGACCCTATTGCCGAGAAGAAGGAGGCCGCACGCCTACTGATGGCCGAACGGTTCAAGGGCAAAACCTTCAACGAGTGCGCGACTGCATATGTTCTTGCGCACGCGCCAACATGGACCAACCCCAAGCATCGCCAACAATGGGAGAACACCCTGGCGCAATACTGTGGTCCGGTTGTCGGCGAGCTGCCTGTCGGCCAGGTGGACACCGCTGCTGTGATGGCCGTCCTTCAGCCAATCTGGACTACGAAGACCGAGACCGCCACCCGGCTGCGAGGGCGCATTGAGCAGGTACTGGACTGGGCTACCGTTCAGAAGATGCGCGAGGGTGAGAACCCGGCAAGGTGGAAAGGGCATCTGGACAAGCTGCTACCCAAACCTTCAAAGGTGGCCAAGGTCGAACACCATGCGGCCATGCCATATCAGGATCTGCCCGTGTTCCTGCCCAAGCTGCTGGAGGTGGAGGGTATGGGCGCCCGTGCCGTCCAGTTCACCATCCTGACAGCTGCTAGATCTGGCGAAGTCCGTGGTGCCAAGTGGTCAGAGTTTGACCTGAAGGCTAGGCTCTGGACTGTTCCCGCTGAGCGGATGAAGGCCAAGCGTGAGCACCGGGTTCCACTGTCAGATCAGGCAGTAGCCCTGCTGGAGTCTTTGCCCCGGCTGAAAGGTTCGGACTTTGTTTTCTGGGGCATGAAGGGTACAGAGCTGAGCGACATGACCCTGACGGCAGTCATGCGGCGCATGGGCTTGGATTACACGGTTCACGGATTCCGGTCCTCCTTCCGTGACTGGGCAGCAGAGCGAACCGCTTTCCCACGAGAGGTTGCTGAGGCTGCGCTGGCTCACACCAATGCCGACAAGGTTGAGGCCGCATACCTGCGAAGCGATCTGTTCGAGAAGCGTCGGGCGCTCTTGCAGTTATGGGCCACGTTTGTTCATACGCCCACCTTGTCCGCAGATGTCATCCAGATTGGGCAGCATCGGGCAGGCTAATTGAAATGCGTAACGTTACAGAGTACAATAAGCCGTGATTAAGTCATTCAGACACAAAGGACTGCAGGCTTTCTTTGAGCAGGGCAGCAAGGCAGGTATCCAAGCCGCACACGCTCCCAAGCTGGCCAGGCAACTGGCACGTTTGCATGAGGCGACAGCCCCTCAGGACATGAACCTGCCGGGCTGGGGCTTGCACCCACTCAAGGGCAACCTGGGCGGGCATTTCTCTGTGTCGGTGAATGGCAATTGGCGGATGACCTTCACGTTTGAGGGTGTCCATGCTGTGCTGGTGGATTACCAGGACTACCACTGAGGACAAGCCATGACTGAAATGTTTAACCCCCCACACCCCGGCCTGACGCTTCGGGATGATGTGCTGCCCGCGCTGGGGCTGACCGTGACCGATGCAGCCGAACAGCTGGGTGTTGCCCGCCCGACCCTGAGCCGGATGCTCAATGGTCATGCCGCAATTTCACCTGAAATGGCGCTGCGCCTGGAGAAGTGGTTGGGCAAAGAACGTGGCGGGGATGCCCGTCTGTGGCTGGGCCAGCAGACTGCCTACGACCTTTGGCA
Organism: Burkholderiaceae bacterium; assembly: GCA_964228805.1. Taxonomy (GTDB): domain Bacteria; phylum Pseudomonadota; class Gammaproteobacteria; order Burkholderiales; family Burkholderiaceae_C; genus Hylemonella. The sequence goes on from CAXRBE010000036.1 coordinate 2,258, forward strand.
AGCTGGTGCAGCTCTGAAGAAAAAACCCTTGCGGGTGCAACCTGCGCCAGCGATGGCCAACTGATACCGGCAAGCCCTGCGCCGGACTGAGCAGGGCAATAAAGCGGGGCCAGAAGGTGCAGCAACACCGACCAGCCCCTGACCACAATCAAAACAGGAGTTTGAAAATGGCTGAAAACATTGTCCCACTGATCGCCCGCAGCGAAGATTCGCCCGAATACCTGGCCCTTGATACGCATAAGCTTGCCCAGAGACTGAGCAAAGCCAGCGAACTTTGCACCAAGCTGCAGGCTCTTTTGCAAAACACCTACGGCAACAGCGGCGAATCCTTCCGATCCATGGCCGACCACCTGCAGGACGCCTATTTGTGGCAATGCGCTGACCTTGTCGATGAAATTGAGGGGCTTATGAGCGAGTCCGAAAGCATGGCCTCTGCCTCCATCTCGGACTGATATTGGCCACAGCATGAGTTGAATTCCCAGGGCTAGGACGGCCATCCGAAAAGCGGCCCCCTTACCGCCTGCCTTGGGATCTTTACAAGGGTTGCGCATTTGGGAGCGCGACATGCACACAACTGAAAACAACCGCGCAAGGCGACTGCTGCTGGATGCGCGAGAACTTGGTGATGGGTGGC
>CAXRBE010000037.1:0-13303 GCA_964228805.1 Burkholderiaceae bacterium
GTCGCTGGCCTCTTGGCTGGCACCGGCCTATTTCCCGAGCAGGCTGCAGCCTATGAAACCGCTGCCTTCTCCGCCAAAAGCGCAGCCGATGTGGCCAAAGCCCTGGGCGCCTCCGCTCCGGTGGAAAGCAAAGACGTCACCATCGGTGGGCCCGATATCGCAGAAAACGGCGCTGTCGTGCCCCTGACTGCAGGCTCCAGCCTGGCAGGCGTCAAGCGCATCCTGGTGCTGGTGGAGAAAAACCCCGCCGTTCTGGTGGCCCTCTTCAACGTCAGCCCCAGCGTGGAGGCCAACTTTGCGGTGCGCGCCAAGATGGGCCAATCGTCTGATGTGTACGCCGTGGCCATCACCAACGACAACAAAGCCTTCTTTGCCAAGAAGGAAGTCAAAGTCACCCTGGGCGGCTGCGGCGGCTAAGCCGACAAGCCCACGCAAGAGCACACTGAAGCACACTGAACAGATTTAAAGGTATAGGAGAAACAACATGGCAGATCCGATGCGCATACGCGCCCAAGCCGCGGGTGACAAAACCACCGTCCGCGTCCTCATGAGCCACGAGATGGAGTCTGGCCAACGCAAAGACTCATCGGGCAAGCTGGTGCCGGCCTGGTTCATCAATGAAGTAACTGCCAGCCACAACGGCAAGGTGGTGATGAGCGCTGAGTGGGGCCCGGCAGTGTCGAAGAACCCCTTCATGCAGTTTGTGGTCAAGGGAGCGGCCAAGGGCGACAAGATCGCCATCAGCTGGAAAGACAACAAGGGAGCCAGCCGTACCGACGAAGCCACGGTGTCTTGAACGGCAGCGGGTTGATCCCGAAACGATGGAGAAGGGTGTTCGCTCTTCTCCATTTTTTATAGCCAAAGCCAAACCATTTCTTTCCACGGTGGCGCAACCATGAATCTATCGAAACGCGAATTTATGCAGGTGCTCGGTGCGGGCACCATGGCGGGCTTGGGCCTGGGCAGCTATGCTGAGGCCGATGCGGCCACTGCCGCTGATGGCCTGTACGACATTCCCAAATTTGGCAATGTCTCCTTCCTGCACATGACCGACTGCCATGCGCAGTTGAAGCCGATCCACTTTCGCGAACCCAATGTGAATTTGGGCATCGGCAGCATGAAGGGCAATCTGCCGCACCTGGTGGGTGAGCATCTGCTCAAGGTGGCCAAGATCCGCCCCGGCACGGCCGAGGCCCATGCCCTGACGTATCTGGACTTTGAAAAGGCCGCCAGGCGCTACGGCAAGGTGGGTGGCTTTGCGCACCTGGCCACCCTGGTCAAGCGACTCAAGGCCAGCCGGCCGGGTGCCTTGCTGCTTGATGGCGGCGACACCTGGCAGGGTTCGGCGGTGTCGCTGTGGACCCATGCGCAAGACATGGTGGACGCCTGCAAGGCCCTGACGGTTGATGTGATGACCGGCCACTGGGAATTTACCTATGGCATGGAGCGGGTAAAGGAAATCGTCGAAAAGGACTTTGCCGGCAAGATCGACTTTGTGGCGCAGAACGTCAAAACCAATGACTTTGGCGACCCGGTGTTCAAGCCATATGTGATCCGCGAAATCAATGGCGTGCCCTGCGCCATTATTGGCCAGGCCTTCCCCTACACCCCGATTGCCAACCCGCGCTACATGGTGGCAGACTGGTCCTTTGGCATCCAGGACGACAATATGCAGAAGGTGGTGGACGAGGCCCGCGCCAAAGGTGCCCAGTTGGTGGTGGTGCTTTCGCACAACGGCATGGATGTGGACCTGAAGATGGCCACCCGGGTTAGCGGCATTGACGCCATCATGGGCGGCCACACCCACGACGGCATGCCCGTTGCCACCCTGGTGGCCAACAAGGGCGGCAAGACCATCGTCACCAATGCGGGCTCCAATGGCAAGTTTCTGGGTGTGCTCGATTTTGAGGTCAAGGACAAGAAGGTTGCCGACTTCCGCTACAAGCTGCTGCCGGTGTTCTCCAATATGTTGCCTGCTGACAAGGACATGGATGCCCTGATCACCAAGCTGCGCGCGCCCTACGAGACCAAGCTCAATGAGGTGCTGGCGGTGACCGAAGGCACGCTCTACCGCCGTGGCAACTTCAATGGCACTGGCGACCAGTTGCTGCTTGATGCCATGCTCGATGTGCAGGGGGCCGACCTGGCCTTCTCGCCCGGGTTCCGTTGGGGCACCAGCCTGTTGCCAGGCCAGGCGATCACGCGCGAGTGGCTGATGGACATGACGGCCACCACTTACTCCTATGCCACGGTCAGCACCATGAGCGGCGCCATGATCAAGACGGTGCTGGAAGACGTCTGCGACAACCTGTTCAACCCCGATCCCTACTACCAGCAGGGCGGCGATATGGTACGGGTGGGAGGACTCAGCTATACCTGCAACCCGACGGCGGCGATGGGCAAGCGTATCGACAATATGCGCATCAAAGGCAAGCTGGTCGAGGCCGACAAGAGCTACAAGGTGGCGGGTTGGGCGCCAGTGGCTGAGGAGGCTAGGACTGCTGGCAACAAACAGATCTGGGATGTGGCCGAAACCTGGCTCAAGGCGCGTGGCGGTAAGGTCAGCCCACGCCAGCTCAATATGCCAAAGATTGAAGGTGTGCTGCCCAACCCGGGTTACGTCGCCTGATGCCGTTCTGACGATCTGTCAATACGGGGCCTCCAATCATGGGGCGGCCCGTATTTTGTCAGCGGATTTCTTCGATGGAGAATTTTTTGTCGTTGACGAGCGCCGGCACCAGGGCATAGCCCTGGTTCTGCCAGTGCACCAGCTCAGTCAGGGCCGAGGGCGTGACTTCGACAAAACTCTGCAGATCGGCTGCGGTGTAGCCATAGTCCCTGATGGCCAGGCCGCAGATCTTGAACTTCACACCCAGATCGGCGTAATAGCGCATGCGCTGCACCTGCTCTGAGTAGCGAGCCTCGTTTTTTCTGGCCAGAGTCACCACCTCAGTGCCGTGCATCAGCACAATGATCGGGATGTCGTCCGGAATCATGCTGTAGGGTGCCTCGGTCAGCGGATTCATCACGCCGCGCACCCAATTGAGCGCTGCACCCAGCTTGCGCGGGTCATCCAGGTAGATGTCGATCAGTGCCTTGGGATTTTTGTAGGGCGTCTGGACAAATGAGGCCTGAGAAAAAGCAGGCGCTGCGCCAAGAGTGGTCGCCAGCATGAGTGGCAAGGCCATCCAGGCCCAGAGCCTGCGCAGATTGGGAAATGGCATTGAAATTTCCTTCAGATTCGGGTGATTGACTTTGGTCTGATCCTAAATTAAAAGAACAAAACAATTCTGCTGCTTTTGACCGAAGTCAAGCAATAAGGCAAACTAGCCCTCAAAATGAAACATATGTGGAGGCTGCTTATTCTGATACCTGCTTTGGCAGCGCTGGGCGCCTGTTCATCCTTGCTGCCCAAGTCGCGCACCGAAACCTCCTCGTTTGAGAGTTACGACCAGGCGCGCGCCTCGATTGAGTCATTGCAACCCATGGTCAGCAAGCGCGACGAGCTGGACAAAAATGGCTTCAAGCCCGGCCAGCACCCCAACACCATCAATCTTACCCATGCCGATGTAGTGCGGCGCTTTGTGCCGTCCTCCTTGCTCAAGCGGGAAGACCTAGACCCTGGCGTGCTGGCCTGCCTGGAGGCGCGCGATGCCTGCCGCGGGCTCGAAATGAATGTAGTCAAGCTCAAGAAAGAGCGGCTGGGCAACTTCTTTGCCGACTTCTTCAACTTCAAGCGACATACGGAAACCACCGGCTTTCGCTTCAATGCGGTGGTGCTGCTGGTCAACGACCTGGTGGTGTTTCGCAGCTGGGGCGGCCAGCCCGCAGTCAAAGAAGTGGAAGAAAGCCGCAACCCACTGGGGCCATTCCAGGATATCGGGCCACCAGTGGCAAACAGCGCTGCCACTGGGAAATAAGAAATCTGGCGCCCCCGACAGGAATCGAACCTGTATCTAGCGCTTAGGAGGCGCTCGTTCTATCCATTGAACTACGGCGGCACAACTCCATTGTAAATCTCAGGTACCGGGCTTCATGAGAGAGATTCAGGTCAACACAGCGACAATGCACCATCGATGAAACGTCTGCTGATCTTCGCGCTGTGCTACCTGTTTCTTTTGTCCGCTCCCCTGCTGCTGAGCTGGCTGCTGCCTAACTTTCAAGATCTTCCTCCCCGACCCCTGCGCGATGATGTGGCTTCAGGGTTGGCGATGGTGGGGTTCACCGCTGTGCTGCTGGAATTCTTTTTGCTCGGGCGTTTTCGTCCGGCCTCAGGCGCGCTGGGCAGCGACCTGGCCATGCAGGCGCACCAGTTGCTGGCGCGCACCGCGCTGGTGATGTTGCTCTTGCACCCCTTGCTCTACAGCCTCTGGGGCAGCACCCCAAAACCCTGGGACGACAGCTATGCCCAGGCCTTGCGCATCAGCGGTGGGTCCTGGGGATTGTTCACCGGCCTGCTGGCCCTGGGGCTGTTGCTGAGCCTGGTGGCCATGGCTTTGGGCCAGGCACGCCGCCGCGACTATGAGCGCTGGCGCCTGTGGCATGGGCTGCTGGCATTGGGGGTGCTGGGCCTGGGCTTGCACCACACCCTGGTGTCTGGCCGCTATGCCCAGCTACCCTCGGTGCGTGGGTATTGGTGGGCGCTGGCCCTGCTGGCGGCTGCCTCCTGGCTGGCAGTCTATGTCTGGCGCCCCCTGTGGCAGTCGCGTCATGCCTATCGCTTGAACCAGGTCAGGCCGCTGGCGCAAAAGATCTGGGAGCTCGAGGTCAGCCCAATTGGGGGCAAACCATTGAAGTTTGCCCCCGGGCAGTTTGCCTGGCTCAAACTGGGCGGGCTGGCGCCGTACAGGGATCATCCGTTCTCAATCAGCTCGGTGCCCGAGCCATCCGGCCAGCTGCGCTTCATCGTCAAGGAGGCGGGCGACTTCACCCGTGCGCTGCCGCACAGCGCGAGCAACACGGTAGCGTACATTGATGGGCCCTACGGCAATTTCAGCATTCCCCCCTCTGCGCCTGCGATCGTCATGCTGGCTGGCGGCATCGGCATAGCGCCCTTCGTTAGCCTGCTTTCTGACTGCGCCAGACGGGGCGAGCGCCGGCCAATTCGCCTGATCTACGCCGAACACGATGTGAGCCAGATGGTGTCGCTGGAAGCACTCTGTGCCTGTGCCCAGCTGGCTGACTTCAGGCTGCTGCCCATGGTCGAGGCACCTGATCCGGCATGGGCGGGCCTGGTCGGTCGGCTCGATGCCAAGGGTCTGGCCCTGGCCTTGTCGCATGAAGCGGTGGCGCCGCTGGCCGCCGATGCGCACTACATGGTGTGCGGCCCCGGGGCCATGATGGATGCAGTGGAGAGCTGTCTGCATGCGCAGGGTGTTGATGCAAACCGGGTGCAGTCCGAGCATTTTCAGTACAACTTCAGCGGGCGTTCACCCCGGGCGCTGGCCCTGCGGCGCGGCTGGCTCGGCCTGTCACTGAGCGCCGGGCTGCTTAGCCTGCTGGTGCTGGCGCTGAGATCGCTGCGCGGTTAAGGGGCGCAGGCGGAGCACAGGCTGGCTTGCTGCAGTCGGGCCGGGCGCTACTTGGTCAGCAGCCGCATCGCTTCCTCGATGCCCTTCAAGGTGAGCGGGTACATGCGGTTGCCCATCAGTTGCTGGATGATGGCGATGCTCTGGCGGTACTGCCACACCCCTTGCGGCTCAGGGTTGATCCAGACAAAGCGTGGAAAAGCGTGGGTCAGGCGCTGCAGCCATTCGGCGCCAGCCTCTTCGTTGTTGTATTCCACGCTGCCGCCGGGCTGCAGGATCTCGTAAGGGCTCATGGTGGCATCACCAACGAAGACCAGCTTGTAGTCCTTGTTGTACTTGCGGATGATGTCCCAGGTGGGAAATTTCTCGGCATAGCGCCGGCGATTGTTCTTCCACATGAAGTCATAGACGCAGTTGTGGAAGTAATAGAACTCCAGATGTTTGAACTCGGTCTTGGTGGCTGAAAACAGCTCCTCCACCCGCGCAATGTGCTCGTCCATGGTGCCGCCTACATCCATCAGCAGCAGCACTTTCACATTGTTGTGGCGCTCGGGCACCATCTTGATGTCCAGGTAACCGGCATTGGCGGCGGTGGCACGGATGGTGTCGGGCAGGTCGAGCTCGAGCTCATGGCCCTCGCGGGCAAAGCGGCGCAGCCGCCGTAAAGCCACCTTGATGTTGCGGGTACCCAGCTCCTGTGAATCGTCGTAATCCTGGTAGGCGCGCTGGTCCCACACTTTGACGGCGCTTTTGTTGCCGCCCTTGCCACCAATGCGGATGCCCTGCGGGTTGTAGCCGCCATGGCCAAAGGGGCTGGTGCCGCCGGTGCCAATCCACTTGCTGCCGCCCTCATGGCGTCCCTTCTGCTCTTCCAGCCGCTTCTTCAGTGTTTCCATCAGCTCGTCCCAGTCCAGCTTGGGAGCGTTGGCTTTTTTCTCGTCCGACAGCAGGCGCTGCAGTTCCTGGCGCAGCCAGTCGGCCGGGATCTCCTTGCTGAAGTCGGCCAGCATCTCCACCCCTTTGAAGTAGGCGGAAAAGGCGCGGTCAAACTTGTCGTAATGCTTCTCGTCCTTCACCAGGGTGGTGCGGCTGAGGTGATAAAAGTCATCCAGCGAACAGGCTTCGGGGTTGCGCGGCCCCACCACATCGGCCTGCATGGCCTCCAGCAGGGTCAGGTACTCCTTGACCGAGACCGGCAGCTTGGCCGCGCGCAAGGTATAGAAAAAGTCGATCAGCATGGCGCTATTTTCAGGGGTTTCGTGGCATGTGCAGTTGGTGCTGCAAGTTGGCCTGCACCGCTGGCCATTCGGCGGCGGTAATGCTGTAGACGCAGGTATCGCGCAGGCTGCCAAATGCGTCGGGGTGGCGGTTGATCTGGTGGCTGCGCAGCACGCCATCGAGCTTGGCGCCCAGGCGCTCAATCGCCCGGCGGCTCTGCTGGTTCATGTAGTGGGTGCGAAATTCCACTGCAATGCATCCGAGCCGTCCAAAGGCGTGGGCCAGCAACAGCAGCTTGGCCTCGGTATTGAGCGCGCTGCGCTGCACCGATTGCCGATACCAGGTCGAGCCGATCTCCAGTCTTTGGTTGGCAGCATCGATGTTCATGTAGGTGGTCATGCCCACCGCGAGCCCTTGCAGCGGCCCGGCAGCCAGCGAGATCACCGCAAATGGCAGCATGCTGCCCGCTTCGCGCAAAGCCAGGCGGCGGTCAATTTCAGCGGTCATCTGCTCGGGTGAGGGCACGCTGGTGTACCAGAGCCGCCACAGCTGGCCATCGCGGGTAGCCTCGGCCAGCTCAGCATGGTGGCTGTGGGCCAAGGGCTCCAGCCGCACATGCGCGCCCTGCAGGGTGACTGCCTCGGGCCAGCGCTGATTGGGCATGTCAGCGGTTGCGCTGGTTCATGAACACCAGCTTTTCAAACAGGGTGATGTCCTGCTCGTTTTTCAGCAGGGCACCCACCAGGGGCGGCACGCTGACCTTGTCATCCTGGCTTTGCAGCGCGGCCAGGGGGATGTCTTCGGCCATCAGCAGCTTGAGCCAATCGAGCAGCTCGCTGGTGGAGGGCTTTTTTTTCAGGCCGGGCAGGTTGCGGATGTCAAAGAAGGTCTTCATCGCTGCGCTGAGCAGTTCATCCTTGAGTTTGGGAAAGTGCACATCCACGATCTGCTTCATGGTGGCCGTGTCGGGAAACTTGATGTAGTGGAAGAAGCAGCGGCGCAAGAAGGCGTCGGGCAGCTCCTTCTCATTGTTGGAAGTGATGAACACCAGTGGCCGGTGCTTGGCCCGGATCAGCTCGCGCGTCTCGTAGCAGTAAAACTCCATACGGTCGAGCTCACGCAGCAGATCGTTGGGGAACTCGATGTCGGCCTTGTCGATCTCGTCGATCAGCAGCGCCACCGGCTGCTCGGCGGTGAAGGCTTGCCACAGCACGCCCTTGACAATGTAGTTCTGGATATCCTTCACCCGGCCGTCACCGAGCTGGCTGTCGCGCAGTCGGCTGACCGCGTCGTACTCATACAGGCCCTGTTGCGCCTTGGTGGTGGACTTGATATGCCACTGCAGCAGCGGCATGCTCAGGGCCTGCGCCACTTCTTCGGCCAGCATGGTCTTGCCGGTGCCGGGCTCGCCCTTGACCAGCAATGGGCGCTTGAGGGCAATGGCGGCATTGACCGCAAGTTTCAGGTCTTGGGTGGCGACGTACTGGGAGGAGCCTTGGAATTTCATCTTGTTTCAGGAGGGAGTCAGATTGGGTTTTTGCGCTGGATATAATGCACGGCTGATTTTCATCAAAACAGGCTGATTGTCCTCGCAATATGAATAAACTGCTGCTGACGATTTTTTCCGCGCTTGTCGCTTCTGCGATGGCATTTTCTGCCTCGGCCCAGGACATCAAGGGCGATGCCAAGGCTGGCATGAAAAAGAACGCCATGTGCATTGGCTGCCACGGCATCTCTGGTTACCAGGCTAATTTTCCTGAAGTCTACAAGGTGCCCATGATCTCGGGCCAAAACGCCAAATTCATCGTGGCTTCGCTCAATGCCTACAAGAAGGGCGAGCGCAAACACCCCAGCATGCGTGCCATCGCAGGCTCGCTGACTGACCAGGACATGGCCGACCTGGCCGCCTACTACGAGCTCGATGGCATGGACAAGGGGGCTTCCAAGTCTGCATCGGCTAGCTCGGACAAGGCTGCCGAATTGCTGAAGAAAGGCGCCTGCGCCTCTTGCCATGGCGAGAGCTTCAACAAACCGATTGATCCGAGCTACCCCAAGCTGGCGGGTCAGCATGCCGACTATCTTTATGTTGCGCTCAAGTCCTACAAGACAGAAGGGCATGCCTCCTGGGGCCGCAACAACGCCATCATGTCCGGCATGGCCAAGCAGTTCTCCAATGCGGAACTCAAACAGATCGCAGGCTACCTGAGCGCCATGCCAGGTGAGCTCAAAACCATTCCGGAAAAAAGCTTCCGCTGACTGCCAGCTGACAGCCTAGATAGCCGCTCTGTCGAGCGGCTTTTTTCTTGCCGATGCGTCAGCCTTGGGTGGCCTGGCGTTGTACGCAATCGATATAGGCAGCGCCATCGGGCGGGCGGCCGGCGTGCTGGCTTTCCCACAACATGCGCCCCAGGCACTCCATGGCGGCATGATGGGCCTGGTGCAGTGAATCGCGCCGAGCAGCGAGCAGTTCCACCGCCTGGCGTATGCCCTGGGGCTGGTCGATGCTGCATTGCTCGCTGATCGACAAGTGCATGGACAGGTGCAGAAACGGGTTCTCACGATCGGCATGGGCAGTCTGCATGGCGGCCAGGGCTGCCCCCAGGTCTGACAGGGCGGCGTGATATTCGGGGTGCTCGTCAATCCAGCCGCTGGCCAGGGTCTCGATCGCCTCCAGCGGCTGACCGCTACGGGCCTTGGCATAGACGCCGCAGAAAAAGCGTCGCACATCGGCTTGCGAGGGCTGAAACATGGGGCCCGAGCATACGCCAGGATTGGCTCGCAGCGACGGGGCGCGAAGGAAAATCGCCTACACTTTGCGGCTTGGTTTCATTGATGCGAGTCCGATGATCAACAAAATTGCAAACTCGGTGGCTGAGGCCCTGGCCGGCATCCAGGACGGCGCCACCATCATGATTGGCGGCTTTGGCACGGCCGGCATTCCCAATGAGCTGATCGATGGTCTGATCGCCCAGGGCGCCAATGAGCTGACCATCGTCAACAACAACGCGGGCAATGGCGACACCGGTCTGGCCGGCCTGCTCAAGACCGGGCGGGTGCGCAAGATCATCTGCAGTTTTCCGCGCCAGACCGACAGCTATGTGTTTGACGAGCTCTATCGCAGCGGCAAGCTGGAGCTGGAACTGGTGCCCCAAGGCAATCTGTCCGAGCGCATTCGTGCCGCAGGCGCCGGCATCGGTGCCTTTTTCACGCCCACCGGTTATGGCACCGAGCTGGCCAAACATGCCGATGGCACGCCCAAGGAGACCCGCGTCATCAACGGCAAGCCCTATGTGCTGGAATACCCAATCCACGGCGATGTGGCGCTCATCAAGGCTGAGCGCGGCGACCGCTGGGGCAACCTTACCTTCCGCATGACCGCGCGCAACTTCGGCCCCAGCATGGCCATGGCCTGCAAGCGCACCGTGGCCAGCGTGCACGAGATCGTCGAGCTCGGTGCCATGGACCCCGAAACCATCGTCACCCCGGCAATCTTTGTCAGCCAGATCGTCAAGGTACCGCGCCAAGCCACCCAGGCTGGCGGCTTCAAGCAATGAATAATTGGGGTCAGATTCCAATTAAGCCTGAAATCGGGTTCTGACCCCAATTTAGGCGATGGAGAAAAAATGAGTTATCAGAAGCGTAGCAAGGACCAGTTGGCCGCCCGCATCGCCCAGGACATTCCTGAGGGCGCGGTGGTCAATCTGGGCATTGGTCAGCCCACGCTGGTGGCCAACCACATTCCCCAAGACCGCGAGGTGCTGCTGCACAGCGAAAACGGCATGCTGGGCATGGGCCCGGCGCCAGCGCCCGGGCAGGAAGACTACGACCTGATCAACGCCGGCAAGCAGCCAGTGACCCTGCTGCCCGGTGGCTCGTTTTTCCACCACACCGACAGCTTTGCCATGATGCGCGGCGGCCATCTCGACATCTGCGTGCTCGGTGCGTTTCAGGTGTCGCCGCAGGGCGACCTGGCCAACTGGTCTACCGGCGAAAAAGACGCCATTCCCGCTGTGGGCGGCGCCATGGACCTGGCCGTGGGCGCGTTGCAGACCTGGGTGATGATGGACCTGCTCACCAAAAAAGGCGAGAGCAAGATCGTGGCCCAGTGCAGCTACCCACTCACTGGGATTGCCTGCGTCAAGCGGGTCTACACCGACCTGGCCACCTTTGAGTGCTCGCCCGAGGGGCTCAAGCTGATCGACAAGGTGGATGGCCTGAGCCACGCCGAGTTGGAGCAACTGGTCGGCCTGCCCATACGTCCCTAAGCGGCGCCTGAGTGCGCTTGTGCCAATTAACCCAACGAGTTTTCTGATGAACCAAGCTTTTATCTGCGACGCCATCCGTACCCCTTTTGGCCGCTACGGCGGCGTGCTCTCCTCGGTGCGCACCGACGACCTGGGCGCCGTCCCGATTGCCGCGCTGATGGCGCGCAACCCCCAGGTGGACTGGGCGGCCCTCACCGATGTGATGTACGGCTGCGTCAACCAGGCCGGCGAAGACAACCGCAACGTGGGCCGTATGGCCAGCCTGCTGTCTGGGCTGCCGCCCGAGGTGCCAGCCTCCACCGTCAACCGGCTGTGTGGCTCGGGCCTGGACGCGCTGGGCAGTGCGGCGCGCGCCATCAAGTCTGGTGAGGCCAGTCTGATGATCGCCGGCGGCGTGGAGAGCATGAGCCGCGCGCCCTTTGTCATGGGTAAGGCCGAGAGCGCCTTCAGCCGCAGCGCCGAAATTTTTGACACCACCATCGGCTGGCGCTTCATCAACAAGCTGATGAAGCAGAAATACGGCACCCACTCTATGCCCGAGACGGCCGAGAATGTGGCAGATGATTACAAGGTGAACCGGCAAGACCAGGACGCCATGGCCCTGGCCTCGCAGCTCAAGGCGGTGGCGGCGCAGAAGGCGGGCTTCTTTGATGCCGAGATCACCCCGGTGACCATCCCCCAGCGCAAAGGCGATGCGCTGGTGGTGAGCAAGGACGAACACCCGCGCGAGACCTCGCTGGAGGCGCTGGCCAAGCTCAAACCGATCGTGCGCGAAGGTGGCACCATCACCGCCGGCAATGCCTCGGGCGTGAACGACGGCGCCTGTGCCCTGTTGTTGGCCAACGAGGCTGCGATCAAACAACAAGGCCTCACCCCGCGCGCGCGGGTGGTGGGCATGGCCACTGCGGGCGTGGCGCCGCGCATCATGGGCATTGGCCCGGCTCCGGCTACCGAGAAGGTGCTGGCGCTCACAGGCCTGAGCATCGGGCAGATGGATGTGATTGAGCTCAACGAGGCCTTTGCCGCGCAAGGCCTGGCCGTGTTGCGCCTGCTCGGCGTGCGCGACGACGACCCGCGCGTCAATCCCAATGGTGGCGCCATCGCCCTGGGCCACCCGCTCGGTGCCTCGGGCGCGCGCCTGGCCACCACCGCCATCAACCAGCTGCACCGCACAGGCGGCCGCTACGCCCTGTGCACCATGTGCATCGGGGTGGGGCAGGGCATTGCGGTGATTCTGGAGCGGGTGTAACTCGCCCGCCTGAGCGTTGGCCTCAGGCCGCGCTCAGAACCCGGCTTCGCCCCAGAGCACCGCCAGGCCGACTCGCAGGCGGTGGATGTCAGCCTCGGCCAAACCTAGCTTTGCAGGCCCGAATTCGCGCCTGCCAAGAGTCCATTACCCAGTTACTTCAAGTCGACAAAGATTGTCTTAATCTGATCAGCAGTCAGCGACAACTGGCGCTGAACTTCCAAGATCGCCTGACCCACAACCGAGGCTTGGTTCTGCTCTGCAAACGCGAAGCCAGCGTTCGATGTGGGTCGAATAATAAGGCCCCCATCTCGTGCCACTACGTTGTACTGAACATTGCCTGCAGCATTGGTCGCGCTGAACTGAGTTGTACCAATCTGTTGACCGGGCTGGGCGTAGTTCTGGTCAATCTGATCAACCGGCCGGAGTTCGACCTGCTGGTTCGACTGCGTGACCGCGTAGGTCTTCTCTACGACGGGTGCCACGTTAGGCCGCTCGACAACCAACTGAACACCCGTCTGGATTGGTGTGCCTTGAGCCGGAACATTCATTGGTACAGCCTGAGTTGGGATGTTCGGATCAGCCAATCGGAAGACGAGCGCGCCAGGTTGCTGCGTGGGCTGGACGACAACAGGAGCCTGAAGAACCGCTGGTGGCGGTGGGGGCGGTGTTGTTGGTCCCGCTGGTGGCGTACCAGGTCCTGCTGGTGGCGTTGCTGGCGGCGTACCAGGTCCCGCTGGCGGAGTAGCCGGAGGCGTTCCAGGTCCTGCCGGCGGAGTAGCCGGAGGCGTTCCAGGTCCCGCTGGTGGAGTCGCTGGTGGCGTACCAGGTCCTGCTGGTGGCGTTGCTGGCGGCGTGCCAGGTCCCGCTGGTGGAGTCGCTGGTGGAGTCGCTGGTGGCGTACCAGGTCCTGCCGGCGGAGCAGCCGGAGGCGTACCAGGTCCCGCTGGTGGAGTCGCTGGTGGCGTACCAGGTCCTGCTGGTGGCGTACCAGGTCCTGCTGGTGGCGTTGCTGGCGGCGTACCAGGTCCCGCTGGCGGAGTAGC
>CAXRBE010000038.1:0-2255 GCA_964228805.1 Burkholderiaceae bacterium
AACCAGTGCGATAGCCTTGGCGGCATCAATTGCAGAGCCACCACCGAAGGCAATCACGCCGTCGTGCTGACCCGCTTTCAGCGCAGCGACGCCGTCGGCCACGTTGCCACCGGTGGGGTTGCCCTTCACGGCACTGAACAGGCCGGCCTGCAGGCCCGCGTCACGGCACAGCTGCAGCGAGGCCTCAACCATCGGCAGTGCGGCCAGGCCAGGGTCAGTCACCAACAGCGGAGACGTCATGCCCAACTGCCGGCAGGCTTTGGGCAGCTCACTGATACGACCTGCCCCCACGCGCACGGCGGTAGGGTAGTGCCAGTTCATGCTGTAGGACTTGATCTCCATGGTATCTCCGAATCTCTCAGGTTTTTGTGGGTGCAGGCGCATTGAGGCCCGCCTTCTTGTATGAATCTTCGGCTGCGGGCAGACACAAGATACAAAATGACATTATGTCCCGCAATGTACTCAATTTTACACCTTTCGTACTGACACTCTGCGACAAATGAGCACTTGTCAAAGCGCCCCGGCGCGTCCATCTTGGCAGGAGCACCAGCACGTTAAAACGACAGAAGCAGGACCACCTGCAACCCATAGCCCATGAGGAAAAACGATGAAACGCCTTATGCTCACTGCCCTCGGCGCAGCCGCGCTGCTCGGTTCCGGCTCCCTGTTCGCCACTGACGGCGAGACCCTGTACAAAACCAAGGCCTGCGTGGCCTGCCACCAGATTGATACCAAGGTAGTCGGCCCGTCCTACAAGGATGTCGCTGCCAAGTATGCAGGGCAGGACGGCGCGGTGGAAACCGTGGCCGACCACATCAAGAATGGTGTGTCCGGGATTTGGGGGCCGATTCCCATGCCTGCCAACCAGGTAACCGACGAAGAAGCCCGTATTCTGGCCGAATGGGTGCTCAGCCAGTAATAACAAACCTCCAACAAAAAACCCGCCGTTTGGCGGGTTTTTTGTCAGCTGAAGCAGACCTTACTCGTCGGCCGCGCTGCTTCCCTTGACCTCGGCTTCCATGCGCTTGAGGCCAATATGACGCACATCGGTGCCCTTGACCAGGTAGATCACATGCTCGGCTACGTTGCGCGCATGATCGCCCACCCGTTCCAGTGAGCGCAGCACCCAGAGGATGGTGAGCACACGGCCGATGGAGCGCGGGTCTTCCATCATGAAGGTGACCATTTCACGCATGGCGGTCTTGTACTCCTGGTCCACCGCTTTGTCTTCGCGAGCAACCGAGAAGGCCTGCTCGGTGTCCATGCGGGCGAAGGCATCCAACGCCTCCTGCACCATGCGACGCACGTGGTGGCCAATATGGCGGCACTCGACATAGCCGCGCGGCGCCTGACCGTCTTCGGCCAGATCCCGCGCACGCTTGGCGATCTTCGAGGCTTCGTCACCGATGCGCTCCAGATCGACAATGATCTTGCTGATACTGACCACCAGACGCAGGTCACTGGCTGCCGGCTGACGCCGCGCCAGGATGCGCAGGCACTCCTGGTCGATATCCAGCTCCATCTGGTTGATGGCGTCGTCCTTCTCGCGCACCTGCTGCGCCAGCTTGGCATCGCCCTCGATCAGGGCAACGATGGCGTCATTGATCTGTTTCTCGACCAGACCGCCCATCTCCAGCAACTGGGTGCGAATTTCCTCGAGTTCATCGTTGAACTGCTGGGAAATGTGCTGATTGAACAATTCTTTATCTGAGGGCATGGCGCAGCGCTCCCGGGTTAACCGTAACGGCCGGTGATGTAGTCTTCCGTCTGTTTCTTAGACGGGTTGGTGAACAGCGTATTGGTGTCACCAAACTCGATCAGTTCACCCATGTACATGAAGGCAGTGTAGTCCGACACGCGGGCCGCCTGCTGCATGTTGTGGGTCACGATGACGATGGTGAACTTGGACTTCAGTTCGTTGATCAGCTCTTCGATCGTCAGGGTGGAGATCGGGTCGAGGGCCGAGGCCGGCTCGTCGAGCAGCAGCACTTCCGGCTCAACCGCAATGGTGCGGGCAATACACAGACGCTGCTGCTGGCCACCGGACATGCCCAGCGCAGACTCGTTCAGACGGTCCTTGACCTCATCCCACAGCGCCGCGCCCTTGAGCGCCCACTCGACCACTTCATCCAGCGTGCGCTTGTTGTTGACGCCCTGAATGCGCAGACCGTAGGCCACGTTCTCGTAGATCGACTTGGGGAACGGGTTGGGCTTCTGGAACACCATGCCAACGCGACGGCGCAGCTCGGTGACGT
>CAXRBE010000039.1:0-4710 GCA_964228805.1 Burkholderiaceae bacterium
CCAGGCCAACCGGGTGAAGCTGCAGGCCGGCCTGCCGACCATGGTTCAAGGACACTACCAGACAGTGTTTGCCAATATTCTGGCCACTCCGCTCAAAGTGCTGGCACCCTTGCTCTGTTCGCGCGTGGCACTCGGAGGCCAACTGGTGCTGGCGGGCATCCTTGAGCGTCAGGCCGATGAACTGAGGCAGGCTTATGCGCCTTATGCAAGCCTGGGGGTGGCCGATAGTGAGGAGGGCTGGGTGCTGATGAGCGCTGAATTTTGAGGCAGAGCCTCTGGCGGTCTGCCTCACTACAATCATACGCATGAGCCTGACCCCACAAGCTGCGGCCCAGCTGTCACAGCCGGCCGAGCCGGCCCAGGAGGCGCAGGGGACGCCGGAATCGGCCAGCCTGTCGTTCATGCAGCCCTGCGCTACAGAAAATTTCTGGCGCCAGGCCTGGGTGCGGGCGCTGCTGTCCGTGTTGTCGCTGTTGCTGGGCTGTGGGCTTGCCCTTCAAATATTGGTGCAGGAACGTGATCGCCTGGCACCCCAGTTCCCCAATTGGCAAGCAGGCCTGCAGGCGCTGTGCCAGGCGCTGGGTTGCCAGATCTCTCCATTGCGCCAGATCGAATCGATCAGCATTGAAAGCTCCAATTTCAAGCAGGTATCGCCTGGACTGTATCGGCTGGGCTTCAGCCTGAAAAATTCGGCTTTGGTCGACCTGGCCCTGCCAGCTCTGGAACTGACCGTAACCGATGTCACAGACCAGGCCATGATCCGGCGTGTCCTGCTGCCCGCTGAGTTACAGCTCGAAGCTCAGGCGCTGGCCGCCAAGAGCGAGCTGCACGCCAGCCTGCTGCTTGACCTGACGGTGCAGAATGCACCTGCTGGTGCAGTGGCCGGCTACCGGCTGCTGGTCTTCTATCCCTGAATTGTTCTTTCATCATTTTTCACATGGCAACTCTGATCTGTGGCTCCCTGGCGTTTGACACCATCATGAACTTCGAGGGCCGCTTTGCCGAGCAGATCCTGCCCGAGCAGCTGCACATCCTGAATGTTTCCTTTCTGGTGCCCACCCTGCGCCGCGACTTTGGCGGCTGTGCCGGCAATATCGCCTACGCGCTCAAGGCCCTGGGCGGCGAGCCACTGCCGATGGCCACTTTAGGCAATGACGGTGCTGGCTATCTGCACCGCATGCGCGAGTTGGGCATTGCCACTGAATTCGTGCGAGAAATTGGCGACACCTACACCGCGCAGGCGCTGATCATGACCGATCTGGACAATAACCAGATCACTGCTTTTCATCCGGGGGCGATGATGCAGGCGCATATCAGCCGTATTCAGGCCCGCACCGACATCAGCCTGGGCATCATCTCGCCCGATGGACGCGATGCCATGCTCGAACACGCCGAGCAGTTTGAGGCCGCGGGGATTCCCTTTGTATTCGATCCGGGCCAAGGGCTGCCCATGTTCGATGGCCAGGAATTGGCGCGTTTTGTCAAGCAAGCCAGCTGGGTCACCGTCAATGATTACGAAGGCAAGATGCTGTGTGAGCGCACCGGCTGGAGCCCGGCCGAAATCTCACGCAAGGTGCGCGGCCTGGTCATCACCCTGGGCCACGACGGCAGCGAAGTGTGGGTGGACGGAGCCAAGACCCTGGTGCCGCCGGTGTTGGCTAAGACGGTGGTCGACCACACCGGCTGCGGCGATGCCTACCGCGGTGGCTTGCTCTTTGGACTGGAGCAGGGCTGGTCCCTGCAGCGCTGCGCAGAATTGGGTAACCGGATGGGCTCCCACAAGATCTCCCACCGTGGGCCGCAGAACTATCAGCTGGAGGCAGGCATCACGGCCGGCTTCTAGGGCCGCCAGTCAGGTGGCGAAAAAGCCCGGCTTGTTTTTGCGCTGGGAAACGCGGATGCACATGAAAAAGCCCGATGCCTAGGGGCATCGGGCCTGAGTCAGCCTTGCCGGGGTTTAAGGCCGGCTGGCCGTCGGAAAAGGCCAGGCTGCTTGCGGGCTCAGAGTGGTCTGAGCGGCAGGAGCCGGGGCTGCAGCGGGTTTCGCAGCAGCCTTTTTGGCAGGCTTTTTCGCGGCCTTTTTGGCAGGCTTTTTCGCTGCTTTCTTCGCAGCAGGCTTCTTGGCCTTCTTCGCTGCAGCTTTCTTCTTCGCCGGGGCTTTTTTCTTCGCCGCGGCTTTCTTCTTCGCAGGTGCCTTCTTCTTGGCTGCGGCTTTCTTAGCCGGAGCCTTCTTCGCTGCGGCTTTCTTGGCCGGAGCCTTCTTCTTGGCAGCGGCCTTCTTCGCCGGAGCCTTCTTCGCTGCGGCTTTCTTAGCCGGAGCCTTCTTCGCTGCGGCCTTCTTGGCGGCCGGTTTCTTCTTTGCAGTTGCCATTGTTTTCTCCTTGATCAAGTTACAAAGAGCACTTCATGTCTGTTGGAGACAGGAAGCGATTCATGAGGCTGGGGAATTTCCCCAACGCCATGAACTCGGTAACACGCCCCGCGGCTGCGCACCAGGCGCAGTCGTATGGACGTGAAATTCTGGAAAACATATTGTCTGGATTCAATCCCACGAGAGTGCCCCGCCCGATTGGTACTCAATCACGCGGGTTTCGAAGAAATTGCGTTCCTTCTTCAGGTCAATCATCTCGCTCATCCATGGAAACGGGTTTTCCTCATTGGGAAACAACGGGTCCAGGCCAATCTGGGTGGCGCGCCGGTTGGCGATATAGCGCAAATAGCCTTTGAACATGGAGGCGTTCAGTCCCAGGATGCCGCGTGGCATGGTGTCCTCGGCGTAGCGGTACTCAAGCTCGACCGCCTTGTCGAACAGGGCACGGATATCGGCCTTGAACTCGGCAGTCCACAGCTGCGGATTTTCCAGCTTGATCTGGTTGATCAGGTCAATGCCGAAATTGCAGTGCATTGATTCGTCGCGCAGGATGTACTGGTACTGCTCAGCCGCACCCGTCATCTTGTTTTGCCGCCCCAGGGCCAGGATCTGGGTGAAGCCCACATAGAAAAACAGGCCTTCCATCAGGCAGGCAAACACGATCAGAGACTTGAGCAGGGTCTGGTCGGCCTCGGCGCTGCCAGTATGGAAATTGGGGTCCATGATCGCCTCAATGAAAGGGATCAGGAACTCGTCCTTGTCCCGAATCGAGGGCACCTCATGGTAGGCGTTGAAGATCTCGGACTCATCCAGCCCCAGCGATTCAACAATGTACTGGTAGGCATGGGTGTGAATGGCTTCCTCGAAAGCCTGGCGCAGCAGGAACTGGCGGCACTCGGGCGCGGTGATATGACGGTAGGTGCCCAGCACGATGTTGTTGGCGGCCAGCGAATCGGCGGTGACGAAGAAGCCCAGGTTGCGCTTGACAATGCGCCGCTCGTCTTCAGTCAGGCCGGTGGGGTCTTTCCAGAGCGCGATGTCGCGGTTCATATTGACTTCCTGCGGCATCCAATGGTTGGCGCAGGTGGCCAGATATTTTTCCCAGGCCCACTTGTACTTGAACGGCACCAGTTGATTGACATCAGTCTGGCCGTTGATGATGCGCTTGTCAGCTGCCTTGATGCGATGAGCGTTTGCGGCTGCAACTGCAGTGGGCTGCATCGGCACTGCTGCAGCGGCGCGCGCTGGCACAGATTGCAGGGGGAGTTCACTCAGTCGGCTGTTGGCTAAGCCGTGTGGCAATGAGACTGGCGATGCGGTCGCGACTTGGTCGTCCCAGTTAAGCATAAGAATTTCCGATCAGCGAATTATGTAAGCAACCGCATGAAATGCAAAGTATTCATTCACTTCGCGGCCAAATTTGTTGTGCATTTACATCGTCCGAGTTTGTTGCGATCCACTTACTGGCAGGCTTCGCAACCCGGATCATCAATCGCACAGAACTTGATGTCGGTAGCGGCGCCGCTCATTTGCGCCTGCGCGGCAGCGGCTGCCGCCTCGAGTGCGCTCATGCCGCCCGCAGGGGCGGCGCCAGATGACACCGCATTGAGGCGGCCAGATGCGACTGTGGATTTTTCTGCCTGCGTGGCCGATGTGGTGCGCAGGTAATAAGTGGTCTTGAGGCCGCGCAGCCAAGCCAGCTTGTAGGTCTCATCGAGCTTTTTGCCAGAGGCGCCCGCCATATAGATATTGAGCGACTGCGCCTGGTCGATCCACTTCTGTCGCCGTGCGGCGGCTTCCACCAGCCATTGCGTCTCGACCTCGAAGGCAGTGGCATAGAGCGCCTTGATGTCCTGCGGCACGCGATCGATCGGGCTGAGCGAGCCGTCGAAATGCTTGAGATCCATGACCATCACATCGTCCCACAGACCCAGGCGCTTCAGGTCGCGCACCAGATAGCTGTTGATCACGGTGAACTCGCCCGACAGATTGGACTTGACCGACAGATTGCCAAAGCAGGGCTCGATTGAGGCATCGACACCAATGATGTTGGAGATGGTCGCGGTGGGGGCGATGGCGACGCAGTTGGAGTTGCGCATGCCGTCAGCAGCAATCTTCTTGCGCAGTGCGTCCCAGTCCAGGGTGCCTGCACGATCGACCTCGACATAGCCACCTCGCGCCTGACTGAGCAGGTCTAGCGTGTCCAGCGGCAGGATGCCCTGGTCCCACAGCGAGCCTTTGTAGCTGGAATAGCGCCCACGCTCCGCAGCCAACTCGGTGGAAGCCCAATAGGCGTAGTAACAGATCGCCTCGGTCGACTTGTCGGCAAATTCCACCGC
>CAXRBE010000040.1:0-2381 GCA_964228805.1 Burkholderiaceae bacterium
AGGTTGCCTCAGCTCTTTAGGTCCTGGGCGTGTTGCAGCGCAGCGATGCGCTCTTCGATGGGCGGATGGGTTGAGACCACCTGACCCATGCCACCAGCACTCCCCATGGCTTGCATGCTCTTGGGCAACTCGGCCGCATGCAGGCCACCCAGACGCGCCAGCGCATTGATCATGGGCTGACGCCGGCCCATCAATTGGGCCGCACCGGCATCGGCGCGGAACTCGCGCTGGCGCGAGAACCAGGCCACGACAATGGCGGCCAGAAAGCCAAGGATGATGTCCAGCACGATGGTGGTGATCATGTAGCCGATGCCAGGGCCGGAGCTTTCCTCGTCGTTGCGGCGCAGGAAGCTGTCCACCGCGTAGCTGATAACGCGGCTGAGAAATACCACAAAGGTATTCATCACGCCCTGGATCAGGGTCATGGTGACCATGTCGCCATTGGCGATGTGTGCCACCTCATGGCCGATCACCGCCTCCACCTCCTCGCGTGTCATGTTCTGCAACAGGCCAGTGGACACCGCCACCAGGGCCGAATTCTTGAAGGCGCCGGTAGCAAAGGCGTTGGGATCGCCTTCAAAAATGCCCACTTCGGGCATGCCGATGCCAGCCTGGTCGGCAAATTTGCGCACAGTATTCACAATCCAGGCCTCATCGGGCGACTGCGGCTGCTCGATCACTCGAACTCCAGCGCTCCATTTGGCCACCGGCTTGCTGATCAGCAGAGAAATGATTGCGCCACCAAAACCAATCACCAGGGCATAGCCCAGCAACAGGCCCAGGTTGAGCCCCTGGGAGGTGAGGTAGCGGTTGACGCCCAGCAGGCTAGCCACAACACCAAGTACCACGACGACAGCCAGATTGGTCAGAACAAAGAGAATGATGCGTTTCATGTTTTCCTTTTAACAGCCCGACACCAGCAGGCTTCTGATAGGAATACTAAGGGCAGACCGGCGGAAATCAAGCGCCCCCGACCAAAGCCATACAGTTTGTAGCCGTTTCAACCCGGCTTTTGCAGCGGGCGAAAGACCGCCTTGTCGGCATAAAAGCCTTTCTCTCCGTTGGCTGGCCACCAGCCTGGCACACCCAGCACTGGCAGGGGCAGGTAGGGCTTGCGAGTCAGTAACTCGACATTGAGATGCCCCGCCAGCCATGCGTCGATATCCGGGAGGGAATCCGACGGTGGGTGGATGCGCAGCACATGGGCGGTGATGGCTTTGCGCGGCGTGACCAGCTTTTCCATCAGGGCATGGCCGAACAATACAAGCTGCGACTCGCGCCATAACGGACGCAGTTCGCCAAACAGGCGCGCCCAATCGCGTCCCGACAATGCCTCCCACAGCGCATCAGGCGCGCGCAACAAGGCGGCGTTCTCGTCAAACACGGTGACCGCGTCGCGCACGACACCGCGCACCGCGCCCACGCCCGAGCGCTGGATATGCTCGGCCTGCAAGCGGTTGAGTGCCAGCTTGGTCTGTGGGAAGTGCAGCCAGACCAAGCCGTTGAAGAAATCATGCAGGCTCTCGCGCGTAGGCACGCTGCGGGTCTCGAAAATAAACTGCTCGTAGGGCTTGCCTTCAGCCAAATCACTTTGCGGCACAAAGCGCGGGGAAGCCTCGGCACGGGCTGCGTTGAGTGCGCTGGCACACAAGCTGCCATGCCCAATGGCCTGGGCCATCGGCTCACCCAATGCGCGGTAGGGCGCCAGCCAGGGCGCCACCCAATCGATAGCGGCGATGTCGGCTAGACCATGCGCCACGGCAGCGCTTCGCCCGCACGCAGGGGCTTGAGCTCGGCCTCGCCAAAAGCAAAGCTGGCTGCCGGTTTCCAGCTTTGCTTGCGCAAAGTGATGGTGGCGGAGTTGCGCGGCAGGCCATAGAAATCGGCACCCTGGAAACTGGCAAAACCCTCCAGCTTGTCCAGCGCACCGGCAGCTTCAAAGGCCTCGGCATACATCTCGATCGCCGCATGCGCGGTGTAGCAACCCGCGCAGCCCACAGCATGCTCTTTCAGGTGCGCCGGGTGCGGTGCGCTGTCGGTGCCAAGGAAAAATTTCGGGTTGCCCCCGGTGGCCGCAGCCACCAGCGCCTGGCGATGCACTTCGCGCTTGAGCACCGGCAGGCAGTAATAGTGCGGCCGAATGCCGCCGATGAAGATGGCGTTTCGGTTATAGAGCAGATGGTGGGCGGTGATGGTGGCACCCAGAAAGCGATCCGACTCGGCCACATATTGCGCAGCTGCGCGGGTGGTGATGTGTTCCATCACGATCTTGAGCTCGGGAAAGTCACGCCGCAGCGGCTGCAGCTGTTGCTCAATAAAGACCGCCTCCCGGTCAAACAGGTCGATGTCTGGCGAGGTCACCTCGCCATGGACCAGCAGCA
>CAXRBE010000041.1:0-15434 GCA_964228805.1 Burkholderiaceae bacterium
TGCCCACCTTTGACCAGCCTGACCGCTTCCATCTTGAATTCCAGCGTGTACTTGGCCCGTTTTCTCGTTTCACTCATTTCGTTCTCCTTGAACTGATTTATAACCATCAGCTAAGCAGTACGTTTTTCAGGGGCAAGGTCAAACAGCTGGCGTGCGACAGATTTTTCGGACCTGAACCGCCATGCACCGAACGCCTTTTAGGTTGCCCTAGCGCCGTACCTCATCCACCAGCGTCTTGAACTCGTCAATGTCCTCAAAGCTGCGGTACACGCTGGCAAAGCGCACATAGGCCACCTTGTCGAGCTTTTTCAGTTCACGCATCACCAGTTCGCCGATGCGGTTGGAGGCGATTTCGCGCTGACCCAAGGTGAGCAGTTTTTCTTCGATGCGCTCGATGGCACTGTCCACTTGCTCGGTGCTGACGGGCCGCTTGCGGAGAGCCAGGTTCATCGAGGCGCGCAGCTTGTCGCGCTCGTACTCGATGCGCCGCCCGTCTTTCTTGACGATGGCAGGAAAATTGACCTCCGGCCGCTCGTAGGTCGTGAAACGCTTGTCGCACGAGCCGCATTGGCGGCGCCTGCGGATGAAGTCTCCTTCCTCGGACACCCGAGTCTCCACCACCTGGGTGTCGGTGTGTCCGCAGAAGGGGCACTTCATATCACTTGTAGACCGGAAAGCGCGCAGTCAGGGCCGCCACCTTGGCCCGCACCGCCGCAATGTTGGCCTCATCGCGCGGCTTGTCAAGCACATCGGCAATCAGGTTGGCGGTGAGGCGGGCTTCTTCATCCTTGAAGCCGCGGGTGGTCATTGCTGGGGTGCCTACCCGTACGCCGCTGGTCACCATCGGCTTTTCCGGGTCATTGGGGATGGCGTTCTTGTTGATGGTCATGTGGGCTGCGCCCAGCACAGCTTCGGCCTCTTTGCCAGTGATGCCCTTGGAGCGCAGGTCAACCAGCATCAGGTGGCTTTGGGTGCTGCCGCTGACGATGCGCAGGCCACGCTGGGTCAGGGTCTCGGCCACGACCTGGGCATTCTTCAACACCTGCTGCTGATAAATCTTGAACTCGGGCGACAGTGCTTCCTTGAAGGCTACCGCCTTGGCCGCAATGATGTGCATCAGCGGCCCGCCCTGCAAGCCAGGAAACACAGCGCTGTTGATCGCTTTTTCGTGCTGGGACTTCATCAGGATGACGCCCCCCCGCGGGCCGCGCAGGGTTTTGTGGGTGGTGGAGGTCACCACATCGGCATGCGGCACCGGGCTGGGGTAGACCCCGGCGGCAATCAGGCCGGCATAGTGCGCCATATCCACCATGAACAGGGCGCCCACATCCTTGGCCACCTTGGCAAAGCGGGCAAAGTCGATGTGCAGGCTGTAGGCCGAGGCGCCGGCACTGATCAGCTTGGGCCTGGCCTCGTGTGCCTTTTTCTCCATCGCGTCGTAGTCGATTTGCTCCTGGGCGTTCAGTCCGTAAGAGACCACATTGAACCACTTGCCACTCATATTGAGGGCCATGCCGTGGGTGAGGTGACCACCTTCGGCCAGGCTCATGCCCATGATGGTGTCACCCGGCTTGAGGAAGGCCAGAAACACCGCCTGGTTGGCCGAAGCACCGCAATGCGGTTGCACATTGGCGGCATCGGCCCCAAAGAGGGCTTTTACCCGGTCGATGGCCAACTGTTCGGCCACGTCCACATGCTCGCAGCCACCGTAGTAGCGCTTGCCAGGGTAGCCCTCAGCATATTTGTTGGTGAGCTGGCTGCCCTGGGCGGCCATCACTGCTGGCGAGGCGTAATTTTCGCTGGCAATCAGCTCGATGTGGTGTTCCTGGCGGTCATGCTCGGCCTGGATGGCGGCCCAGAGTTCGGGGTCAGTCTGTTGGACAAGGATGTTGCGCTGATACATGGGAGGGTCGGGAAAATCGCTGATCCCTCAAGGACGAGGGCTGCCCCGGCGAACGGCAAAACGCCGAGCTGGCACGCCAGCCCAGCGGAACGCTTCTTCGTGGAAATGCACGTCGGCAAAGCCCCATCTGGATTGGCACTGCCTATCGCCAGTCGCGTACCCGCTTAGTGTAGCCGAGGCTATGGGGCGGGATGGCGTTCAGGAGTTGATCTGGACGGGCTTGGCCGGGCCGGTGTTGATGCTGTCCTTGACCGGGACGATGGCCGGGCTGTTCATCGGAACCGACATGCCAGCGGCTACCCGGTTGAGCCTGTCAAACTCAGCCAAGACCTTGTTGACATAGCCACCGTCCTCTTCCAGATTGGCCGCGCCCACATAGGCGCGCAACCCACCTTCGAGGCTGCCTGCGACCTGGATGCAGTCTTTGAGCACCTTGGCGCCAACGCGCAGATTGGTCAGCGGGTCAAAGGCGGCCATTTTGCCGCCAAAGAGCTCATATTTATCGGTGTGCACCCGGGTCATCACCTGCATCAGGCCCTGGGCACCCATCGGGCTTTGGGCAAACGGGTTGAAGCCGGACTCGATCGCCATCACCGCCAGGATCAGGGTTGGCTCCATCTGTTTGCTTCTGCCAAGAGCATAGGCTTCGGCCACCAGGGCGCTCAGGGGCTCGGGGGCCACCCGATATTTCTTGCTTAGCCAGTAGGCCACCGAGGCCTGCTGTTTTGGCAGGCTATTCGGATTGGCGGCTGTGGCTCGATCGGCGGCATCGTTGACACTGACATAGCCAACCATGGCAATCTGACGATCCTTGAGCCAATCGAACAATTGCAACTCGCCAATCTGACGCAGACCGGGCTGGGCGCTAAAGACCAGGCCAAACAGCATGACCAGCAGCCCCAGCAGGGCGAAGCCGTTGTGGCTGACTTCCACGAAGCCTTCAACCACATCCGAGGCAAAGGTTTTCAGGCCGTGAGTTAATTTTTGTGTCGCTGTCATAGCACTTCCTTCCTTTTCGCGCGGGTCGGGTAGTCCGGATGGTGGTTTCCGGACCAACCTTCAGACACCGCGTCTGGGTTGGTGTGAGCCTTTTGACACCCTGCGCGGTGGTTCCGCGCTTCTGGCATCTCAGACTGAGCCGGGGTCGGCAGCGTTAAGAGAATTCCCCGTACGAGGAAACGTATTCGGGTTAGCCCTAATTCTAATAGTCCTTATATACCCAGTCAATTATATGAAAACACTTTAATATTGATTTTTATCAATACTTCAACAAGGCCTTTTCCTTGCTTTTCCATGGTGAGGAGGACCTGCTCATATAAAGATAGAGGCTTTTCGACGGTTTGATGCCATCCAGGGCCGATAAGCGCTCAGACCTGGAGGTATCAAAGACTGTTGAAAAAAACATACATTTAGGTTTGTTCGGGGCCTTCTACATTCCGATTGGAGGAATTGAAAGACCAAGCAAGCCGGCCCTGTTGAAGCGCCCAGACCCAATCAGCTTGATCCGCAAAACTGGCGGCCTGAAGGCGCGACAATACAGGCTCTCATTTTTCTGCCGATTGTTTTGACCGTGAGCACCTCCCCAGCCGACCTGGCGCCTGATCTCCAGCAACTTGACTCCCTGACCGGGGGTGTATTCAGCGCTGCCACCGCTGGCGAACGTGCTGCCCGGGTGCGCGCCTGGCTCGCCAGTGAGCCAAGCCCCGAGCAGATGCAACGGGTTTTCAAGGAACTCAGCGTCAAGGATAAAGGAGCCGCCAAGCCTTTGCGTGAGCGCCTGGATGAGCTGCGAAGGGCAAGGAGCCAGGAGGCCATGGCTGCCGAATGGGCCGGCAAGGCGCAGGCCTTGATAGATGCTCCCCGTTTTCACTTGGCCGATGCCTTGGCCTGGCAGCGGGATGCGGCCAAGGCTGGTGCTCCCCTGGGCCGCGAGCCTCTGTCAGCCTTGAAAACGCTACTGGCTGATCGCATCAAAGCGATCGAGGACTTGCAGCACCGGGTGCAGGTGCAACGCGAGGCAGCTGTCCTGCTGGCGCAACGCATTGAAGTCCTCTCGACCAAACCCTGGCGCGACGCTCAAACCGCGCTGGGTGGCCTGCGCGACGATGTGGCTGCCTGGCAAGTGCAAGCGGATTCCCTTCAGGCTGATGCTCACTGGGGCAGTGTGGATCTGCGCTTTGCCCCGATGCTGGAAGCAGCCCGCAACCAGCTCAGCCTGGTCTGGGAGGCGTTCAGCGCGGCGGTCGAAATGGCCCAGGCAGCCCTGACCGACACCTCGGCTCCGCTGCCACAGGTGCCGGTCTGGGCCGACGAATTGCGCCAGGTACGTGGCGAAGTGCCTGCTGAGCCACCTGCCAAGCCGCAGGTCGCGCCAGAGGTGCGTGAGCTGGCCATAACCACTGTGCTGCAGGCGCTGCAGAAGCTGGAGCAGGAAGTGGCGCAGGGCCATGGCAAGGCCAGTACAGGCGCCGCCTCCGCCTTGCGGCAAGCCCTCAAGGAACACGGCCGTTACATAGACGGCAAGCTGGACAAGCAGGCCCAGTCTGCCCTGGCTGCCGCAGGCGAACTCGAGGGTTGGCAGCGCTGGCGTGCCGACCAGTTGCGGCAGGAGCTGCTGGACAAGGCCGAAGCGTTGCTCAAGCGGCCAGAGGGACAGGCCCTGGGTGGACGCAAGATGCAGGAAACTCTGCGATCGCTGCGCGAGCAGTGGAAGCAGACCGACCAGGGCGGTGTGCCCAACCATGCTCTGTGGAAACGATTCGACGAAGCCTGCAATCAGGCGCACAAGGTGGTCGAGGCCTGGCTGGACAAGGTGCGTGCCGAAGCGGCCGCCCAAAAGGCCAAGCGGCTGGCGCTGATTGAGGAAGTCCGTGCCTGGGGTAGTGCTCAGCAGGCGCACACCGCGCCAGACTGGAAGGCCATCAACCGAGATCTGCACCATTTTGCAGAGCGTTGGCGCGAGGCGGGGCACCTGAGTGAAAAGCAGTTCGCTGAATTGCAACCGCAATGGAAAGAAGTGCTGGCCCAGGCCGGCTCAGCCCTGGCGGCCGCCCAGCAGGAAAGCCTGGGCAGGCGGCAGGCCATGATCGAGGAAGCCAATGCCCTGGGCGCCGCGCCAGTTTTGCGCATTGATGCAGTGAAGGCGCTGCAGCAGCGCTGGCAGGCCGAGGCCCACACCGTTCCCTTGGAGCGACGCCAGGAACAAAAGCTGTGGGATGCTTTCCGTCAACCGATCGATGCCGCCTTCAATCGCAAGAGCGCTGCCCGCGAACAGGCTGTTGCTGCCATGAGCGCACGCGATCGCAAGGTGCTGGAAGCGGCCAAGGCACTCGAGGCGGCCAATGCCGCTGGCGATGCCCAAGCAATTCGGGCTGCCATAAGCGCGCTGCAGTCTGCCCACCAGGAAGCTGATGCGCCAGCGCCATCACCCATGCCTGCCCAGGCCGCCGCAGAGCCAGCCCCTGCGCTGGCACCACAAGCCGCCGCAGAATTGTCAACTGCTGCTGATACCTTGGAGGCTGCCGATCCACTTGAGTCTGATGTCAGCCCTGCCCAGGCCGAAGATGGTGCATCGTCCACCGCCAAGCCGGCCACGGTTGTTGCGCGTAAGCCGCTGGTGGCGGTGCGCGGGGACGACAGGCCGGGCATGAAAAAAACCGCGCCTTCTGCATCTTCTGCGCCAGCAAGCCGCAACGGGCCACCTGGACGGGGTGGGCGCGATGCACGATCAGGTCGCGGCGACGAGCGTCCAACACGTGCGGGGGGACGGTTCGACCAGGGCCGCCCGGCTCGTGCAGAGGCGCCGCGCCTGGGCGATGCAGCATTTCGTGCCCAGCGCGAGGCCATGGAGCATGCCGAGGCGGCACTGCGCAAGCTGGCTGCCCAGGCCCACGGCGAGGCAGTCACCCATCTGCTGCAAGCTTGGAAAGAGCGTCAGGCCGACCTGCTTCCCAGCGCCCAGGACTTGGGTGGCCGGGTGTCGGCGTCAATTCGTCAGAGCTGGAACCAGTCACTGGCAGCAGCACCTGCAACGGGTGATACTGCCACCGCCTTACTGCGCCTGGAGATGGCCGCAGAAGTACCAACCCCGGCTGCAGAGCTGCAGGCGCGCCGCAACTATCAGCTGCAGCTGCTCACCCGGCGCTACGACCCCACCCCCGCCCAGACCTGGGCCCAGGATGTGGCACGGGTTCTGGCCGGTGCTTACGATGAACCCAACTCGCGCCGATTGCAGGCCGCACTTAAAGTGCTTCTGCGCCGTTGAGGGCTGTGCTGGCCGGCTTCGGCGGATGTTCAGGTGCCTGGCCGGAAAAAGGCATCGTACAGGCCCAGCAGCCTTGGAAACTCGCTGGAAAAGCGAGCGCGATTGACGAAATACGCCTCACCTGAAACGGCAAAAAATTCATCCATCGAGCTTGCCCCATAGGCATCCAGCCAGGGGGCAGGCTGTGCGAAACGCTCTGCGCGGATCACCCGTTCGCGAAAGGTCTCGAATTCCGATTGCATCAACCCAAGCCATTGCTGGCGAGCTTCATGGATTGATCCGCAGCCCAGAAACCCAGATGGCAGGGGCGGGCATCCGTCAGCCGTCCCATCGCGCAGGTCCAGCTTGTGCAGGAACTCGTGGATGACCAGGTTGTAGCCCTGGGCCGCAGTGTCACCGGAGCTGGCCACATCGCGCCAGTTGAGCATCACCGGCCCACCGGCCATGGCTTCACCTGCCAGCACTTCATCAAACTGGTGCACGATGCCGAGCTCGTCGATCTGCTCGCGCCGTGCCAGCACTTCATCGGGGTGGATGACTATGGTGACAAAGTCATCGTACCAATCCAGCACCCGGTGAGCCGGTTCAAGATTGAGCAGGGGCAGGCAGGCTTGGGCTGCCACTGCCAGTGCCATGGGGTCGTGAATGCGCAGTCCCTGCGCGCCATGAAATTCTTTGCAAGCCAAAAAATCTTGGCACAGGCTGCGCAGCCGGTTCAACTCTGAAGTAGGCTGCTGAGCCAGAAAGGGCAGGGCATCAAGGGTCTGTTGCCAGAGTTCCTCACCGATATGGGCGGGCGAGCGCTGTAGCAGGCGTCGCAGTCGGTGCAGCCAGACCCGCATCAGCCCAAATTCAGTGGATGCAGCCGCTCAATACGTAGGCCCTCAGCGCCGGCTTGTGCTGCCCGCAGCAGCCGCAGTACTTGAGCACGCGCTGGATTGGCGCTGGCATCCCAGTCGCTCAACACCAGCCGTTTCAGGCCCTGGCCCAGTGCGTGGTCGGCCGGACGGTGGGTATGGCCATGAATCAGGGTGTCGGCGTGGGCGGCACGCAGCCAACTCTGCGCCAGCGTGCTGTCCACATCGCCATAGCTGGCGCCAGCCAGCTTGCGCGTCTCGCTTTGCGCGCGCAGTTGGGCCGCAATCTCACGCCGTTGCGTCAAGGGACGAGCGAGGAAAGTTTGCTGCCAGGGCAGGCTGCGCACCTGGGCCCGAAAATGCAGGTAGTCCGTATCGTCCAGGCACAAAGCATCGCCGTGGCTCAACAGCCAACGCCGATTTCCGAAATCCAGCACCGTGGGGTCGTCCAGCAAGGTCAGTTGGCAGGCTTGGGCAAATTGCTGGCCAATCAGAAAGTCGCGGTTGCCATGCATCAGGAATACACGCCGCCCTTGGCTGGCAGTATGGAGTGCCTGGACACAGGCCTGCTCAAACGCCTCCACGCTCTCAGGCTCAGGCTGATGGGCCAACAGCCCGTCATCACCAACCCAGGTCTCAAACAGGTCGCCAAGAATGAAGAGGGCATCAGCCCGGGTACTGGCCAGATAGGCCAGCCACAACTCGGCGGTGCGTGGCTCGCTTTTTTGCAGATGCAGGTCGGAAATGAAATCGACCACCTGCCAGTCCGACGGAGCCTGTAGCTCCGCGATCCGGGGGGTGGTCGGCGTCATGGAGGGGAGTCAGTTCAGCGCAACGGCCTTTTCGATCACCACATCTTCGGTCGGGACGTCACCATGGTGACCCCGCTGACCAGTCTGACTTGAGGCGATCTTGTCCACCACCTCGGTCCCGGAGACCACTTTGCCAAAAACTGCATAGCCCCAACCCTGCATGGAGGGCGAGGTGTGATTGAGGAAATCGTTGTCAGCCACATTGATGAAGAACTGGGCCGTCGCAGAATGGGGGCTGCTGGTTCGAGCCATGGCGATGGTGTAGGTATTGTTCTTCAGGCCATTGTTGGCCTCGTTCTCGATTGGCTTATCGGTTGCCCGCTGCTGCATGCCCGGCTCCATGCCGCCGCCCTGGATCATGAAGCCAGGGATGACGCGATGAAAGATGGTGCCGTTGTAATGTCCCTTGTTGACATAGGCCAGGAAATTGGCCACCGTGTTGGGCGCCTTCCCGGCGTCAAGCTCAAGGGTGATGACGCCCTGGCCGGTGATATGAAGTTCGACTTTGGGGTTGCTCATATGAGGTCCTATTTCAGCAGGGATGCCGAGTTGATGAGTATGGGTGTGCGGGGCACGTTCTGGTGCATGCCCAGAGTGCCGGTGGAAGCGGCGCGGATTTTGTCAACCACCTCCATGCCTTCAACCACCCGGCCAAATACCGCATACCCATGGCCATCGGGCATGGGGGCATTCAGATTCGGGTTGTTGACAACATTGATGAAGAACTGCGCAGTGGCGGAATTGGGGTTGGAGGTACGCGCCATGGCAATGGTGCCGCGCTCGTTTTTCAGGCCATTGCTGGCTTCGAGCATAATCGGCTCGCGGGTAGCTTTTTGTTGCATCTGCGGGTTGAAGCCACCGCCCTGAATCATGAAACCGTCGATGACGCGGTGAAAGATGGTGCCGTCATAGTGCCGCTCGGCCACATATTGCAAGAAATTGGCCACCGTTTTGGGGGCTTTGTCTGGTGCCATTTCCAGCACGATGTCGCCCGCACTGGTGGCCAGCTTCACCCGGGGTGCCCCTTGCGCCAGGCTTAGGCCGGCAGCGCATAGTGCAAAAGCGGCCCCAAGCAAGGCGCGCAGCAAATAAGTATGCGCATGATTCATCGGGAGCTTCCTGCAGGTAAGGCAGTCACAGGCCTTTGTACTGGGGTTGTTTTTGAGAGCAATTCACGGATCATTTTGATCTTGGGCGGCGCGCTGGCATTGCCGCTTTCCAGTCGCAGGGCCTGTTCATAAGCCCGGCTGGCCATTGCGGCATAAACATCACCCAGGTTTTCATAGGCGGCAGCGTAGTTGGTATTGTTGCGGATGGCTGTTTCCAGCGCCGCGCGAGCCTGATCATACTGCCCCCGGCTGGCATGGATCACTGCCAGGTTGTTGTACGGCTCGGGTAGTTCGGGATAGTCCTGGGTCAGGGCGGTGAAGGTGTCAAATGCCAGGTCGGTCTTGCCGGTTTCTCGCAAGATCACGCCCTTGAGAAACCGCATCTGCGGATCGCGCGGTTTGGAGGCTAGGTAAGTTTCCGCCCGGGCCATGGCGGCTGCGTGATTGTTTTCCATCAGCAATTTGCTCACCGCGCTGTAATCATCAGGCGGGGCGGGGTAGGCTTGAGATTGGGCGTGCGCCGCCAAGGCTGAAACCAGCAGCATCAGCGTTAACAGCAATCGCAGGACCGGGGCCAAAGAGAATGTCATAGGGAAAAAATTTGCGCCACTTTTGAGTCTTGGCAGGCACCAAGGCAGAGGGGGCTTATACTGCTGCCGATTGTATATTTCCCATGACATGACTGCCCGTTGCTGGGAAGTAGCCGCACAATTTTCAAGTCCATGAGCCTGCGCATTCACAACACGCTGACGCGTGCCCTGGAAACCTTTTCCCCGCTGGAGCCTGGCCATGTCCGCATGTATGTCTGCGGCATGACGGTCTATGACCTGTGCCATCTGGGCCACGCTCGCGCCATGGTGGCTTTTGATGTGGTGCAGCGCTGGCTCAGGTCCAGCGGCTACCGCCTCACCTATGTGCGCAACATCACCGACATTGACGACAAGATCATCCGACGTGCGTTGGACAATGGTGAAACCATTCGCTCCCTGACAGACCGGATGATTGAAGCCCTGCATCAGGACGCCGATGCACTGGGCATCGAGCGGCCCGATCATGAACCGCGTGCCACCGACCATGTGTCGCACATGCTGCAGATGATCGCCACCCTGGAACATAAAGGCCTGGCCTACCGCGCTGACAATGGCGATGTGAACTACGCGGTGAGAAAGTTCCCCGGCTACGGCAAGCTCTCTGGCAAGTCACTCGATGAACTGCGCGCTGGCGAGCGGGTCGAGGTGCAGGCTGGCAAAGGCGATCCCCTGGACTTTGTGCTGTGGAAGTCCGCCAAGCCAGACGAGCCACCCGAGGCGCAATGGGCAAGCGACTATGGCCCCGGTCGTCCAGGCTGGCATATTGAGTGCTCTGCCATGAGTTGCGAGATGCTGGGGGAGACCTTTGACATCCATGGCGGCGGTGCCGACCTGCAGTTTCCCCATCATGAAAACGAAATCGCCCAGAGCGAGGGCGCCAATGGCAAGCCGCTGGCGCGCTTCTGGATGCACAATGGTTTTGTGCGGGTGGACAATGAGAAGATGTCCAAATCACTTGGCAACTTTTTTACGATTCGGGAAATTCTGGCCAAGTACGACCCCGAGACCGTGCGCTTCTTCATCATCCGCGCCCATTACCGCAGCCCGCTGAACTACAGCGACGCCCACCTGGACGATGCACGTGGCGCGCTCAAGCGCCTGTACACCGCGCTGCAGGGGGTCAGGCCAGCTCCAGTCAGGATCGACTGGGTTGATGCCCATGCGGCGCGTTTCAAGGCGGCCATGGACGAGGACTTTGGGACGCCCGAAGCGGTGGCTGTGCTTTTCGATCTGGCCAGTGAAGTCAACAAGACCCGTTCCCCCGAGCTCGCCGGCCTGCTCAAGGCTTTGGGCGCCTGCCTGGGTCTGTTGCAGGACGATGCCGACGCCTTTCTTAAGGCTGGTTCTGGCCTGGATGAGTCGCTGATTCTTGACGCCATTTCATTGCGCGCGGCGGCCAAGGCTGCCAGAAATTTTGCCGAGGCTGACCGTATCCGAAACAACTTGTTGAGTCAGGGCGTGGTGCTCAAGGATTCGCCCACCGGAACGACTTGGGAGGCTGCGCTTTGAAAAGCCAGACAAGCAGCGAGCTCACCCCTGGCTACTGGGGCGAGGCCTGCGCCCACCTGATGAAAAAAGATCGGGTGATGAAGCGCCTGATTCCCAAACATGGAGACGCCTGCCTGCAAACCCGGGGTGATGCCTTTGTGACCCTGGCGCGCAGCATTGTGGGGCAACAGATTTCGGTGAAGGCTGCGCAGTCCGTATGGGAGCGCCTGTCTGTGCTGCCCAAGCGCATGACACCAGCCAACCTGCTCAGACTGAAAGTGGATGACATGCGTGCGGCTGGCCTGAGCGCGCGCAAGGTGGAGTACCTGGTTGATCTGGCGCTCAATTTTGACAGTGGCAAAGTACGTGTTGCCGAATGGTCACAAATGGATGATGACGCCATCTGTGCCGAACTGACCGGTATTCGCGGCATCGGCCGCTGGACCGCCGAGATGTTTCTGATCTTCCATCTGATGCGGCCCAATGTTCTGCCGCTGGATGACCTGGGCCTGATCAATGGCATCAGCAAGAATTATTTCTCGGGCGAGGCCGTCAGCCGCAGCGACGCGCGTGAGGTGGCGGCGGCCTGGAATCCTTTCTGCACTGTTGCAACTTGGTATATTTGGCGCTCGCTTGATCCGCTACCCGTGGAGTACTAAATAGAAATTGCTGGGGCTGAGGCTGCCAATTGCCTTGCCCTCATTCGTAGGAGGCCAACCCTTGGCTAAACGGACCTTTCTCGACTTCGAGCAGCCAATTGCCGAACTGGAAACCAAGATCGATGAACTGCGCTATGTGCAGAACGAGTCGGCGGTAGATATCTCTGAGGAGATAGACCAGCTCAGCAAGAAAAGCATGCAGCTGACCAAGGAGGTCTACAGCCAGCTGACGCCATGGCAGATCACCAAGATTGCCCGCCATCCTGAGCGCCCCTACACGCTGGACTACCTATCAGAGATCTTCACTGATTTTGTGGAGATGCATGGTGATCGTCATTTCGCTGACGACCAAAGTATCGTGGGTGGCCTCGCGCGCTTCAATGGCATAGCCTGCATGGTGCTTGGACACCAGAAAGGCCGCGACACCAAAGAGCGCAGCCTGCGCAATTTCGGCATGACCAAGCCCGAGGGTTACCGCAAAGCCTTGCGCCTGATGAAGACCGCTGAAAAATTCAAATTGCCGGTGTTCACCTTTGTTGACACCCCTGGTGCCTACCCTGGCATTGACGCCGAGGAGCGTGGCCAGTCCGAGGCAATCGGCCGCAATATCTTCGAGATGGCCCAGTTGGAAGTGCCCATCATCACCACCATCATCGGTGAGGGCGGCTCCGGTGGCGCGCTGGCCATCTCGGTGGCTGATCAGGTGTTGATGCTGCAGTATTCGGTCTACTCGGTCATCAGCCCTGAGGGCTGCGCCTCCATCTTGTGGAAAACTTCGGAGAAAGCGCAGGACGCTGCCGAGGCGCTGGGCATCACCGCCCATCGGCTCAAAGCGCTCAACCTGGTGGACAAGATTGTCAATGAGCCTGTGGGTGGTGCCCATCGGGATCTGGCCCAAATGGTCTCGCTGCTCAAGCGCGCTCTGGGTGAAGCCTATCGCCAGGTGGCCGATCTCAAGCTCAAGGACCTGCTTGAGCGCCGCTACGAGCGCCTGCAAAGTTACGGCCGATTCACCGACACCAAGGCCGGCAAGTAAGCCGGCGCGCCATGAGCCTCACCCTGGCGCAGGCTCTTGATGCCTTTGAACCAGGCCTGCCACTGGGTGTGGCCTACAGCGCTGGGGCTGACTCCACAGCCTTGTTATGGGCTTGCGCCCAAAAGTGGCCAGGGCAGGTGCATGCCTTGCATGTTCATCATGGCCTACAGGCGGCAGCTGATCAATTTGAATTGCATTGCCAGGAGTTTTGTCGCCAGCTGCAGTTGCCTTTGCTTGTGGCACACATTGATGCCCGTCATGCAGCTGGTCAAAGCCCAGAAGATGCTGCCCGGCAGGCCCGTTATCAGGCTTTGGCTGGCCTGGCCCGCCAGGCCGGTCTGCACGATATCGCGGTGGCACAACACGCCGATGATCAGGTCGAGACCTTGCTGCTGGCTCTGGGCCGTGGGGCTGGCCTGCCTGGGCTGAGCGCGATGGCGGCCCAATGGCAGCGCGATGGCCTGCGCTATCACCGTCCCCTGCTGGCAGTGCCCGGCCAGGCCTTGCGTGATGCTTTGCGCGCGCAAGCCATCGACTGGGTGGACGACCCCAGCAACCGCGACCTGCGCTACACCCGAAACCACATTCGTACTCGCCTCTTGCCGGCCTTGGAAGAAGTGTTCCCCCAATTTCGCGACACCATGGCCCGTAGCGCCAGCCATGCGGCCCAGGCCCAGCGCCTGCTGGAGGAACTGGCAGCCGATGATCTGGTGCGCATCGGCAGCCCGCCCAGCCTGCGGGGATTGCAAGCCCTTAGTCGGGCGCGACAGGCCAATGTGCTGCGCCACTGGCTGCGTGGCCTGCCCGGCGCAACGCCCAGCGATGCCCAGATGCAGGAATTGCTGGACCAGATTGCGGCTTGCACCACGCGCGGCCACGGGCTGCGCATCAAGGTGGGTGGCGGCATGATCGCCCGCTCGGGCGATACCCTGGATTGGTACAATACCCACGTCTGACGGCTCATCTCTGCCCAGACGGTTAAATTGACTGACTGGACGCCCTCAAATTGGCAGTGGCGCCCTCATTCCAACGAATCCAATGGCACTGATCGTTCACAAATATGGTGGCACCTCGATGGGCTCGACCGAGCGCATCCGCAATGTCGCCAAGCGCGTGGCCAAATGGGCGCGCGCCGGCCACCAGATGGTGGTGGTGCCCAGCGCCATGAGCGGTGAAACCAACCGCTTGCTGGGGC
Organism: Burkholderiaceae bacterium; assembly: GCA_964228805.1. GTDB lineage: Bacteria > Pseudomonadota > Gammaproteobacteria > Burkholderiales > Burkholderiaceae_C > Hylemonella. Next base: position 13,914 of record CAXRBE010000041.1, read on the forward strand.
TGGCCAAGGAATTGGCGCCCGAAAAAGCCAGCCACAGCACCAACCGTGAGCTTGACATGCTGGCCGCCACCGGCGAGCAGGCCTCCAGTGCCTTATTGGCCATTGCCTTGCAGGCCGAAGGCATGGAGGCTGTGAGTTATGCCGGTTGGCAGGTGCCAATACGCACCAACAACGCCTACACCAAGGCGCGTATCGAATCGATTGAAGACAAGCGTGTCAGGGCAGACCTCAAGGCCGGCAAGGTGGTCATCATTACCGGCTTTCAGGGCTTGGATGATGCTGGCAATATCACCACCCTGGGGCGCGGCGGCTCCGACACCTCGGCAGTGGCGGTGGCTGCTGCCATGAAGGCCGACGAGTGCCTGATCTATACCGACGTCGATGGTGTTTACACCACCGACCCCCGCATCGTGCCCGAAGCGCGCCGGCTGCACACTGTGAGCTTTGAGGAAATGCTGGAGATGGCCTCCATGGGTTCCAAAGTGCTACAAATCCGCTCGGTGGAATTTGCCGGCAAGTACAAGGTACCCTTGCGTGTGCTGTCCAGCTTCACTCCCTGGGATATCGACATCAATGAGGAGGCCAAATCTGGCACCCTGATCACCTTTGAGGAAGACGAAAAAATGGAACAGGCCATTGTTTCCGGCATTGCGTTCAACCGCGACGAAGCCAAGATTTCCCTGGTGGGCGTGCCTGACAAGCCCGGCATTGCCTTTCAGATCCTGGGTGCGGTCGCAAACGCCAATATTGAAGTCGACATGATCATCCAAAACATCAGCAAGGGTGGTCTTACCGACTTCAGCTTCACCGTGCACCGCAATGACTTTGGTCGAACCATTGATTTGCTGAACGAAAAAATTGCGCCCGCATTAGGTGCTGAGCAAGTGCAGGGTGACAACAAGATCTGCAAGGTCAGCATCGTTGGCATAGGCATGCGCAGCCATGTAGGCATTGCCAGCAAGATGTTTGGCGCCCTGAGTGAAGAAGGCATCAATATCCAGATGATCTCCACCAGCGAAATCAAGACCTCGGTGGTGATTGACGAAAAATACATGGAGTTGGCAGTGCGCGCATTGCACAAGGCTTTTGACCTGGACCAGCCCGCCCGCTAAGTGACACCCACAACTCATGCGATAATGATTTCGTGCCCCAGGAGACGTGACCGAGAGGCCGAAGGTGCTCCCCTGCTAAGGGAGTATGCGGTGTAGAGCCGCATCGAGGGTTCGAATCCCTCCGTCTCCGCCAGAACAAGTCCTGCTAACTCGCTCAGTCGGGTTGTCAGGCGCTCAGAGCCCCGCACCACGCGGGGCTTTTTGCTATGGGCTCCTGACTGGCCCCATGGCCACCCAACCCCGAAATCCGTCTCAAACCCCCTTTCGTCTCAGAACCTCCTGACTTTTTGACCGCGGTACGGCAGGAAGGGGCTGGCGAGAACTTGGGGTTTTGGTGCCGTACCGATTAGCACCACAGTTGGCTCAAAATTCAGGCGCCGCTCAAAGCGATAGCTCAGATCTGAGCCCT